>NZ_CP030048.1:3901477-4201590 GCF_015291665.1 Bradyrhizobium sp. CCBAU 53338
AGTATTTCGGCCTCGGCGAGGTTACCGGCAACATCACGGTGCTGCCGGCGGCGCTGCACGACCCCGAGGACGGTCCGCATGCGAAGATCGGCACCTGCGGCTTCGAGCGCACCGGCATGCAGGTCTCGATCCAGGACGACGAGGGCCGCGAGGTCCAGGCGAACCAGAGCGGCGAGATCTGCGTGATCGGGCCCGCGGTGCTCGCGGGCTATTACGACAATCCTGAAGCCAATGCGAAGGCCTTTCGCAATGGCTGGTTCCGCACCGGCGATCTCGGCCACATGGACGAGGAGGGGTTCGTCTACATCACCGGTCGCGCCTCCGATATGTACATCTCCGGCGGCTCCAACATCTATCCGCGCGAGATCGAGGAGAAGATCCTGACGCATCCCGCGGTCGGCGAGGTCGCGGTGCTCGGCGTGCCCGACGCGACCTGGGGCGAGGTCGGCGTCGCCGTCTGCGTTCCGCGCGAGGGTGCGAAGGCTGTGAGCGAATCCGAGATGGCGGCGTTCCTCTCGCCGAAGGTCCCTCGCTACAAGATGCCGAAGCGGTTCTTCTTCTGGGAGGCACTGCCGAAATCCGGCTACGGCAAGGTGCCGAAGCGCATGGTGCGCGACGAGCTCGAGGCGCGCGGGCTGCTCGATCTCGACAAGACCAAGGCGGGCTGAGCGCGGGGCATGCGGAGCATCAAGCAGCCGGGCGCGCCGGTTACTGAACGTATCCAATGGGTGGAGGCAAGGGGGCGCGGCTTCTCGTTCACACTTCAAGCCGGCCTGCCGCTGCTCGAGGCCGCGCGCCGCGGTTTTGCGGCTGAGGGCTTTGCCGGCGGCGTGCTGAATTTCACCGCGGGCGCGCTCGGACCGTTCGGCTACGTGATGCCGGCGCTGTCGAAGACCGGCGAAAACGCGGCGTTCTATAGCGACACCTATCGGCCCGCGGGAGTGAGCCACACCAGACTCGGCAGCATGACGCTCGGCGTTCGCGACGGTGCGCCGTTCTTTCATTGCCATGGGCTGTGGACCGAGGCCGACGGTAAGGTGAGCGGCGGCCACATGCTCCCGGACGAGACTGTCGTCGCCGAGCCGTTCGAGGTCCAGGCGTTCGGCGTCGACGGCGCGATGTTCGCCGCCGAGCCAGACCCCGAGACCAATTTCAAGCTGTTCGGGCCGGTCGTTTCCGCGAACTCGGGCGCGCGCACGACCAGCCGTGCCTTCGCGCTGCGGCTGCGCCCGAACCAGGATTTTGCCGGTTGCCTCGAGGCGTTCTGCCACGCCCACCGAATTGCGCGCGCAAAAATCCACGGCGGCGTCGGCTCGACCGTCGGCGCGCGCTTCACCCATGGCGGCGTGACCGAGCCGTTCGCCACGGAGCTGGCGATCACTGCCGGGACGGTTGCGCCTGGTGCTCCCGGGGTGCTGGAAGCCGCGCTCGACGTCGCCCTTATCGACTACACTGGCGGCATCGCCGAGGGACGCCTCGTCCGCGGCGACAATCCCGTGCTGATGACGATGGAGCTGGTGCTGGAGGCGCTGGATTAGCGCACGCCTGAGGCTTGTGCCGGTCCGTCCATACCACTTGCCTGCCAGCAGCGTTCCCGTTATGTTCCGATCGGCGTCGAGCGGAGCAAACCGGGCGGGGAGGCGGCAATGGGCCGAAGAGGCAATCGCACGATCAACCTGCCTGCGCCATATCTGAAGCGGGTCTGGCTCGATCCGTCGCAGGTTCGCGATCGCGATGCTTATCCGTTTTGCTTGCCCATCTTTCCGGATGATTTCGAGTTCAACTTCGAGGCCGCGATCACAATCATCGTCGGCGAAAACGGCACCGGCAAGTCGACGATCTTGGAGGGTATCGCCGCTCTCGCCGGCTATGACGATGCCGGTGGCGGGAAGGGCTACATGCCCGTCGATCACTCCGAAGCGCGCGAAAAGATGGGCGGCCAACTTTCCAAAGCGCTGCGCGCGAGCTGGCTGCCGAAGATCACCAACGGCTGGTTCTTTCGCGCTGAGAGTTTTTTCTCGGTCGCGCGATATCTGGACAAGGCCGCGCGTGATACTGGTCAGGTCGGTCCCGATTTCCTGTCGCACTCGCACGGCGAAGGCTTTCTGCGCTTTTTCGAGGAGCGCTGCCAGCGGCAAGGCATCTTCATTTTCGACGAGCCTGAATCGGCGCTGTCGCCGGCGCGGCAGATCGAATTCCTCAAGCTGCTGCGGCGTATGGACGAGTCCCGCATTTGCCAGGTCATCATGGCGACCCATGCACCTCTCCTGATGGCCTATCCCCATGCGCAGCTGCTTCGGTTGGGGAAATACGGCCTCGAGCCTGTTACCGTGGAGCAGACCGATCACTACCGGGTCATGCGCGAATTCTGCGACGACCCACGCGGGTTCGTCGAGGCGACGCTGGCGGAATAGGCGCGGGGCGCTGCTTCCGTCGTCATTGCGAGGAGCACTTGCAACGAAGCAATCCAGAATCTTTCCGCGGGGGCACTCTGGATTGCTTCGCGGCGCTCGCAATGGCGGTCTCGGCGCAAGGTTCGACTTCAAATTGGCCCTTGAAATCGCAGACACAGTTTCACGCTCTCGCGGCACGTCATGCCCGAGCTCTGCTGGAATCACCGCCCTCGAAGGTGCCGAGGGCGCAGGGAAGGCCGGGTGCCGGCTGGCACCCGCGGTCCACTGTGCGATATCTGCGCTACAAGAGGCTGCACAGCGGCATACAGGTGAAGCCAAACAACCGGCCTTCCCTGCGCAGTGGGTTGACGGCTTATGTCGTGATCTCCCCGGGGAGCGATGCACTATTGCCCCCGTCGCCCTGCAGATGGCTGATGTGCGCGTCCGGTCGGACATCGCACGTCACCACAGGGCTTGGCGCACAGGCTCCGGGCGCCAGGACCACACGATTTTGCCGTACGCGGATCACACCGGTCGTGTGCGCGAGGTCTTGCTCACGGTTGCCCGCCCTGCAAACCCTTTGCGCCGATGTGACCCACGTCCACCACGTCCCCTCCCGCGTGTCGTGACGATCGCGATAGCGCCCCTCGGCCGGGTTGGGATGGGCGAATGATGTTGTATTTCCGAATTTTAGTAAAGCGAATTATTTCGATCAAGACGTGTTGACCTCGATCTCGCGTGTTTTGCCCGTCAGGCAACACGAGGTGTGGTGGGCACGTCGAGATGACGGGGCTCATTTTGCGCGGGCAAACGCTTCCAGCTTCACGAAGAAATCCCTCAGGATCGGATTGCGGTCCACATAGGTCACGTAGCGGATCGGATGGCGCCTTCGGTCAACGCTCCACGTCATCTGCTCCGTGAGGACAGGAGCCGGGACGATCACGCTCGGCGCCCATGCTGGGTTCAGCAGCCAGCCCACCGGCGCCATGTCCCAGATTTCCTTGGCCCAGCCCATGTGATCGGACGAATACTCCTTGAAGCGCATGGCGAGAAACGCGCCGATGCTGCCATGCGGTTCGACGTAGCGCTCGATCTCCGGCACCGTCGAATGAAGGCGCGAGGTGACACCCCGGCACGGCACCAGAACGAGCGGCACACCACTGTCGAGCAGCACCTGGGCGCCACCGACGTCCTGCTTGAGGTTGAACTCGATCGTATCTGGCCATTCCAGGGCGTGGCCGCCAAGCCAGACCACCACGATGCGGTCGATGATGTCAGGCGCCCTGAGCAGCGCCGAGGCGACGTTGCTGATGGCGCCGATTGCGATGACGTAGAGCGGATTGTCAGGCGAGCCCGCGCGGGCCCGGGCAACGAGGTCGTCCACGGCGGGGGCTGGCCGCGCCGCCTTGCCGGGCCCGACATAATCGGTGACGCCGCGATGAACCAGGCCACCAGGCGCGACGTTCAGGCGCTCCAGCAGGCGCAGGATCTCCTGATAGCTCAGCTCCATGCCGTGGCCGGGATTTTCTGCACGCGCGTTGAAGAACGGCGCGGCGTAGATCGCCTCGACGTCGAATCGTTCCGGCGACAGCAGCATCTGCACCAGCGCAAACTGGTCGTCGATCTCGTTGTAGGTGTCGGTGTCGAGCACGACGCGCAACCGGCCGGCCGGCGGGGTGAGCAGTTTGAGGCGGGCTGCATCCGTGAGTGTCATCACCGTCTCCTTGAGCCGCAGGCGATTGCGTTTCAAATTGTTGCCGGCATCCGGCCGACCGCATCCGCGATCTCATCCATCTGCGCGAACACGTAATCTGGCGCAAGAGCTCTCAACGCGGCCGGCGCGGCATAGCCCCAGCTGACGGCGCCGCAGGCAATCCCAACCGCACGCGCCGCCTCGATGTCGCGGACCTCGTCACCGATCGAAACGACATTGTCCGGGGTAACGCCGGCGCGCCGGATCACGCGGCGGAATTTCGCGGGCTTGCCGAACACCGAAGCCGCGCAGTCGAAATGCTGGAAGAGCGCGGCCGATGCGCCGAGCTTCTGCCGCGCATTGACCTCGCTGTCCGAGGTCACCAGCGCGAGCTGCACGCCAGTCTCCGCCAGCGTCCGCAGCATCGCCTCGGCCCCTGCAAACAGCGAAATCTCGCTAGCGGCTTCTCCCTTCAGCCGCCGCGCATAGCGCGCGATCGCCGGCAGCTTCCACAAGGGCACCTCGAGCTGCTTGAGTATCTCGCGCGTCGAAGCATGCCGCAGTCCCTCGATATCCTCATCCCGCACGCGTCGAAAGCCGAAGCGGTCGGCGACGTCGTTGATGGTGCGCAGGAACCACGGGAAGCTGTCGACGAGGGTGCCGTCGAGATCGAAGATGGCGAGGGAGAAGGGCATGGAGGAGAAATTACACCGCTAGGATTTCCATACGATCTCCTCGGTCCAACCGAGATCGGCAAACTCGGCCGCCCGAAGCGGGGCTTCTCCTTCCGCGAAGAATTCATCGAGCTGCGGCGGGGCAACAGCTGTTTCGGACATCATCGCGTGCGCCTGTCCGCGATGATGAATCTGATGCTGGAAGAGATGCATGAGCAGCCGGTCGCGACGCTCGGTCTGGACCCGGGTGTCGCGGTTGATCCGGACCGAGTCGTCAAGACGTTCAGGCGTCAGCGCATCGCAGATAGCGAGCAGGCGCTTGTCCATGGCAGCTTGGGCAGGCTTCAATTCGGAGAGCGAACCGTGCGGCACTTCGTTTTGCCAGGCGCGTGGTCCGAGCCAGCCACCCTCAAGGGCATCGACGTAAAAGAGGTCGATGACATAGATGTGGTTCGGCGTGCGCTGCAGGCTCGGGAAGAACCCGGTTCGCCGGGCTTCGAACTCGGCCTGGCTGAGGCCGGCGCACGCTGTGAGCAGGCGATGGTTCGCCCAGGCATTGTTGCGAGCGAAGGCGCGATAGGTTTGCACAAGTCCAGCAGGCATGTCGGCACCGGTCTCACGAGAAGAGCGCAGGCGGACTACGCTTCGCTGATCCACCCTACGGTTTCGATCTACTCCGCCGCCTCGCTCGTGCTCCGTCGTTTCGGCTTCCTTGCCTTCTTCAGCACCGGCTCCAGGAACTTGCCCGTGTAGCTCCGCTGTGCTTTCACGATGTCCTCGGGTGGACCCCAGGCGACGATCTCGCCGCCGCCGTCGCCGCCCTCGGGGCCGAGGTCGATGACCCAGTCCGCGGTCTTGATGACTTCGAGATTGTGCTCGATGACGACGACCGTGTTGCCCTGCGCGACCAGCTCGTGCAGCACCTCCAGCAGCTTCTTGACGTCGTGGAAGTGCAGGCCGGTCGTGGGCTCATCCAGGATGTAGAGGGTGCGGCCGGTGGCGCGCTTGGACAGCTCCTTTGCCAGCTTGACGCGCTGGGCTTCGCCGCCTGAGAGCGTGGTCGCCTGCTGGCCGACATGGATGTAGTCGAGGCCGACGCGGTGCAGCGTCTGGAATGTCTCGCGCACGCGCGGCACCGCCTTGAAGAACTCGGCGGCTTCCTCGACGGTCATGTCGAGCACGTCGGCGATGCTCTTGCCCTTGAACAGGACTTCCAGCGTCTCGCGGTTGTAGCGCTTGCCCTTGCAGACGTCGCAGGTGACGTAGACGTCGGGCAAAAAGTGCATCTCGATCTTGATGACGCCGTCGCCCTGGCACGCCTCGCAACGGCCGCCCTTGACGTTGAAGGAGAAGCGCCCGGGCTCGTAGCCGCGCGCCTTGGCTTCGGGCAGGCCCGCGAACCACTCGCGGATCGGTGTGAAGGCGCCGGTATAGGTCGCCGGATTCGAGCGCGGAGTGCGGCCGATCGGCGACTGGTCGATGTCGATGATCTTGTCGATGTGCTCGAGACCCTCGATGCGGTCGTGCGGCGCGGCGCCTTCGCTGGCGCCGTTGAGCTTGCGCGCGATGGCGCGGTAGAGCGTGTCGATCAGCAGCGTCGACTTGCCGCCGCCGGAGACGCCGGTGACGGCGGTGAACAGGCCGAGCGGAATCTCGGCCGTGACGTTCTTGAGGTTATTGCCGCGCGCGTTCACCACCTTGATGGTGCGGCGATGGTTCGGCGGACGCCGCTCCGGCACCTCGACTTCGAGCTCGCCGGTGAGATATTTGCCGGTCAGCGATTTCGGGTTGCGCATGATCTCGTCGGGCGTGCCTTCGGCGACGATGTTGCCGCCATGCATGCCGGCGCCGGGGCCGATGTCGAGCACGTAGTCTGCGAGCCGGATCGCGTCCTCGTCATGCTCGACCACGACCACGGTGTTGCCGAGGTCGCGCAGGCGCTTCAGCGTGTCGAGCAGGCGCGCGTTGTCGCGCTGATGCAGGCCGATCGAAGGCTCATCCAGCACGTAGAGCACGCCAGTCAGACCCGAGCCGATCTGGGAAGCCAGCCGGATGCGCTGGCTCTCGCCCCCGGACAGCGTGCCGGAGGAGCGGGAGAGGGTGAGGTAGTTGAGGCCGACGTCGAGCAGGAAGGTCAGGCGCTCGCGGATTTCCTTGAGGATGCGCCCGGCGATCTCGTTCTGCTGCTTGTTCAGCGCGTCGGGCACGGTCTCGAACCACTCGCCGGCCTTCCTGACCGACAGCTCCGAGATCTCGCCGATATGCTTGGCCCCGACCTTGACGCACAGGGCCTCGGGCTTCAGCCGGAAGCCGTTGCAGGCGCCGCAGGGTACGTCGTGGAAATACTTTGCCAGCTCCTCGCGCGCCCACTCGCTTTCGGTCTCGCGATAGCGGCGGTTGATATTGGTGATGACGCCTTCGAACGGCTTCTTGGTGTCGTAGGAACGGACGCCGTCCTCGTAGGAGAACTTGATCTCGTCCTCGCCGGAGCCGTGGAGGATCGCGTCTCTCGTCTTCTTGGGCAGATCCTTCCACTTGGTCGTCAGGGTGAACTTGTAGTGCTTGCCGAGCGCCGTCAGCGTCTGCGTGTAATAGGGCGACGACGACTTGGCCCAGGGCGCGATCGCGCCCTTGCCGATCGCGAGCTCCTTGTCCGGGATGACGAGGTCTTCGTCGACATGCTGCTCGACGCCGAGGCCGCCGCAGGCAGGGCACGCGCCGTAGGGGTTGTTGAAGGAAAAGAGTCTGGGCTCGATCTCCGGAATGGTGAAGCCGGAGACGGGGCAGGCGAACTTTTCCGAGAACAGGATGCGCTCGGGCCCGCTCTTGTCGTGGATTTTTGCCGTCTTCTTTTTCTCTTCGGCAGGCGCAGCAGCAGCCGGTGCGTCGGCATACTCGACGACGGCAAGGCCCTCGGCGAGCTTCAGCGCGGTCTCGAAGCTCTCAGCCAGGCGCTGGCCGATATCGGCGCGCACCACGATGCGGTCGACGACGACGTCGATGTCGTGCGGGAATTTCTTGTCGAGGTTAGGCGCTTCCGCGAGCTCGTAGAAGGCGCCGTCGATCTTGACGCGCTGAAAGCCCTTCTTGAGCCATTCGGCGAGCTCCTTGCGGTACTCGCCCTTGCGGCCGCGCACGACAGGCGCCAGCAGATAGAGGCGGGTGCCCTCGGGCAGCGCCAGCACGCGATCGACCATCTGCGACACGGTCTGACTCTCGATCGGCAGGCCCGTGGCGGGCGAATAGGGCACGCCGACGCGCGCCCAGAGCAGGCGCATGTAATCGTAGATCTCGGTGACGGTGCCGACCGTCGAGCGCGGGTTCTTCGACGTCGTCTTCTGCTCGATCGAGATCGCCGGCGACAGGCCGTCGATCTGGTCGACGTCGGGCTTCTGCATCATCTCCAGGAACTGGCGCGCATAGGCCGAGAGCGACTCGACGTAGCGGCGCTGGCCCTCGGCGTAGATGGTGTCGAAGGCGAGCGAGGATTTGCCGGAGCCCGATAGCCCGGTGAACACCACGAGCTTGTCGCGGGGAATCTCGACGTCGATGTTCTTGAGGTTGTGCTCGCGCGCGCCGCGGATCGTAATTGCGCGCAGGTGTGATCCCGCGTTCTGCTGTTGGCGCTTCGCCTTGATCACTTCATCCATCCGCGTTGCCCTCAAGGAATCCCACGAGCGAGCGACCGCGCCAACGTTCGGGCGCGCTTCGCCCGGAACCGGGATCGGCGCCAATGGGTATGCAGGCGAACGTAGGAAGAACGGAGACGGATTTCCAGAGGGACTTGCGAATCGTCAACGGATTGTTGGCGCGCTGGCGGGACTTGGCAGCAGCGCCTGGAGATCGGGACGGAAGGAACAACAAAAAGGCCGGCGCGAGGCCGGCCTTTCGTGACGTGATGGCGTTGGAGCCTCAGCTCAGTACTTGGCGACGACCGGGCCGTTGAAGTGATAGTTCACGCCGACCTGCACGGTGTGGAAGTTGATCGTGCCGGTGGGAATGGCGCCGAAGTACGTCTCGCCGGCCAGGCTGCGATAGAGATACTCGCCCTTGACCGACCACTGCGGAGCGAAGAACGCTTCGATGCCCGCGCCGACGGTCCAACCGGAGTGGAACTTGCTGTCCGAGATCGACGCAGCGCCGAGGGTGGCGGTGATCTTGTTGTCGATCCAGGCGTAACCACCCGTGCCGTAGAACAGGACGTTGTTGACGGCATAGCCGATACGGCCGCGCACGGTGCCCATTGCATCCGTCTTCGAGCTCACGCTGGTCGGGATCGCGCCGAGGCCGGGAACGATAACGACACCAGCGGCAGAAGCGTTGACGTCAGCCCAGGCGCCGTCAGCCTCGATACCGAACACGACGTTGCCGGTCTGCCAGTTGTAGCCGGCGGTGCCGCCGACGAAGCCACCCTTCATCTTCGGGTCGCCAGAGGCGGCTTCCCAGGCGCCGCCGCCGACGATACCGAGATAGAAGCCGGTCCAGTTGTAGACCGAGGCCATCGCGACCGGAGCCTTGGTGTAGGGGCGAGCCGCCAGGTCGGCAGCCGAAGCGGCGCCGGTGAGTACGATCAGAGCGGCCGAAGCCAACAAAATCTTTTTCATATTCAAGTAATCCCAGTCCCAGTTTCTGTTGTTGTCTTCCGTGCGTCGGAAGCACAGCGGACGCGTTGGTCCAACTGATGTCGTGCTTACACCACTGAAGCTGTAAGTTGTGTCTCTCAAAAGTCACAACAAATACAAAATGTAATACTCACTGACCTATAGTTCCCCGTCGGGAACAGGCAACAAAAAGGCCGGCACGAGGCCGGCCTTCGATTCCCGAATGATTTCAAGAAGATCAGTACTTCGCGATGATGGGGCCGCCCCAGCGATAGTTGAGGCGGACGAGGCCCATGTCGACGTCCTGGCTGATCCGGTCGGTCTGGAATGCGCCGCCGCCGACGGGTGCGTTGAGCGTGAGCGTCCGGTTGCCGAGGAAGATGTGATCGTACTCGACGCCGACCGTCCAGTTGGGCGCGAAGCCGAATTCGAGGCCGGCCCCGACCGTGCCGCCCCAGCGGGTGTCGCTGGTTGAGGCGAGCAGGGTGCCCGCACCGACGAAGCCGGGCGCCGTGTAGATGTCGAACTTGTCCGCGACCACGGCGCCGCCGCCCTTCACGTAAAACAGCACGTTGTTCCAGGCATAGCCGATCTGGCCTGTGAACAGGCCGAAGGCGTCGATCCGCGAGCGGTTACGCTGTGCCAGGAAGAAATTGCTGACATTGTCGCCGGAGAAGTCGGCCCAGTTGCCCTGGCCTTCGAGGCCGAACACCCAGCTGGCCGATTGCCAGCGATAGCCGACCTGGCCGCCGACCGTGCCGCCGGTGGCGTTGTGGCAGCCTTCGCCGCCCACGAATGCGCCGCCGCCGAGAACGACGTTGTCCCAGCATTTGTGGCTCGATCCGCCGCCGCCGTTGATGCCGATGTAGAAGCCGCTCCAGTCGTAGATGGTGGCGATCATCGGCGGCGGCGCCTTGGTGTAGGGACGAGCCGCAAGATCTGCTGCACTCGCCGGTGCAGACAGGCCCATTGCAACAATACAAATTGTACCGAATAGAATTTTCTTCATTGCAGTCTCCCCAGTGTCGTCCGCTTCAGATGTCCCCGAAGCGGCCCATCAGGCGCGACGCCCATCAGAACCAATTCCGAGAAAACCGTAATCCAATCGGACGGCCGAGTCCGTCTCTGGAATGCAACAGTCGGCGGGCAACTGACATGCGCTTAACCTGATGAATGTTAAGCGTTTTCCGGTTCGGTTCGGTTCCAATTCATGACGGCGTGCATAGCGGGGCAGAGTGTTCGTATGCACGCTTCGGTCGCATCAATTTCGATGGGAACAAATCTGGAACAAATGTCTGGCCGGTGCTATATGTGGGGATAACCGAGGGTGTAGCGGGCCGATCGGCCCTCGTAAGCGTATAGGGTCGGCCCAACGGGCGGCAGCGCGGGCGCGCCTTTTTCGATTCAGTGGCATTTGGAGTGGAGAGCGGCGATGGCGGGAAGCGTCAACAAGGTCATTCTGGTTGGAAATCTCGGCAAGGATCCGGAAATCCGCCGCACCCAGGACGGGCGGCCGATCGCGAATCTGAGCATCGCGACCTCCGAGACCTGGCGCGACAAGAACAGCGGCGAGCGCAAGGAAAAGACCGAGTGGCACCGTGTCGTGATCTTCAACGAAGGGCTGTGCAAGGTCGCCGAGCAGTATCTGAAGAAGGGCGCCAAGGTGTACATCGAGGGCGCGCTTCAGACCCGCAAATGGACTGATCAGAGCGGCGTGGAGAAGTACTCCACCGAGGTCGTGCTCCAGGGCTTCAACTCGACGCTGACGATGCTCGACGGCCGCGGCGGCGGCGGAGGAGGCGGCAGCTTCGGCGACGAGCCGGGCGGCGATTTCGGCTCCTCGGGTCCCGTCAGCAGCGCACCGCGCCGCCCGGTTGCCGCCGGCGGCGGTGGCCGCAACAACGACATGGACGACGACATCCCGTTCTGAGGCGGGCAAGTTTCGTTTCCAACTTTGCTGCGCTCGCGTAGAGCGTCAGGATTTCCTACCAATTTACAGGCTGAGCTCGGTTTTCCGGGCCGGCCTCATGTGCTGCCTGAAGCCTTTGACGGGCCACGATGTGAACGGTATTAACTTAATGTTAATCATATTCACATGGTCGATCCCGGCCGAAGGGACGCGTCACATGAGCCTCGCGCCGCTGCTTGACGCTGCTCCGGCGATCCCGCTGCACGCCTTCGCGGCGATGGCGGCCTTCGTGCTCGGCATCGTTCAGTTCGCCGCCCCCAAGGGTACGCTGCCACACCGGACGATCGGCTGGATCTGGGTGGCGCTGATGGCCCTGGTAGCGGTCTCGTCGTTCTGGATCCACCAGATCCGCCTGGTCGGGCCGTTCAGCCCGATCCATCTGCTGTCGATCTTCACGCTGGTGATGCTGCCGCTTGCGGTATGGCGGGCGCACACGCATCGCGTCGTCGCTCACCGGTGGAGCATGATCTTCATTTTCACCGGCGCGCTGGTGGTGGCGGGCCTGTTCACGCTGCTGCCCGGGCGCATCATGCACAGCGTGTTTTTCGGGGCGTAACGGGCAGTTCCGCCCGGCTCGTGCGGGCCCCGTTCCCGATGGTGGTGGACAAGGTCTAAGTCTCTGGAAAAACAGTCGGAAAAAGCGCTGTCTCGACCCTTGCAAGGGTGGTTATCAGGGCCTCGATGCGCTATATGATTCCCAGATAAAATTTCACCGGATTCCCCCTTGGCTGACGACGACAACAAGCCCGGCGACCAGCCGGCGCAACCCTCGGACATTCGCCCCGTTTCGATCTACGAGGAGATGAAGAAGTCCTATCTCGATTACGCCATGAGCGTGATCGTGTCGCGCGCGCTGCCCGATGCGCGCGACGGGTTGAAGCCGGTTCATCGCCGCATCCTGTTCTCGATGAACGAGGAAGGCTACACGCCCGACAAGAAGCACAAGAAGTCGGCCGGTATCGTCGGCAACGTCATGGGCCAATACCATCCGCATGGCGACCAGGCGATCTATGACGCGCTGGTGCGCATGGCGCAGCCTTTCTCGATGCGCGAGCTGCTGGTGGACGGGCAGGGCAATTTCGGCTCGGTCGACGGCGATCCGCCTGCGGCAATGCGCTACACCGAGTCACGCCTGACCAAGATCGCGCTCAAGCTGCTCGACGACATCGACAACGAGACCGTCGACTTCCAGGACAACTATGACGGCTCGACCAAGGAGCCGGTGGTTCTGCCGGCCCGGTTCCCCAACCTGCTGGTCAATGGCGCAGGCGGCATCGCGGTCGGCATGGCCACCAACATCCCGCCGCACAATCTCGGCGAAGTCATCGACGCGTGCCTCGCGCTGGTCGACAATCCGGCGCTGACGATCGACGAGCTCAACAACATCATCCCGGGGCCGGATTTCCCGACCGGCGGCATCATCCTCGGACGCCAGGGCATCCGCAGCGCCTACCATCTCGGCCGCGGCTCCATCGTGATGCGCGGCAAGGTCGAGTTCGAGACGATCAGGAAAGAGCGCGAGGCGATCGTCATCACCGAGATCCCGTATCAGGTGAACAAGGCGACGATGGTCGAGCGCATCGCCGAGCTCTACAAGGAAAAGAAGATCGAGGGCATCTCGGATCTGCGCGACGAATCCGACCGCGACGGCTACCGCGTCGTCGTTGAGCTCAAGCGCGACGCCGTGCCCGACGTGGTGCTCAATCAGCTTTACAAGTTTACGCCACTGCAGACCTCGTTCGGCGTCAACGCCGTCGCGCTCGATTCGGGCCGCCCGCTGACGATGAACCTGAAGGACATGCTGACGATCTTCGTCGGATTCCGCGAGCAGGTCGTCACCCGCAGGACCAAGTACAAGCTGCGCAAGGCGCGCGAGCGCGCGCATGAGCAGGTCGGCCTTGCGATTGCCGTCGCTAACATTGACGAGATCATCAAGGTCATCCGGCACTCGCCGACGCCGGCCGTTGCGCGCGAAACCCTGATGACGCGCGACTGGCCCGCGCGCGACGTCGAGGACATCATCACGCTGATCGACGATCCCCGCCATCGCATCAACGAGGACGGCACCATCCGCCTGTCGCTGGATCAGGCGAAGGCGATCCTCGAACTGCGTCTCGCACGCCTCACAGCGCTTGGCCGTGACGAGATTGGCGACGAGCTGTCAAAGCTTGCTGGCGAAATCGGCGAGTATCTCGAGATCCTGCAGTCGCGCGACCGGATTCTCGACATCATCAAGACCGAGCTCGCTGAGGTGAAGGCGGAATTCGCCACGCCGCGCAAGACCGTGATCATGGAGCAGGAAGGCGAGGTCGAGGACGAGGACCTGATCCAGCGCGAGGACATGGTCGTCACCGTCTCGCACGCCGGTTACGTCAAGCGCGTGCCGCTGTCGGCCTATCGCGCCCAGCGCCGTGGTGGCAAGGGCCGCTCCGGCATGCAGACCCGCGATGAGGATTTTGTGAGCCGCCTGTTCGTGGCGTCCACGCATACGCCGGTGCTGTTCTTCTCGTCGCGCGGCCAGGTCTACAAGGAAAAGGTCTGGCGCCTGCCGATGGCCGCGCCGAATGCGCGCGGCAAGGCGCTGATCAACATCCTGCCGCTGGAGCAGGGCGAACGCATCACCACCATCATGCCGCTGCCCGAGGATGAATCCACCTGGGCCCAGCTCGATGTGATGTTCGCCACCACAGGCGGCAACGTCCGCCGCAACAAGCTGTCCGACTTCGTCGACGTCCGCCGCTCCGGCATCATCGCCATGAAGCTCGACGACGGCGAAGCGATCGTCGACGTCCAGATCTGCACCGAGCATGACGACGTACTGCTGACTGGGGCCGGCGGCCAGTGCATCCGCTTCCCGGTTCCCGACGTGCGCGTCTTCACCGGGCGCACCTCGATGGGCGTGCGCGGCATCGCGCTTGGCGAGGGCGACAAGGTGATCTCGCTCGCGATCCTGCGCCATGTCGAGACCACCTCGGACGAGCGTTCGGCCTATCTGAAGATGCGCCGCGCGGTCGCCGGCGAAGCCGCGGCTGAAGAGCCGGCAGCGGACGCTGAGGCCGAGGAGACCTCCGGCAGCTTCCAGCTGGCGCAGGAGCGCTATGCCGAGATGTCGGCGGCCGAGCAGGTCGTGCTGACCGTCTCCGTCAACGGCTATGGCAAGCGGACCTCGTCCTACGAGTACCGCACCACGGGCCGAGGCGGCAAAGGCATCGTCGCCATGAGCGTCAACAACCGCAACGGCAATCTGGTCGCGTCCTTCCCCGTGGAGGATGCCGATCAAATCATGCTTGTGACCGACAAGGGGCAGTTGATCCGCTGCCCGGTCGAAGGCATCCGTATCGCCGGCCGCTCGACGCAGGGCGTGATCGTGTTCGACACCGCCGAGGACGAGCACGTCGTCTCGGTCGAGCACATCACGGAGGAGGCCGAGAGCGGCAACGGCGCGAATGGCGAGGCGAGCGGGGAGTAACGCCCCGTTCTAAACGCCGTCCGCAAGCTCTCGCGACAGGTCGACAAGCGCATGCGAGGCCACCCTGCGGACGATCGATTGCGCCTGATCGACCGAGATCGACAGCCGGGGCTTCAGCTGCAAAGGCGGATCGCTGGACATGGGCGCTCGCTTCCGGCAGCGCTGCGGAGCCGTGCTAGATCTCCAGCTCCGTGCCGAACTCCACCACCTGCCTGGTCGGCACGCCGAAGAACGCCGCCGAGCGTTCGGCGTTGCGCTGGAGGAAGGCGAACAGGCCTTCGCGCCACACCCACATGCCCGGGATGTCCTCGCGCGGGATGATGGTCTCGCGGCCGACATAATAGGTGATGTCGGAGAGGTCGATGCCGGGCAGCTTGCCCTGGCGGCAGGCGAGCGTCAGTCCTTCGTAGATCGTCGGGTTCTGCATGAAGCCGTAATGCAGGATCACGCGGGTGATGCCGGGAATGATCTCGATCACTTCGGCGCGGTCCTGGTCGTCGATGTGCGGCAGCTCCTCGATCAGCACGGTGACGAGGACAATGCGCTCGTGCAGCACGCGGTTGTGCTTGACGAACTGCGTCAGCGCGAGCGGCACGCCTTTCGCTGCCGAGGCCAGGAACACGGCCGTGCCGGGCAGGCGCGCGCTGCACTTGTTGACTGCGGTCTCGATCAGGTCTTCCTCGGGTTGGCGCAGTTTTGCGCGCGCAGCTTCGACGAGCTTGACGCCGGCGCGCCAGGTCAGCATCAGGAAGGCGACGAGGCCCGCGAGCAGCAACGGAAACCAGCCACCCTCGAACAACTTGATCGAGTTGGCGGAGAAGAAGATCACGTCGATCACGAAGAAGAAGCCGTTCACGGCGACCACGAGCCAGGGCGAATAGCCCCACTGCATAGCGACCAGGGCGGCGAGAAGGGTGGTGATCGCCATCAGCAGCGACACCGCGATGCCATAGGCGCCGGCGAGCGCGTCCGACGTGCCGAAGCTCAGCACCGCGCCGAGGGTTGCTGCGGCAAGCAGCCAGTTCACCAGCGGCACGTAGATCTGGCCGATCGCATCGCTCGTGGTGTGGCGGATCTGCATGCGCGGCAGGAAGCCGAGCTGGATCGATTGCTGGGTCAGCGAGAACACGCCGGAGATGATCGCCTGCGAGGCGATGACGGTCGCAACGGCGGAGAACGCGACCAGCGCGTAGTGCAGGCTGTCGGGGCAGAGCTGGAAGAACGGATTCTCGATCATGCCGGGATCGGTGATCAGCAGCGCGGCCTGGCCGAAATAGTTCAGCACCAGCGCCGGCAGGCAGATCGCGAACCAGGCGAGCCGGATCGGCAGACGGCCGAAATGCCCCATGTCGGCATACATCGCCTCGCCGCCGGTCACCGCGAGGAAGGCCGCGCCGAGGATTGCGAAGGAGACGTGGAAGTCCTGATGGATCAGGAAGTCGAAAGCATAGAGCGGGCTGAGCGCGGCAAGCACCGCCGGCGCCTTGACGATGCCGTGGATGCCGAGCGCGGCCAGAACGACGAACCAGGCCAGCATGACAGGTCCGAAGATGCGGCCGATGAAGCCGGTGCCCTGCTTCTGCATCATGAACAGGCCGACAAGGATGGCGATGGTGATGGGAACGACCACGGGCGAGAGCGAGGGAGCGTCGACCTTGAGGCCTTCGATGGCCGAGAGCACCGAGATCGCCGGCGTGATCGCGCCGTCGCCGTAGAGCAGCGCTGCGCCGACGAGGCCGACCACCAGTAGATGGGCGCGCCAGGTGCCGGATTGGGCGTGACGGGCATGCAGCAGCGCCAACAGCGCGACGATGCCGCCTTCGCCGCGATTGTCGGCGCGCAGGATCAGCATCGCATATTTCAGCGAGATGATCAGCAGCAGCGCCCAGAGGATCAGTGAGGCAACTCCCAGGACAGCCTCCGGAGTCACCGTGTCGCCGTGCGCGGCCGCCTTGGCGGCTTCCTTGAGGGCATAGAGGGGGCTGGTGCCGATATCGCCATAGACCACCCCGAGGGCGCCCATGGTCATGGCTAGCGGCAGCGGATCGGGATGATGATGGCCGGAAGCGACTGCGGGCGTACTGGACAAAGGCGTCCCCTCAATGGGATCGCGCCCATCGGGCCGATCCGATGGGCGCGAGCATCACACAGTCTGCGACGGGACGTCGCAAATAGCCATGAGATTTATACCGAGGATTATGACGCCGAGCTGACAGGCTCCTACGGGGTACGGTCCGCCGTCACGAGGCGAGCGACGCGAACGTCAGCTTTGGTGCCGGCGCGGCGCAGGCAGGACGCCTCGAAGTTCGGCCAGGCCTGCTGCGAGCAATCCCTGCCGATGGTCTTGATGTCGAGCCGGTCGCCCTTGGCAAGCGGCTGCGGCACGCTCGCTTCGACTGACGGAGCGAAACCGGGCAGGAGGGTGAGGGCTGCAGCAACACACGCAGCAAGAGCGATCGCTGAAAGAGCCTTGATCATTGACGGTCCCCTGTGATGCGGCCGCTACGCCCAGTTTGCGGCCCGTCGTTCGTTGGCCGGATTAGTAACCATGGCCAGTTTCCGGACGTCTTCGCCGATGCTGGAAATGGTTTCGTTGTCGCCCCGTTTTGTTTCGTGGACGCCCCAAGGACGAAACAAAGCCGCGCTTGCCGACGGCTTTGGGCGGAAAAACCGGCAGGGAACCTGTCCGGCTTGCCGGGCCGGGCCGGGCGCGGTAGGACGTGGACATGCCGCGCATTGCCTTCTACCCAGGTTCCTTCGACCCCATCACCAACGGCCATCTGGACGTGGTCCGGAGCAGTGTCGCGCTGTGCGACCGCCTGGTGGTCGCGGTCGGCATCCATCCCGGCAAGAAGCCGCTGTTCTCGACCGAGGAGCGGCTCAAGATGCTTCATGACGTCTGTGGGCCGGTGGCAGCCCAGGCCGGCTGCACGCTCGAGGCCGTGACCTATGACGATCTGGCGGTCAGCGCGGCGCGCAAACACGGTGCGACCATCATGATCAGGGGCCTGCGCGACGGCACCGACCTCGACTACGAGATGCAACTCGCCGGCATGAACGGCACCATGGCGCCCGAGGTGCAAACCGTCTTCCTGCCGGCCTCACCTCTGGTCCGCCCGATTACGGGCACATTGGTGCGCCAGATCGCCGGCATGGGCGGAGACGTCTCGGCCTTCGTACCGCCGCTCGTTGCGTCCCAGCTCAAGGCAAAATTCGCCTGAAAACGGCGGGCTTTTTCATCTCACCTGATCCGGAGTTTCCATGATCCGTCGTCTCGCAATTCTTGCCACGATGTTCGTCGCGCTCGTTGGTGCGGTCCCCGTGGTGGCGCAGCCGCTGCCGGCCAATCTCGACAAGGCCAATGCGCTCGTCATCGACACCACCAAGGGCCGCATCGTCATCAAGCTCAGGAACGACCTTGCGCCACAGCACGCCGAGCGCCTCAAGCAGCTCGCGCGCGAGGGCTTCTACAACAACGTGCCGTTCCACCGCGTCATGGACGGCTTCATGGCCCAGACCGGCGATGGCCAGAACGGCAACGGCACCGGTGGCTCGAAATATCCGAACCTGAAGCAGGAATTCTCCAAGGTTCACTTCGCCCGCGGCATCGTCGGCATGGCCCGGCGCGGCGACAGCGTCGATACCGCCAACTCGCAGTTCTTCATCATGTTCGCCGACGGTGGCAGCCTCGATGGCCAGTACACCGTGGTCGGCGAGGTCGTGCAGGGCATGGACGTGGTCGACAAGCTGAAGAAGGCCCCGGCCGGCTCGCCGAGCGGCACCGTCACCGATCCCGACAAGATGGTGAAGGTGCAGGTCGCCTCCGACATCAAGTAGGAGGGCTCATGGCGCCCCGCGGCGGCAGGCTCCTGATCGCTGCCGCGGCGCTGCTGTTCGGCATCTCCGGTGCGGCTGCAGAGGACGCGCAGGTCAACACCATCAAGGAGGTCTTCCAGCACTTGCGGAGCTGCTGGAAGCCGCCGCCGCCGGCCAAGGCTCGCCCACTCGACATCACCGTCGTCGTGAGCTTTAACCGCTCCGGAAACATTCTGGGCCATCCGAGGATTACCTATGAATCCGCGGAGGCCTCCGACAATGACCGGCTGCAATACCGGATCGCGGTGATGGAGGCGTTGCAACGCTGCACGCCGATGCCATTTACCGATGCAATGGCCGGCGCCGCCGCGGGACGTCCATTCGCGATCCAGTTCCGCAACCGCAAATCGTCACCCGACAAGACTTCACCTCCAACGCAAGAGAGACGAGCATGAGCGTCACCGAAAACACATTGATCCTCGAGACCACCCAGGGCCCCGTCACCATCGAGATGCGTCCCGACCTCGCGCCCGGCCACGTCGCGCGCATCAAGGAGCTGGTGCGCGAAGGCTTCTACGACGGCATCGTGTTCCATCGCGTGATCGACGGCTTCATGGCGCAGACCGGCTGTCCGCACGGCACCGGCACCGGCGGCTCCGGCAAGAAGCTGAAGGCCGAGTTCAACAAGGAGCCGCACGTGCGCGGCACCGCCTCGATGGCGCGCGCTGCGAACCCCGATTCCGGCGACAGCCAGTTCTTCATCTGCTTCGACGATGCGCGCTTTCTCGACAACCAGTACACGGTATGGGGCAAGGTCACCGAGGGCATGGAGAACGTCGACAAGATCAAGCGCGGCGAGCCGGTGCAGAACCCGGACAAGATCGTCAAGGCGCGGATGGCGGCCGACAAGGAGTAAGCTCATCATCCCAGGGGCGCGCGTAGGCGCGTCCCTGGTGGTAAGCGACGAATGCGCACTGATCTGTTTGATTTCCACCTGCCGCCCGAGCGCATCGCGTTGCGCCCCGCGCATCCGCGCGACTCCGCGAAAATGCTGGTCGTCGAGAACGATGCGTTGCGCGACCAGACCATCGCCGATCTGCCGCATTGGCTGAATCCGGGCGATCAGCTCGTCGTCAACGACACCAAGGTGATCGCCGCGCAGCTCAAGGGCCGGCGCATCGGCCGCGAGACCGAGCCGAAGATCGAGGCGACGCTGATCAAGCGGCTCGACGGTTCGCGCTGGCAGGCGCTGGTGAAGCCAGCCAAGAAGCTTGTCGCCGGTGATCGCATCCGCTTCGGCAACGAAGGCAAGGTCTGCCTGCTCGGCCATCTCGACGCCGAGGTCGAGGTCAAGGGTGCGGAAGGAGAAGTGACGTTGTCATTCTCGTTCCACGGCCCGGCGCTCGACCAGGCCATCGCCGATCTCGGCAGCCCGCCGCTGCCGCCCTACATCGCCTCCAAGCGTACGCCCGACGATCAGGATCTCGCCGACTACCAGACGATGTTTGCGGCGAATGAAGGCGCGGTCGCTGCTCCCACCGCGGGACTGCACTTCACGCCCGCGCTGGAGCAGGCGCTGAGCGCGCGCGGCGTCGGCATCAACCGCATCACGCTGCATGTCGGGGCAGGGACCTTCCTGCCGGTGAAGGTGGACGATACCGACGGCCACAAGATGCACGCCGAGTGGGGCACGATCTCGGCAGAGACCGCGGAGCGGCTCAACACCGCGCGGAACAATGGCGGCCGCATCATCGCCCTCGGCACCACATCGCTGCGTTTGCTGGAAAGCGCCGCCAGCGAGGATGGCATCATCCAGCCGTTCGCGGCGGAGACCTCGATCTTCATCACGCCCGGCTATCGCTTCCGAGCGGTCGATATCCTGATGACGAATTTCCATTTGCCGAAGTCGACGCTGTTCATGCTGGTGTCGGCTTTCGCCGGCCTGGACATGATGAAGCAGGCCTATGCGCACGCTATCGCGAGCGGCTACCGGTTTTATTCGTATGGCGATGCGTGTCTGTTGTTTAGGGCAGAGCCGTAGTTAGGGCAGAGCCGTAGGATGGGTTACCCACCCTACGGCATCTTCCGTTACGCCATCACCCGCTGCGGCAACAGCTCCGCGATCTGCACCGCATTCAGCGCCGCGCCCTTGAGCAGCTGATCGGCGGCCACGAACATCGAGATCGAATGGCCGGAGGGATCGCTGAGGTCCCTGCGGATGCGGCCGACCAGGACGTCGTCCTGGCCCGAGGCGTCGATCGGCATCGGGAAGTAGTTCTTGACGCGGTCATCGACGACCTTCACGCCCGGTGCCTGGGCCATCATGGCGCGGACCTGGTCCTCATTGATCGGCTTCTCGCATTCGAAGGTGATGGCTTCGCAATGGGCGCGCAGCACCGGCACGCGCACGCAGGTGACGCCAATCGCGATCTTCTCATCTTCGAAGATCTTGCGGGTCTCCTTGATGACCTTGGTCTCTTCGTCGTTGTAGCCGGTCTCGGGATCGACGGCGGTGTTGTGGTTGAAGAGATTGAAGGCGTAAGGGTGCGGCATCACCTTCGGTGTATAGACCTGCCCGTTGAGATTGGCGCGGGTAGACTCGACGAGTTCCTCCATCGCGGCGGCGCCGGCGCCGGAAGCCGCCTGATAGGTCGAGATGATGACGCGCTTGATGCGGTTCTTCTGATGGATCGGCCAGAGCGGCACCAGCGCGGTGATCGCAGCGCAGTTGGGATTGGCGATGATGCCCTTGTGGTCGCGGATGCGGTTGCCGTTGACCTCGGGGATCACCAGCGGCACGTTCGGATCCATGCGGAAGGCGGACGAGTTGTCGACCACGACGGCGCCGGCCTTGACAGCGATGGGCGCGAACTTCTTGGAGATGCCGCTGCCGGCCGAGAACAGGGCGATGTCGACGCCCTCGAAGGCGCGCTCGGTCAGCTCCTCGATGACGACATCCTTGCCGCGAAACGACACCGTCTTGCCGGCGGAGCGGGCGCTGGCGAGCGCCTTGAGCTTGCCGACGCGAAAGCCGCGCTTGTCCATGGTGGCGATGAATTCGGCGCCCACCGCGCCGGTGACGCCGACAATTGCGACGACGGGATCGTTACTCACTGTGTCCTCCATTTGAGATCGATTTAGACAACAAAAAAGCCCCGGACCATCGAGGGCGGGGCTTCGGTAGAGCTTGATGCGTTCTAGTCGACGACTACGCGCGCACGCCTCCCCGGGCCCCGAAGGCCGTGGTGGTTTTGGTCGTGCGTTTGGTGGTCGTGAACATGGCGGCGACTTATGCGGGAGAGTCTGGCGTCCGTCAATGGCTTTCGGGCGGGATTGTGGCCTGCGCTATTTGCCCCGCACGCCCGGCGGCTCGAGGATGACCTCCTTGAGGTCGTCGCCGCTGATCACGACGATCGCGAAATTGAGCCGGCCGCCGTCGCGAACAAGTCCGCCGCTGATGGCCTTGCCGGAGGCCGCCTTCTCGGCGACGCGCACGGCATCGGCGAGGCGGTGCCTGATACTGCCGAGCGCTGCGAGATTGCTGCGATCCTCGCGGTCCAGTTCGGCCAGGGGCAGGGCGGCTTCGCCGCCCATCACCTCGCCGGTCGCCGCGTTGATGATGTAGCGCCAGATCCGGTCGTTGTGCAGGGTCTTGACCCGGTACACCGGTACGCCGGAGCCGCCGTCGAAGCTGACATCTGCGGTCGTCGCGCCGGCATGGCGGGCTTCGGCGATCGCCATCGCCTGGCTGATCGAGATCGACGAACTGCGGAAACGTTCGATCTCGCGGCTGACGGCCTGGCGGTCCGCCGCGGCGTCACCATCTGTCTCGCTGTGAAGGGCGGCTGGTGTGCTGCCTGCCGAGACGGTTGCACGGGCCGGCGCTGCGATGAGCAGCCCCGACAGGACGATCGCCAGCAACCCGTACACCCCTGGTCTTGTCGCGCTCATGGTCCAAACCTTCGGCCGGCAAGCCTTGAACCCGCAAGTCTGCCGGATGTTCGTAAAGAATTCGCGGCCGACCTTGGGCACCGGCCGGCCGCGGAGCGTCGTGGCGGGCCGTACCCGTCGCGGCGATCTAAGCGGTCCGGTCCTCTTTTGGGGCTGGTGAAAAAAAAGTGGCCCGCACCGCTCTATAAACAAAACCATACCGTATCGTTTTGTTTCGGTCAACGAAGCGGCAATTGTCCGCAGGGGACAAATCGGCGGTCTCACGGAAATGTCAGCGGGAGTTGCGGCGCCGTTGAGTGGCTTTGGACGTGTCCGGAATACGGTCGGCAGGTCCCAGTGCGCCGGCGAGGAACAGCTTGATCGCCGCGCGCATCCGCTTTTCGGCGGCCTTGAGCTCCATCGGCGTGCCGAACGTCGCCATGCGGTGGGTGTGGCCGACGACGACGTCGAGGAACACTTCGGCTGCGATCGTCGTGTCATCGACATCGAGCGCGCCTTGCGCCACCAGATGATCGAAGAATCGCGCGGTGGTGGCGACGGCTTTCAGCCAGCCTTCCTCCTTGCCGAGCTTGGCGACGTCGGGGAAGTTGATGGCCTGCGACGTCATCATGCGGCTGAAGGCCACGGCGTCGGGTCCGCAGGTGAAATTGAGCATTTCGCGCCCGATTTCCACCAGACGCTGCTCCACCGAAATGTCGGACGAATTGCCGAGCTGCGTTTCGGCAGCCGCCGACAGCGGCGCAAGCCAGCGTGCGATCTCGCGGCGGAGCACGGCGGCGAACAAGCCCCGCTTGTCGCCGTAGCGCGAATAGACCGTGGGCTTGCTGACGCGCGCGGCTTCCGCCACCGCATCGAGCGAGGTCGCATCAAATCCGCGGTCGAGGAACAGGCGTGTGGCGACCTCGATCAGCCGCTGATCGCGCTCGATCGCGGCGCTCTTGGTCGGCCGGCCGCCGCGCGACTTCGAGGTCTCGCGGCGCGGTGCAGCCGTTCTTGTCTTGGTCGCGGCCAATCCCATGCCCGATGATCTGCCCAATGATTCCTGCGTATTCCCAACAGTATTCATTGCTCTATAACGCGCAGCAACAGGGGCGTCATCGCGAATCTGGCCGAATTGGCCTTATCGTCAACGGTCTCCGACCGATCCCGTTCCGCCGCGTGGATATCACGGCATTCGCGAGGTCCAGGCCTGGCCGCTCGCCGCTTTCTCATATCCGTACTGGTACAGCGCCCGCATATAGCCGGTGTCGAAGCCTTCGGACGGGGGCGCCGGATAGTCGCGCTCGATGTAGGAGAGATGGAAGCCGAGGTGATTGCGCTGGGCGAAATCATAGGTCGAGAAGATGATCGAGCGCGTCTGCGACTGCGTGATAGCGGACAGACTGCGTGAGGCGACGTCGATCGTGCTGTTGGCGACGAGTTCGAAGTTGCGTTCGATCTTCTTGTTGACGAGGATGTAGATGTCCATCTTCGCGTTGCCGGGTAGGCGTCCCTGGAGCAGCAGAGCCTCAGGCAAGGTCAGCAACGGGGCCGTCACGCCGCCGTCGACATGCATTTCCTGAAACCTGCGGCCCTGGCCCTCGGCCTCGATCATGATCGGCGGAAACACCAGCGGAATGCTGGCGGAGGCCGCCATCACGTCGCGAAACAGCTTTAACGCTTCGGGCGTGCCGACCGCAGCGATCTTGCCCATGTCCCAGATCGCGGTGCGCTGGGTGTCGAGATCGGTCGTGACCACCAATAGCCGCCGGCCCTTGGCGTTCTCGCGCGCGACCTGCGCCATGATCTCCGGCCCGACATAGCGCGCGACGAGTTCGCGCAGCCGCGTATTGCCGAACAGGCCGGAGCCGAACAGCACGCGCATGATGCTGGGATCGTTCAGCAGGCTTTCGGCGATGCCACTGGTGTAGAGCTCCCGCAGCGTGTCGTCATATTGCGGCCCGAGGAACGCAAACGGCGCGATCAGGCCGCCGGTGCTCACGCCGGAGACGACCGAGAAGGTCGGGCGATTGCGCGCCGCGGTCCAGCCGTTCAGTACGCCGACACCATAGGCGCCATCGGCGCCGCCGCCTGAGAGCGCCAGATAGGTTCGGCTCCCGGTCGCCTTGTCCTGCTCGAAGCCGAACTTGGTGACGGGCTCGTCGGCGTAGCGCCTGAGGCCGTCGATATCGAGGACGCGCGAGGCACTGGCGTCGGCCGCCGTATAGGGCGTGCGGGGGAGCGAGGTGCAGGCGGCAAGCGCCAGGCTGCACGTCAGCACCAGCGACCTGATCAGGCGGGCGACTGTCCCGCTTGTCCGGCCATCGGAGGTGGCGGACATGCCGGTCGAACGTGTGAGGAGGGGCATCGGCGGCTGGCTGAGGATCACGCATCTACGGCCGCCGGCAATCTGCCGCGGCGTCTCGTCCGGCCCCGCTACGAAACTATACGGTGTCGTTTTATTTATCAAGCCGCGGCGTAGATCACGTCCGCGTCAACGCTGTCCTGGTCCGGGGCATCGTGCGGGTTGATCGGGCTCGCCCGACACGCAATAAGCACCGCCATGACTCTGCCCAATCATTTCGAGCTGCTCGCCACCGATGGCACCGCGCGCACCGGTCGCCTGACCACGCCGCACGGCGTGGTGCGGACCCCGGCCTTCATGCCCGTCGGCACCGCCGGCGCCATGAAGGGCATGCACTGGCGCGAGGTGCGCGATGCCGGCGCCGACATCGTGCTCGGCAACACCTATCACCTGATGCTGCGGCCCGGCGCGGAGCGCATCAACGGCCTTGGTGGCTTGCAGCGGTTCACCGGCTGGAACGGGCCGATGCTGACGGATTCCGGCGGCTTCCAGGTGATGTCGCTGTCGGACCTGCGCAAGATCAGCGAGCATGCCGTCACCTTCCGCTCGCATATCGACGGCGCCAAGATCGAGCTGTCGCCGGAGCGCTCGATCGAGGTACAGCGCCTGCTCGGCTCGGACATCGCGATGCAGATGGACGAATGCGTGCGGCTGCCGGCCGAGCGCGACGACATCGACCGCGCGATGCGGCTGTCGCTGCGCTGGGCCGAACGCAGCAAGCGCGCGTTCGAGCGCGCGCCCCACGGCTACATGCTGTTCGGCATCGTCCAGGGCGGCGACGTCCCGCAGCTGCGCCATGCCAGTGCGCAGGGCCTGGTCGAGATCGGCTTCCACGGCTACGCGATCGGCGGTCTGGCCGTCGGCGAGCCGCAGGCCGTGATGCTGGCGATGATCGACGAGACCGCGCCGGCGCTGCCGGCCGACCGGCCGCGCTACCTGATGGGCGTCGGTACGCCGGACGACATTCTCGAGGCGGTGAAGCGCGGTGTCGACATGTTCGATTGCGTGATGCCGACGCGCAATGGCCGCCACGGGGTCGCCTTCACGCGCTTCGGCCAGGTCAACTTGCGCAACGCGCGCCACGCCGACGATCCGCGCCCGCTCGACGAAGAAAGCCCGTGGCCGTCAGCGCACAATTACGCGCGCGCCTATCTGCACCATCTCGTCAAGGCCGGCGAGACGCTGGGGGCGATGCTGCTGTCTGAAATCAATATCGCCTACTACCAGTTCCTGATGCAGGGCATCAGGGACGCGATCGCACACGGAACGTTCGATGCGTTCTATCGGCGTACGCGCGAGGATTGGGCTAGGGGCGATATCGCCCCGCGCTAGACCAATGCATTCGGCTAGTTGCACACGAGCCGCTGCTTGACGGCGTGCTTGGTGACGAAGCCATAGCCGCAGGTGTCGCAGGTCCAGAGATAGCTGATCACGTGGTCCGAGACGTAGGCAGAAGCTTCGGCGGCGACCATGGAGTCGGCGCACACGGGACAGGTGGGCAACTCGCTGCAACGCGGATCACGCCTTTGCGCGACGGTCGACAACACTTCAGCGACTGCTGACATCGTGGTGACCTCCCTGCTTCAAGACCTAAGTCTAACATAAGCAGAATCAGTTGACGAGGTCGCAACACGAATGCGTTGATTTTTCGTAATTGCGTTTGGTTCGAACGTGTCTTGGCCTTGTTCCGATTTATCGCAACGCAATGTGTGCGTTGCGATAGAGAGATGACGCCGTGGTGATGGCATCGTGATGATGTCGTGTCAGACCGCTCAGGGCGCCTGGATCTGCACCGGCTTTCCAACTTCCGTCATGGAGCCCGGCGCGATCACGAGATAACGGCGCGAGTCCGCTGTGTCGCTCTGCACAATCTGACGGATCGGACCCAACGCGTTCACGATCGCCGATCCCGCCGGGTTGGTCATGAAGCCTGCCAGAGGTTCGAGCTTGCCGCTGCCGTCGGCATGCGTGGCCAGCGCCAACACGTAGTTGTGTTTCGGCTCGAGCCCGGTCGCTGCGGCCTGCAACACCTGGGACAGGCCCTGTTCGAACAGGCTGACACTGGTCAGCGGCTTCGGATGTTCGGAGGCTTGGCCGACCGGCGCCATGGTGAAATGCGCGACCTGGCCGGCAATGCCGAGCTGCTGCAAGTTCGTGGCTTCGGGACTGGTCGTATCGTCCATCACGCTCATGGCGCCGTTTCCGGATTCACGCGCGGCAGGCACGGCATCGGGCACATAGGCGACGGCCTGAGGCGCCTGGCCGATCGGGACATTGGCGATGACCCGGTTCGTGAGCGTGTCGATGGCGGTGAGCTGGTCGTCATTCTCCAATCCGACATAGACCCGCGAGCCATCGCCCGACGGCCAGATGCCGTGAGGCAGCCTGCCGACCGGAATGGTTGCGACCTCCGTGAAGTCGTCGGTACGGTACACTTGGACCTCGTTCAGGCCGCCGACGGTGATGTAGGCGAATTGTCCGTTCGCGTTACGCACGATGTTGACGTGATTGGTGATCGGGCCGGTATCCAGCGTCTTGAGCAGGTTGAACGGAGGCCGCGCGTCGAAGACCTGCGCCTTGCCGGTATCCTTCAGCGTGAACCAGACCTGCGCGCCGTCAGGCGTCGCGGCGAGATCGGGACAGAACGGGCTCGCCTGAGCGACCTTGCCGACGATGGCGTGATCAGCGACCGAGATGACCGCAATCTCCGGATTGAACGACGAGCAGACATAGCCGTATTTGCCGTCGGGCGAGAAGATCTGCATCCCCGGTCCGTTCGCCACGACGATCCGCGTCTTCTCTTCAAAGCTGACGGGATCGAGCACGGCGACGTAGTTCTCGCCGCGCACGGTCACCCAGACTTCCTTGCCGTCCGGCGTGAAGAAGGCCTCGTGCGGCGAGCGGCCGACATAGGTCGTGTGCTTGACCATGTTGGTTGCGGTGTCGATGAACGTGATCGAGTTGGATCCGATCGAGACCACGGCCAGGGTGCGATGATCGGGCGAAAAGCCCATGCCGTGCACCAGCAACTGTCCCCGGTAGAGCGGGCTGAAGTTTTGCGGCGAGGGCGCGCCCAGTCTGATGACGCCGAGCAGCTTGTTGTCTACGGGATCGGTGACCGAGACCGTGTTGGAGAACTGCTCGGCTGCATAGACGCGGTCATGATGGCTGATGGGAACGTCGGCTGCGGCGGAAGATCCCGGCGCCTGTCCGCTCCAGGCCGGCATCGCCGAGAAACCCGACAGGCAGAGCGACGTAGTGAGCGCGAGAATTCGCTTCATGGCAGGTTCTCCTCTATCTGCGAACCAGGACCGCTGTGGCGGTCGATGGCGGCGGCGGTTGATCGAGCGCGAGTCGCATGACGGCGATCTCCTGCTGCTGATCGACAATGATTTCCTGCGCGATGCGCCGCAGGGATTCGTTGCGGCCGTAACGCAATTCGGCCTGCGCCATTGCGATGGCGCCGCGGTGATGCGGGATCATCATGGCGGAGAAATCACGATCGACGTCGCCGGATGGTGCGATGTCCATATCGCTCATCATTCGATGCATCGCCGTCTGGTTCTCAGCCATGAACGGCGCTTCATCGCCGCACAGTTCGGACATCATCATTTGCGACGCCATATGCGCGGGTTGGCTGCCGAACCTGGCACCACCGGCGAACGCGACAGCGGCGAGGGGCAGGGCGACTGCCAAGACTTTCCACATCGGACGCTCCTCAGATCTCAGATCGTTACTTCGCCGGCAGTCGCTTCTTTGTTACGGTCATTTCGGAATTCACCGGGACTTGTCTCAGGGCGGAAGAAGTCGCGCGCCGCGCATACTGCCTCCGGGCTCGCCGAGAGACACCTGAAAAGACCTGCAAGCGATTGAGTATCCGTGCGAATGCGAAATTGACGTGAGTTGATGGAAGTCGATCCCGCCTGTTGCTATTGTGATTGCACGGACGTCGACGGTCGTGCGATCCAGACGCCCGGAAACGCCACGAATCGTCGTAACAGGGAGTCGACCATGGACGCATCGCATGAAGCGGGTGCAGGACGCCAACCCGGCCGCGGCCGCATCTATGACTCCATCGTTGAGGCTTTCGGCGACACGCCGATCGTGCGCCTGCGCCGGTTGCCGGGCATGCACGGCGTCAAGGCGACCGTTCTGGCCAAGCTGGAATATTTCAATCCGGCCGCGAGCGTGAAGGACCGCATCGGCGCGGCCATGATCATCGCCATGGAGAAGGCCGGGATCATCAAGCCGGACACGGTGCTGATCGAGCCGACCTCTGGCAATACCGGTATTGCGCTTGCCTTCGTCGCGGCGTCACGCGGCTATCGCTTGAAGCTGGTGATGCCGGAATCGATGTCGATCGAGCGGCGCAAGATGCTGGCCTTCCTCGGCGCCGAGCTGGTGCTGACGCCGGCGGCTCATGGCATGAAAGGCGCGATCGCCGCGGCCGAAGAACTCCTGAAGACGACGCCGAACTCGGTGATGCCGCAGCAGTTCAAGAACCTGGCCAATCCAGAGGTGCATCGTCGCACCACCGCGGAGGAGATCTGGAACGACACATCCGGCGATATCGATTACTTCGTCGCCGGCGTCGGCACCGGCGGCACCATCACCGGCGTCGGTCAGACCCTGAAGCCGCGCAAGGCGGCCTTGCGCGTGGTCGCGGTCGAGCCCGAGGAGAGCCCGGTGCTGTCGGGCGGCCAGCACACGCCGCACAAGATCCAGGGCATCGGCGCTGGCTTCGTGCCCGACATTCTCGACCGCTCCGTGATCGACGAAATCGTGAAGATTAACTCGACCACCGCGATCGAGACCTCGCGGGCGTTGGCGCGGCATGAGGGCATCCCAGGCGGTATCTCCTCTGGTGCCGCGATTGCGGCTGCCCTCCAGATCGGCAAGCGGCCGGAAGCTGCGGGAAAAACCATTTTGGCCATCGTGCCGTCCTTCTCCGAGCGCTATCTTTCGACGGCTCTGTTTGAAGGAATCTAGGACATGGCGGATCAACCGAGGCGGCCGCGGACATTGGGCGATGCGCGCACCGAAGCCGAGGCGGCGTTCAAGAAGGTAACGGCCAAGGTCGCCGCGCCTCCGCCGAAGCAGAATGTGGCGCCCGGGATCAAGGAGCAGGTCACGCTGCGGATCGACCAGGACGTGCTCGAGTTCTTCCAGGAAGGTGGCCCCGGCTGGCAGGACCGCATCAACGAGGCGCTGCGCAAGGCAGCGGGGAAGTAGTTGTTTCTCGCGTGTGGCGTTGGCTCATCCTGATGAGGAGCCACCAAAAAAGCCCGGCGTGAGCCGGGCTTTTGTGTTTGTGAGAGAGGCTCGCCTCAGCGGCGGAACATGCCGCCCATCATGCCGCCGACGACGCCGCCCACGAAGGCCGCGCCGGCGTCGCCGCCACCGCTGTGGCGGGGCGCCGGCGCGCTCTGCGCGGGTGCGGCGCGCCGGGCCGGCTTCGGGCTGTCATCGCTCGCGGTGGTCGTCGACGCCACGATCTCTGACAGCAGGGCCTTGTGCTGGAGCTTGTTGAGGAAGCCCGTCGACGGATAGCCGCGGGCGGCCTGCCAGCGCTTCAGCACCGAGCGGGTCTGGTCGTTGAACACGCCTGAGACCTTGGTGTCGAAGCCGAGGCCGGTGAGGCGGCGCTGCACGTCGCGGCGCTGCCCCTTGTCGAGGCCGATCTGGTCCTCCGTCAGCTGGGTGGCGTCATCGGTGAAGGTGGCGGGATCGACACCGGCATTGAGATTGCGGGTCGTGGTCGACGGACCGTTCTGGATCGCCGCGAGCCGTGCCAGCGCCAGCGGCTTGAACTGGCCGTTGGGATAAGCGGAGAGGTAGGCGTTGAGCTCTTCCGGCTTGTTGGATTCCTTCACCGAGCGCCAGAATTCGAGTTCCACACCCTCGGAATTGCCGGTGGTCGCAGCTGCGGGCGCGCTGCTTGAGGCGGTCGGCGCGGCGTTGGCGACCTGCTGACCCGGCTGCGATGGATTGAGGTAGACAGCGCCGATCAGGTTGGTGTGGCCCCAGGGCAGCTGGCCCTTGTGGGTCTCCTCATTCACCTGGGCGCGCACCGAGGTCATCGCCTGCTGGATCTCGACGCCGGGCTTGGTGATGTTGTCGATCAGCGCGCGGGTGAACGGGCTGTTGTTGCCCTCCTGGCCGTCGAGCGCGGTCTGGCCCGGGCCGGTGGCGAACGCGATCAGCGTGCCTTCGCCGGATTTCATCTCGGCGAGACCGCTGCCGACGTTGACGCTGCGGGTGGCGGAGTTCGACTTGATCTTGGCGGCGAACGGATTGTCGCGGCAGGCGTCGAGGAACACCAGCTTGACCTTGGCATCGCCCATGGTCTGGTCGAGCGTCAGGTCGATGTTGATGGCGGCCCCCAGCTTGACGTCCATCTCCGACTTGATGTCGGCATCGACGGGCAGGAGATAGTTGGTGCCGCCGACGGCGATGCCGTGGCCGGCATAATAGAACACGGCGACATCGGACCCCTGCGCCTTGCGGCCGAAATCGAGCAGCTTCTCCGTCATCTGGTCGCGGGTGAGGTTGGAGCCTTCGATCACCTCGAAGCCGACATTGCGCAGTGTGGCGGCCATCGCCCTCGCGTCGATCGGCGGGTTCGGCAATTGGGCGACGTTCTTGTAGGCGCCGTTGCCGACGACAAAGGCGACGCGGCGGTCGGCCTTCGCGGCGCTGACCGACAGCGCCATGCACATCAGCGAAACGATGATGGTGAGAGTGCGCATCTGAAATCCCCAACAGAATCGAATGAAAGGCCGCAACAAATTGGTGTCGAAGCTACACGAAAGCGTCCGGCCTCGCGCCAGCAAATCGACCGATCACCCGACTGACCCAACCCGTCGCTCTGTGACCGAGTGCGCACGATGGAATGCCCCTCCAACGTGATCCAGATCACGCTCGACCACTTGGATTGGTCGCGCCAGGCGGCGCGCGGGTTCACTGCGCGCGCGCGGGAACCGGGGCGGCGGCCGGCTTCAAGTTGAGGAGGTTGCCGCACAGGATCAGGGCTGCGCCCAGCACGGTCCAGGCATCCAGCCGCTCGGAATAGAGCAGCCAGCCGGCGGTTGCGGTAAGGGGAACCCGCAGGAAATCCATGGGAACCACGATCGTGGCATCCGCGTAGCGCAGCGCGCTGGCGAGACAATAGTGCGAAAAAGTGCCGCAGATCCCGATGACGAAGAGCCAGCCCCACATCGTGGCCGAGGGCCAGGTCCAGACGTAGAGCGTCGGCACGAAGCCCACGATCATCTGGACCATGATCATCCAGAACAGGATCGACAAGGCGCTCTCGGTCCGGGTCAGCGATTTCGCCAAAGCCATGGAGACGCTGAAGCCGATCGCGGCCCCGAGCGCGATCAACTGGCCCGGATTGATCTCGCCGGTAGCCGGCCGCACGATCATGACGACGCCGACGATGCCGAGCACGATGGCGGCGATCTTCCAGGTCGTCATGCGCTCGGACAGGAAGGATGCGGCGAGCAGTGCGGTCCAGATCGGCATGGTGAATTCGATCGCGACGACCTGGCCGATTCCGATCAGCGTCAGTGCGTAGAACCAGCCGAGCTGCGCGAAATAATGCACGCCGTTGCGCGCGAGGTGCTGGGGCAGGCGTTTGGTCGCGACTGCCTTGAAGCCGCCGGACCGGTGGATGATCGGCAGTAGCAGCGTGAAGCCGATCAGCGAGCGCACCTCCATGATCTGGAACACGCTGAGGTCGCGCGTGGTCTCGCGCCCGGCCACCGCCATGACCAGCATCAGGGACAGCCAGCCGGCCATCCACAGTGCAGCCATCGTTTTGGACGGTGTTGTGCTCATCGGTGCGGGCAGGGAGATCGAACTCGAGGGGCAGCCGGTATCGGCGACATCGCCGCCGTTTGCAACGCCCAAATCTGCCGGTGCAGCGATGCAATGCGGCGTGCTAAGGCAGGTATACGTCAATAAGAAAATCGGGAGATCTCCGCTCATGCGCATCTTGCAGCCAGCCGAATGGAAAAAGCCGCGCGGTTTCTCGCATGGCGTGGTGGCGCAGGGGCCGGGCCGCTGGGTCGTGCTCGCCGGGCAGACCGGCGGCGACGAGGCCGGCAGTTACGCGCCTGACATGGCTGCTCAGGTTGCGACCGCGCTGAAGCGGATCATCAAGCTGCTCGCGGAGGCCGGCGCCGGCCCCGAGCACATCGTGCGCCTGACCTGGTACCTGACCAGCCGCAGCGAGTATGAGGCCGCAGGCGCCGGCATTGGCGCGGCCTGGAAGGAGACGCTCGGGCGCAATTTCCCGCCCTCGACGCTGCTCTATATCGGCGGTCTCGTCGACGACCGTGCCAAGGTCGAGATCGAGGTCACGGCGTTCGTGCCGGACGCATAAAAAAGACCCGGCGAGGCCGCCGGGTCGATGATCGTTCCGTCGTGTCGCCGTCTTATCTCGACAGCGAGATGTTGGCGCCGCGGAACTGGCTGTCTGCGCGGATCGTAACGCTCTGTTTGTTGCCGCTCGTTCTCAGTCCGATATTGGCGTTGAAGCCGGCCGCAGAGGCGACCACCTCGAAGTTCCCGCCACCGCCGCGGCCCTGCAGCGAGCCGGAGATGTTGCGGCTGGTTTCGGACCAACTGCCGGTGATGCTGCTGCCCTCGGCCTTGACGCTGGCGCCGAGGTTGAACTTGTAGGCGTCGCTGGCACAGGTCAGCGACATCTCCATCGTCGGTCCGATCGGGGCGTATTTGGCACGGCAGCGGATGCGTTCGGTGGACCCGTCATCCAGCGTGACGACGCCGCCGCCGCTCCAGTTGCCGGCCATTGGGGCGAATGGGCCGGATTGAGCCTTGCTTTCGGAGTTGGCGACCGCTGCCGCAAACAAAACGGCGGCCGCGATCAGCAGCCGCCGGTTGAGGAGGTTCGTCCAGAATTGCTTATTGGCGCGATGCTTCCCACCGCCCGCTGCACGGTATGCCTGCAGATGCTCCATTCCACTTTCCCGATCCGGCGTTGCCGTTGAGTTGACCGTTGGCATATGCACCATTGATCGAAACTTTCACAAGACCCCCACTGCCGATGGTGCCGGAAACGTTAGCGCCCGGCGCGGTGATCTTGCCGTCGGCAACCGTCAGCATGGAGCTTGCAGTCGGTTCGCACGAGCCGGTCTTGGTCACGATGGTGACCTGCCAATTGCCGTCAAAGGGAGTCTGGGCGAGCGCAGGAGCGGCGAGGGTGGCGGTAATGACTGATGCGGCACAGAACGCCGCGATGCGACCAAAACGCATGAATTCGTCCTTGAATGTGTCTGATATGCTGACGCTTATTCGGGCGAAATGTGACGGAAATTTGGTGCAATGCAAAGTCGAAAATTGTTCCTGTGGAAACAATGGTTTATTTGCGTTTCCGGTTCCAATTTTCGAAGCGGAATCAAGGCGCCCTCGCGTTAATCGTTAACGTCGGGACCGACTCGGGTCAGGCTGTGTCAGGACAGGCTTGGCGCCGAGGTCGCGAACTGCTCGTCCTGGGCCTTGGCCGGCAGCGCCTTGTGGACCTTGGCGTAATCGATCACGTCGGCCAGCAGCTTGAGGCCGAGCGGAGCCAGCGCACGCTCCCAGAGTTCGCGGGCGGTCTCGCCCTTCTTCACGAAGCACCAATCCTGCGCGGCGATGGCGCCGGCGTCCATACGCTCGGCGAGATGATAGATCGTGCCGCCGGCGATCGGGTCGCCTTCCCTGATGGTCCATTCCACAGCGGCCTTGCCGCGATGACGCGGCAGCAGCGAAGGGTGATAGCCGATCCCGCCGAGCTTGGCCGCGGCGAGCGCGTCCTTGCCGATCCGGGCATGGCTGTGGGCGGTGATGATCAGATCGGTGTCGGGCGCGATCTCGGAGGCCACCACAAGCTTCGGATTGGCCTGCACCACCACCTCGATGCCGGCCGCCTTGGCAGTCGCGGCCAGGCGGTCATCCGCGTCGGCCACCACGACCCGCACGACCCCGACACCGTGTTCGCGGAGCATGTTCAGGGTGGTCACGCCGAAATGGCGGGAGCCGACGAGGGTAATGCGCATGATGGTCCGATCCGTCTCGCAGCTGCGTCATTCCCCGATAACACGTCCAGCCGTCCTGTCACCACCCGCGCGGCGTTTGCGCCGGTTATCAACAATGCGCAAAGCGCGCGGGCGGAATGAACTCGGCAATTGCGTCGCCCGCCGTTCCGGTGCTTCCATGCGTGCCGTGTGACCTGCCAGGAGCGAGCCGATGCGTAGCGCGTGGTTTGTCCTTCCCACCGTCCTGATTGCGGCAGCTTCAGCCCAAGCCGGCGGGCCGTATCCGGTCGTACCGCCGGAAACCGGCGTAGCGCCCTTCATCGGCCCGACCTGGGATGGCTATCGCTGCGCGGAAGGCACGATCCACAATTTCTACTTCGGTGCCTATTATGGCGAGGAGCCGCCGGCGCTCTATCGCGGCTACGCCTACCGGCCGTATTACCGCTACAGCGCCTATCGCAAATGGCCGCGCAAATATTTCTGCGTCACGGACTGACCGTTGCCGCGCGGCCACGGTCGGCGGCAAATGACCTCCGCGCTTTTCTGCCATCGCAAAATCATCAAACGGTAACGCGTTCTCAACCTTGCCGGCGTATCGACGAATCCGTCGCGGATTTGTATTGCGTACCGCGACACCAAAAATGTCCCGCCGGCGTGGGTGCGTCGCGCGGGCACTTTTGCCGGAACCGATGTCATGTCGAACGCAATTGCGCAGATCGTGGACACCTATGTGCGGCTGATGAACCGCCGTGGCCTCGACGAGCTGATGATGCACAGACAGCGGCTTGCAGTCGATCTGAAGAGCAGGTCAGGCGCTTTCGATTTCAGCCTGCCGATCGGCAAGATCGATGCGGAGATCGCGATCATCGAGGAAGGTCTCAGCCGGCTGAAAGCCGAATCCGCCGAGACAGGCATGACACGCCCGATCTGACGTGCTCAGTCGCGCCGGCCGCCCTGGATCACGGTGAACAGTGGCCGTGCCGCGGTCGGCTCCTCCAGCAACTCCTCCACCAGCGCGCTCGCCGCATCGACATATTTGCGCGTGGGCTTGTCGAGCTCGCGTTTGGCCTCGTCGTCGAGCGCGACCTTGGCGGCCTCGACCAGCTTGCGCATGCGCGCGCCGTGGTCGTCGCCGGCGGTGAGCGTCGCACGCGCCAGCGAGCGGAGCACGAACAGCTCGCCCTCGAGGCGGAGCAGGCGGTCGTTGAGCCTGGTGATGACGGCGTTGAGGTCGGCCATGGCACATGTTCGTTGCGGAAGATCCCCGTCCATCTAGCGGCGATCGGTGAACGGAGTCCAAACGTGACAGGCGCAATTGAGGCGATCTTCCGTCACGCCGCGGTTCGCGCCAGATAGTCGCGCGCAAAGGCGAGATACCAGTCGAGGCAGGCCGGATTGGCCATCGCCTCCTTGTTGATGACTTTCTCGACGGGCTGGCCGAGCAGCAGTTTCTTGATCGGCAGCTCCTGCTTCTTGCCCGACAGCGTGCGCGGAATTTCAGTGACGGCAAAAATTTCGTTCGGCAGGAAGCGGCGGGACAGGCCTGCCTCGATCGCCTTGTTGATCTTCGCCCGCATCGCATCGTCGAACGCGACGCCCTCGCGCAGCACCACGAACAGCGGCATGTAGCTGTCGCGGCCGAGATATTCGAGATCGACGACGAGGCTGTCGAGCACTTCCGGCAGCGCCTCGATCGCGGAATAGAGCTCGCTCGTGCCCATCCGCAGGCCGTGCCGGTTGATGGTCGCATCGCTGCGGCCATAGATCACGCAGGAACCATCCAGGTTGACCTTGAGCCAGTCGCCGTGGCGCCACACCGTCCCGCGGCCGCTGCCGTCGAAATTGTCAGGATAGGTTTCAAAATAGCTGGCGAGATAGCGCGCGTTGGCCTCGTCGTTCCAGAAATACAGCGGCATCGACGGCATCGGCTCGGTGCAGACGAGTTCGCCGACCTCGTCAATCACGGCGCGGCCCTGTTCGCTGAAGGCTTCGACGGCCGCGCCGAGCAGGCGGCACTGCATCGCGCCCGGCGTCTGCGGCAATTCCCTGTTGCCGCCGATGAAGGCGCCGGCGAAATCGGTGCCGCCGGAAATGTTCGCCCACCAGATGTCGGCCTGCGCTTTGCTGCCGTTGGTTTTGGACAAGTCAGCAAAGCGCGCATTGAACCAGGCTTGCGTGTCGGCGCTGAGCGGCGAGCCGGTCGAGCCGAGACAGCGCAGCCGTGACAGGTCGCCGGCGGCGGTGAGATCGATCTCCGCCTTGGCGCAGTTGGCGAAGAACGCCGCGCCCGCGCCGAAGAAGGTCGCTTTCGATTGCGCCACGAAGCGCCACAGCGTCGACCAATCAGGTTTGTCCTTGGTGCCGCCGGGGCTGCCGTCGAAGATGCAGCAGGTGGTGCCGCTGAGCAGGCCGCCGACCTGGCTGTTCCACATGATCCAGCCCGTCGACGAGTACCAGTGATAACGCTCGCCGAACGAATTTTCGTGGTAGGAGCAGCCGATGTCGTTGTGGAGGCCGAGCAGCGCCAGCACCACGATGACGATGCCGCCATGGCCGTGCACGATCGGCTTCGGCAGGCCGGTGGTGCCGCTGGAATAGACGATCCAGAGCGGATGGTCGAACGGCAGCCACATCGGCTCGAACGCATCGATTGCAGCGCCCGTCCTTGAAGTGATGTCGGAGAGGAGGGCGTCCGGTGCGGCTGGCGCGGAGGCGTCGCTGTGCAGGATGACGTGCTCCAGGCTCGGCAGCGATCGCCGCAGTTCGGCGACGACGTCCCTGCGATCATGCCTGCGCCCGGCATACGTCACCGCGTCGCAGGCGATCAGCACCTTCGGCTCGATCTGCTTGAAGCGGTCGATCACGGCAGGCGCGGCCATGTCAGGGGCGCAGACGCTCCAGACCGCGCCGATGCTGGCGCTCGCGAGAAACGCGATGATGGTTTCGGGGATATTGGGCAGATAGGCCGCGATGCGGTCGCCGGGCTTGATCCCCCAGTCCTTCAGATGCAGCGCGAGCGCGGCCGCCTTGCGCCGCAACTCCGGCCAGCTGGTCTCCGTCAGCTTGCCGTCTTCGCCGCTGCCGACGATTGCGGGCAGGCCGGCGGCATGCGCCGCCTCGACATGCCGGAACACCTGCCGCGCATAGTTCACCTGCGCGCCGGGAAACCACACCGCGCCGGGCATCTTGCGCTCGGTGATGACGGCGGAAAATGGCGTCGGTGATTGCAGATCGTAGTAGTCCCAGATGCTGCGCCAGAACGCTTCGAGATCACGAACGGACCATTGCCGCATCTCCTCGTAGTTCGAGAAGGTGAGGCCGCGCTTGTCGGCGAGCCAGTTGCGATAGAGGGCGATCTGCGGGACGAAAGGAGCGGTCATTGCGTATCGGCTTCAGTTGTGGGGAGGGCGAACTTAGCCGGTGTCGCGCCTCGGCAAAAGCCGCGCATGTCAGTCGAATGGCAGGCATGACGCCGCGATTTCGCGTCGTGCTCCAGCAAGCTGCGATGCCGCGCCCACCGTTGATCTACGTCAACGCGGCCGTTGCGCTGGCGCTCAATTTGGGGTGGGCCGCGCTGGGGCGGCGCCTGTTAGCGCTTTACGCGTGCAACGAGGGAGGATCACCATGCGCCGGAGTGTGCGTCTTTCGATGAAGTCGGTATCGGTCGCAGCGATTGCGGCTGCCGGTCTCCTGGGGCTTGCGGGAGTGACCTTCAGCCCGACACCGGCGCATGCCGTGGTTTATTGCCAGTACATCGATTATCCGCCGTCCTGCGTCGCGCGCGCCGGCGTGGTGCTGCGGCCGCGTCCGGTCGCGCGTGCCGCGGTTCGCGCCGGCACCGCGAGCGGGACCAATCTGAATGGCGGCGTCAATCGCGTCGGCGTGCGCCGCTAGGCGAACGGCACGCAGGTCACGAACGCCGGCGACGGAGGGAGCCGGCGTCGTGAACCGCTGTCGCTACCACTGCACGCCAGCCCAGCGGCGGCCGAACACGGCCGGCTTGGTCTTCACCGCCTGCCAGCCGAAGAAATGATGCTTGCCGGACCAGCTGTGCACCACGCTGCTGCAAATGCTGCATTTGAAGCTGCCGGCATGCGCCTCGGCGTGCTCCTCTCTCGTCGCGGTGTAGTTCATGCCGCAACCCGTGCAGGTGAATTCTTCGATCGTCCAGATGCTGTTGGCCATTGCACCGCAGATGTGTTGGGGACCTGAGCCGAAGCCTAGGTGCGAGCCTTTGCATCGGCGTAAACCTGTCAGGTGAAATCCGGTTAATCGCCGTTAGGCAAACCTCGCGGCATCGGCAGATATTGCAGGATTTTCCCGATTTTTGCAGCGCCCGTCAGTCCAAACGGCACCGCCGGTCGGTCCAAGCGCATTCTTGACCCGATCGTTAGATTTTACCCCCACAGCCTCGGTTGGGAGGCGTGCGAAACGGGGGCGTGTGATGGGGAAGAAACTGGTTCTGACGGCTGCGCTGTTGTCGCTGGCAACGCCGGCGTTCGCGGCCGATATCATTCAGCCCGCGCCGGTGAAGGCGCCGATGCCGCCGGCTCCGATCTTCACATGGACCGGCTTCTATATCGGCGCCCATGGCGGCGGCGCCTGGAGCAAATGGACCGGCATCGACCCGACCGATCCGACGTCGACCTGGAGCTCGGTCTCGGCCAGCGGCGGCGTGGTCGGCGGCCAGATCGGCGGCAACTACCAGATCAGCAATTTCGTGGTGGGCCTCGAGGGCACCGGCGCCTGGTCGAGCGTCACGCTCAACGCGGGCGGCCCGTTCGGCGGCGGTGCCGGCTTCAATCTGACGCTGAAGAACGACTATGTCGCCACGGTCGCCGGTCGCCTTGGCGTCGCCTTCGACCGCGTCCTGCTCTACGCCAAGGGCGGCGCGGCCTTCACCCGTGACAAGTACAGCGCCAATAACGGTCTGGCCGGCGCGCTCGCCGGCTCCGCCGCAGGCGCCTTCAATCGCACTGGCTGGGTCGCCGGCGGCGGCGTCGAATGGATGTTCATGCCGAACTGGTCGGTGCGGGCCGAGTACGACTATCTCGGCTTCGGCGCCATCACCGAGCAGCCGGTGACATCGGGCAATCTGGTGGCCACGCCCGCAAATGTGAAGCTGAACATCCAGACCGGCACGATCGGCGTCAACTATCACTTCTAGGCCCGGCTCTGGGCGGCTTTCGTGACCGCTATGTGATCCTGACGCCCGATGCGGTCGGCCCTCCGGGGACGGGCCGCCGCATCCGCTCGTCTTGACGCACGGCCCGGGGCTGGCAATAACGCTGGGCCGCGCAAGCGCCGGAACCCGCGTTGATGCCGCAAGGAAAGCCGTGCCCGTGAAAAGTCTGCGTCAGCTCCTGACGGGCGAGGACGTTATCCAGCTCGTGATCCGGCTCGGCCTGTTGGCGCTGCTGATCATCTGGACCTTCCTGATCGTCCGGCCGTTCGTGCCGATCCTGGCCTGGAGCGGCGTTCTCGCCGTGGCATTCTATCCGGCGTTCAGCTGGGTCGCCAAAGCGCTCGGTGGCCGGCCCAAGACCGCCGCCGCCATCCTCACCTTGATCACTCTAGGCATTGTCCTCGGGCCCGCCACCTGGCTCGGCCTCAGTGCCGTGGACGGGGTGAGGGAGCTGGCGCACGAGCTTGGCACCGGGGATCTCGCGCTCCAGTCGGCGCCGGAGCAGATCAAGTCCTGGCCGGTGATCGGCCTGACGCTCTATGAGCTCTGGGATCAGGCCTATAACAACATCCGCGCCGTGCTGCGCGAAGTTGCGCCCTATCTCCAGCCGCTGGCGGGACCGCTACTGGTGCTGGCGGGCGATGCCAGCCTCGGCACGCTCCAGTTCCTGGTCTCGGTGTTTGTGGCCGGTTTCCTGTTTCCGCACGGGCCAAGGCTGGTCGCGGCCGGGCGCGGTTTCCTGTCGCGCATCGTGCCCGAGCAGAGCGAGCATTTTCTCGAGCTCGGCGGCGCCACCATCCGCGCCGTGGCGCAAGGCGTCATCGGCGTCGCCATCGTGCAGGCGCTGCTCGCCGGCATCGGCTTCAAGCTCGCAGCCGTGCCGAGCGCGGGACTGCTCGCCTTCATCGTGTTGCTGCTGTCGATCGTCCAGATCGGCGCCTTCCTGGTGCTGCTGCCGGTCATCATCTGGATCTGGACCGCCAAGGACGTCACCACGGCGCTGGTGCTCACCGTGTTCTTCGTCGTGGTCGGCTTCATCGACACCATGTTGAAGCCGCTCGTGATGGGACGCGGCCTCAACACGCCGACCATCGTGATCTTCGTCGGCGTCATCGGCGGCACGTTGGCCCACGGTATTGTCGGTCTGTTCATCGGGCCGATCATCCTGTCGGTGGCATGGGAGATGGCCGCGGCCTGGATCGGGACGGCGTCGAAGCGAGTGGCCGAGCCGCCGATACCCGACGAGACCTGATCGCGCGTCATGCGCCGATCACACCTGTCTCGCGAGATGTGGACAACTGCGCCTGCCGGTGTCGGCCGGACCGGCCATCGAACTTGTCTAATGAAATAGACAAGTTACGATGTTATCGAGATTCTTTTCTCGGTTTGCGACGGGAATGGCGAAGTCTTCCAAGCTGGTTGCCGCCAGGCGCGGCAAGGTTCTGTTGGTCAGGCGACGGTCGGACGGGCTGTGGATGTTCCCGGGCGGCCGCAAGCGTGCGCGTGAATCCGACAAGGACTGCCTGCGGCGCGAGATCAAGGAGGAGCTGCCGAAGCTGAAGCTCGGCCGGATCAGCCTCTGGAAGGAAGTGAAAGCCAAGAACAAGCGCTCCGGCCGCAAGATGAGCGACGCGATTTTCATCGCCAAGAGCGCCAAGGGGCGGCTTGCGATCGGCGACAAGAAGGAGCTCGACCGCGCCGCCTGGCAGAAGCCGCGCGGCATCCGCCTGACCGCGACCTCGCGCTACATCCGCGATCGCCTGTTTCCGAGAAAGCGGAGACGGAGCTGAAGCGCGATGGAATCGGGTTCGATCGGCGTCCGTGATCACCTCTCCCTATGGGAGAGGTGATCGGAGCTCTCCGGGTCGCATCGTTCAACAAAAATACACTCCCGCTTAGCTAGCAGTCTGAGTGTGACAAATCGTCCGATCATTCCTCGCATCATGTGTGAACCAGTTCACAAGCGGCAGAGACGAGGGCTGCTATACGGACGTTATTGCCTTACCAATCGATTTTTTTGAAGCGCCCCAGCGCCCGAAAGCGCTGGGGTTTTTCGCATGAGCGGGCGGGCTGGATTGCTCAGCCCTGCCGGCGCAAGAACCCGGTGATCGTGACCTTCTCCCAGATGCCGGCCGCCGCGAACGGGTCGGCGCGGCTGAACACCTCGACCTCGGCACTGCCGGGGGCTTCGATCAGGAACAGGCTGCTGATCATGGTGGCGCCATCGTCGGCGACCAGCGGTCCCAACATCATGATATTGACGCCATAGCGCGAGGTGTCGCTCAGGAACGTCTTGTGAGCGTCGTAATTGGCAACACATCCGCGCGCAGTCGGATGCCGGATCTGGATCGAGGCAAAATAGCCAAGGCTATTCCGATCGACCCTGAACCCGCGCTCGACCGATTGAGGATCGCGACCGGGGAGCCGCACGCGGCTCCGGCGGGGCAGCGATCCTGATCTCTTCGGCCTCTCGCTGTTCCTTCCGGGCCCTCCGCGCGTTTTTCATCGCACGCTTGATGAAGGGATGCGTCGAGTCCTCGGCGAAGAACAACACCACCTCGCAAGATGGACATTGCCTGGAATAGCCGTCCTGCAACCGTCCCGCGCGGTCGCGAAACATCGTCTTGCAACGCGTGCACTGGATCTGGACGGAATTCATGCGCCGACAACAATGAACACTGGAAATCGGCGGCCAAGGTGAGCCGAATTTCTGAAGAAAGCCTGAAGGCCGGTTGCGACCCGATCGCGCGAGTAGCGTGGAACGGTGCGCGATCCGCTATTGCTTGGCGGCCATCGCGTCGAGGCAGTGATTGACATACTCGGCCCGGTCGCGCGGCAGCACCTTTGCCAGATCCGCTTTCTGGCCGCATTCGCGCTGGCGAAGCTGCTCGGCGCGGCGCTTTTCCGCGGCCTCGCGGTATTCGGGCGCAACTTTGCTGGGATCAACAAGTGCCTGGCACCGGGCAGACGACGTCGAGAGCAGCGCGACGGCTGCGACAGCAATAATGACCTGTTTCAAATGAGCCTCCGTAAAAGGCCCACTCTAGCGCCCGGTTGCGGGCGGCTCAACGGTGCGTTCGGCGAAGGTGGGTGAGAGGCGGCTAGGCGGCCTGCTCCTCGAAGGAGGTGTAGACCCGGCCATTGGGATCGACGATCTGAACGTCCCGGCAACCGTCCTGGATCAGCTCCCTGGCCTTCTTCAGGGCGGCGGCGAGCGACTCCCGCTTGAGGTTGACGACGCCTGCCGTGTCGAAACCGGTGATTTCAAACATGCCATTCCTCCCGTTTGGGCGAATCCTACACCTTTCCAGCGGGTTGTCTTCTGGCTTTTTTTGAGCCGGCGGATGGAACAGGGGACAGAATTAGCGCGGTGCAGCACCGGGGTGCGGTAAACTGTTGAGGTTCAGCACCAGATGGACCGTGTCCGGATCCCGCTTCGGGGCGGTCACGAAGCCGAGCCGGTTGAACACATCGCGCATCGCGCGGTTCTCGGGGAGGACCTCCGCGACCAGCTCCGTCAGCCCGGCCTCGCGCGCGAGCACGATGAGATGGCGCGCCAGCGTCGAGCCGATGCCGCGTCCCTGCCAGGCGTCGATCACCATGAAGGCCATCTCGGCGCGGCCGGGCTCGGCGACGATGTAGCGGCCGCCGCCGACGATGCTGCTGCAGCCCGCGTCATCGACACAGGCCACCAGCGCGACATGCTGCACGAAATCGATCTCCATGAAGAAGTCGCGCTCCTTGTCCGAAAAATGGCGCTTCGGGATGAAGAAGCGGCGCTGGCGCGACTGCGCGCTGGTCCGGTCGAGCGCGGCCAGCATTCCGACTTCGTCGTCGGGGCGAAGCGCCCGGATCTCGACGGGCGTGCCGTCGCGCAATTGCTCCCTGCGACTATAGCTCGCGGCGTCTGTCATGCGTTGGTCTCGCTGCGCTGATGGGCCGATCACGCCGCTGGCCACGATCAACGGCTTGATCTGGATCAAGCCAGCCGCACGAGCAGGACCGCTACGCTTGCCGAGCGCCGCTTCCCGCGAAACACGGGCTCTTGATCGTGAAGACACTTCGCAGCTTCCTGCCCGCCGACGTCGTCGTCCAGCTCGTGATCCGGCTGGCATTGCTGGCGATGCTGATCGTCTGGACGTTCCTGATCGTCAAGCCGTTCATCCCGATCCTGACCTGGAGCGCCGTGCTGGCGGTGGCGTTCTATCCGGTGTTCAGCCGGCTCGCCAAACTGCTTGGTGGCAGCCCACGCATCGCGGCGGCCATTCTCACCGTGATCATGCTCGGCATTGTCATTGGCCCGGCGGCGTGGCTGGGTCTCAGTGCCGTCGACGGGATCAGGGATATCGCAAGCCAGATCAGCGCGGGCGATCTCGCGCTTCACGCCGCGCCGGAGCAGGTCAAGAGCTGGCCCCTGATCGGCCCGCAGCTCTACGATTTCTGGAATTTGGCCTACACCAACATCCGTGCAGTGCTGAAGGAGGTGACGCCGTACCTGAAGCCGCTTGCCGGGTTCATGTTGTCGTTCGTCGGCAGCGCCGGCGTTGGCACACTCCAGTTCCTGCTGTCGGTGCTGGTCGCCGGCCTCCTGTTTCCCTACGGGCCGCAGCTTGCCGGCGCGATCCGCGGTTTTCTGTTTCGGATCGTGCCGGAACAGAGCGAGCATTTTCTCGAGCTTTCGGGTGCGACCATCCGCGCGGTGTCGCAGGGCGTGATCGGCGTTGCGATCGTTCAGGCCTTGCTCGCCGGCATCGGCTTCAAGCTCGCCGCCATTCCGAGCGCCGGCCTGCTCGCCATCATCGTTCTGTTGTTGTCGATCGTGCAGATCGGTGCGGCCGTCGTGCTCCTTCCCACGATCATCTGGATCTGGATGGACAAGGACGTGACCACGGCGCTGCCGCTGACGATATTCTTCGTCATCGTCGGTCTGCTCGACAACATCCTGAAACCGCTGGTGATGGGACGCGGGTTGACCACGCCGACACTGGTGATCCTGATCGGCGTGATCGGCGGAACGCTTGCGCACGGTATCATCGGGCTCTTTATCGGGCCGATCATTCTGGCGGTCGCCTGGGAACTTGCCGCGGCCTGGATTCGTATCGAGCGCGCTGCGCCGGCGCCTGATGTTGTCGCCGACCGTTGACCTAAATCAAGGTCTGCTGATGCAGTGCACATTCAATGGCCATGAGCGACGACGAGGTCGAACATGGCGACAGAAAATATGAAACTGCCCGGTGGTCCGATGTCGGGCCTGGTCTCTTCAGCCGTGGAATACATGGTCGATGCCGGACAGCGCAGCGTGCTGTTCCTGGATATCATGCGCCAGCGCGGCGACCAGTATCGCGACCATGTCGCGCAAACGGCGCCGCATGTCCTGCAGTATGCTGCTGAATTGATCACCGACGGCCGCACGCTGGACGAGCCGGTCAATTACGCGCTGGTGCGCATCATTCCGCCGAAGGATGTCGAGATCGACATGACCCGGCGGCCGTTCGTCGTGATCGATCCCCGCGCCGGCCACGGCCCTGGCATCGGCGGCTTCAAGGCCGACAGCGAGATCGGCGTCGCGATGAGGGCAGGGCATCCCTGCTATTTCATCGGCTTCCTCCCCGAGCCGGTGCCGGGCCAGACCATCGAGCGTATCGCGCGCGCGGAAGCAAAGTTCATCGAGACCGTCATCAGTCGTCACCCCGATGCCGACGGCAAGCCCTGCGTGATCGGCAATTGCCAGGCCGGCTGGGCCCTCATGATCCTGGCCTCGCTGCGGCCGGAACTGTTCGGCCCCCTGGTCATCGCCGGCGCGCCGCTTGCTTATTGGGCAGGCGTGCACGGCCAGTATCCGATGCGCTATTCCGGCGGCCTTCTCGGCGGGAGCTGGCTGACGGCGCTGACCAGCGATCTCGGCGCCGGCAAGTTCGACGGCGCCTGGCTGGTTCAGAACTTCGAGAACCAGAACCCGTCGAACACGCTCTGGACCAAGCAGTACAACGTCTATTCCAAGGTCGACACCGAGGCCGAACGTTACCTCGATTTCGAGCGGTGGTGGGGCGGGCACGTCAACCTCAATGCCGAAGAGATCCAGTTCATCGTCGACGAGCTGTTCATCGGCAACAATCTCGCCGCGGGCCGCATCGAGATGTCGGACGGGCAGAAGGTCGACCTGCGCAACATCCGCTCGCCGATCGTGGTGTTCTGCTCCAAGGGCGACAACGTCACGCCGCCGCAGCAGGCGCTGGACTGGATTCTCGACTGCTACGCCGATGTCGACGAGATCAGGGCCTATGGCCAGACCATCGTCTACACCGTTCACGAGAGCATCGGTCATCTCGGCATCTTCGTGTCCGGCGGCGTGGCGAAGAAGGAGCACGCCGAATTCTCCAGCAACATCGACCTGATCGATGTGCTGCCGCCCGGCCTCTATGAAGCCACGTTCGAAGCGCGGAACGATGACACCCTCAACGCCGATCTCGCGGTCGGCCAGTGGGTGATGCGCTGCGAGGCCCGGACGCTCGACGATATCCGCGCCATGGGCGGCAATTCTCCCGAGGACGAGCGCCGCTTTGCGGCGGCCAAGCGCGTCTCCGAGCTCAATCTCGCGGCCTATCAGAAATTCATGCGGCCCTGGGTCAAGGGCATGGTGACGCCGCAGCTCGCCGAATGGGCGCGCAACATACATCCGCTGCGGATGCAATATGAGGCCTTCAGCAGCAAGAATCCGTGGATGGCCACGATCAAGTCGGCGGCTGACCGCGTCGAGGACAATCGCAAGCCGGTCTCGCAGGACAATCCGTTCCTGGCCTTCCAGGAGCAGATGTCGAAGCAGATCGTCCATGCCCTCGACAGCTGGCGCGACGCCCAGGAAGCGCTGAGCGAGACAATTTTCCTCAATGTCTACGGCTCGCCCGTGCTTCAGGCCGCCCTCGGCATCGATCCGAATTCGGCGCCGTCGCGCCGGCGTGAGATGTCGGCCGAGCATCAGGCCATGCTCGCGAAGCGAATTGCCGAGCTGAAGTCCCATATCGGCGAGGGCGGCCTTCGCGAGGCGGCGCTGCGGGCGCTGCTCTATGTCGGCTCCGCGCGCGGCATGGTCGACGAGCGCAGCGTCGAGGCGTTGCGGCAGGTTCGGCTTGACCATGCCGGACCACGGAAGACGCTCGCCGAGTTCAAGATGCTGGTGCGCGAGCAGTTCTTCATGCTGCTGCTGGACCGCGATGCGACTTTGGCGGCCATTCCGAAACTGCTGCCTGACGACATGAACCAGCGGCGTGCTGCCTTCACCGCGATGCGCGAAGTGCTGTCGGCGAGCGCGGACATCACCGGCGAGCGCGCCAGGCGCTTGAAGCAGGTCGCCGAGCTGTTCGGTTTGGAGGCGAACGTCGCCCCTTTCGATCCCAAGGCCGATCCAAGGGCACGGGCGTCGTAACACGCATTGGCGGAAGCGGGAGTGACAGGATGTCGACCGAGGCGGCGCAAGCTCAGACTGGCAGCAAATATGACCGCTTGATTGCGGCGGCGCGGGCGATGCCTCCGACGCCGACCGTCGTCGTCCACCCCTGCGACGAGACCTCGCTGCGCGGCGCCGTGGACAGTACCGGCGCCGGCATCATCCGGCCGATCCTGGTCGGGCCGGAGCGCAAGATCAGGGATACCGCCGCCAAATTCGATCTCGACGTCTCCGGCTTCGAGATCGTCGATGCCGCGCACAGCGACGATGCGGCAGCCAAGGGCGTCGAGCTCATTCATGCCGCGCGGGGCGAACTCTTGATGAAGGGCAGCCTGCACACCGACGAGCTGATGCGGGCGGTCACCGCCAAGGCCGGCGGCTTGCGCACCAACCGGCGCATCAGCCATGTCTTCGTCATGGACGTACCTGCCTACGCCGAGACCATCTTCGTCACGGATGCCGCCATCAACATCTTTCCCGATCTCGACGCCAAGCGCGACATCATCCAGAACGCGATCGATCTCTACAATCAGGCGGGCTTCGGCACGAAGCCGCGCGTGGCGATCCTGTCGGCCGTGGAGACGGTGACCTCGAAGATTCCCTCGACGATCGAAGCCGCGGCGCTCTGCAAGATGGCCGATCGCGGCCAGATCACCGGCGGCGTGCTCGATGGTCCCCTTGCGTTCGACAACGCCATCGATCCGGAAGCCGCGCGGATCAAGGGCATCACGTCGGAGGTGGCCGGCCGCGCGCAGATCCTGGTCGTTCCGGATCTGGAGGCCGGAAACATGCTGGCCAAGAACCTTGCCTACTTCGCCAAGGCGGATGGCGCCGGCGTCGTGCTCGGCGCCCGCGTGCCCGTTGTCCTGACCTCGCGAGCGGATTCGCCGCGGGCGCGGATGGCGTCCTGTGCAGTGGCCGCGCTTTACGCGCGCGCCCGGCGCCAGAAGGCGCCGACAGTGGCGGCGTGATCACCATGGATACCATTCTGGTCGTCAATGCCGGCTCCTCCAGCGTCAAGTTTCAGGTCTATTCGGCCGAGGGTGACGGCGCACTCCGCCGCCAGATCAAGGGGCAGATGGACGGCATCGGCAGCCGGCCGCGCCTGCGTGCCAACGGTCCAAGTGGCGATCCGCTGGCCGACCGCGCCTATCCGATCGAAGCCGTGCCAGATGTGCCCGCCGCCATGGCGGTGGCCGGCGACTGGCTTCGCGAAGAGCTTCGGGTCGCGCCGATGGCGGTCGGCCACCGCGTCGTGCATGGCGGGCCGGACTATGTCCGGCCGGTCCTGATCGACCACGGTGTCGTCTCCCGTCTCGAACGCTTTGTCAGCCTGGCGCCGCTGCATCAGCCGCATAATCTGGCGCCGATCCGCTCGCTGCTCGTGAATTTCCCGACGCTGCCGCAGGTAGCCTGCTTCGACACGGCGTTTCACCGCACCCATGATCTCGTCGCCGATCACTACGCTATCCCGCAGCGGCTCTATGCCGAGGGCGTCAGGCGCTACGGCTTTCACGGCCTTTCCTATGAATACATTGCCCGGACGCTGCCTTCGGTGGCACCCGAGATTGCCAAGGGGAGGGTGATCGTCGCCCATCTCGGCAGCGGCGCCTCGATGTGCGCGATCAGGGATGGGCGCAGCGTCGAAAGCACGATGGGCTTTACGGCGCTCGACGGACTGCCGATGGGAACGCGTCCCGGCCAGATCGATCCCGGCGTAGTGCTCTATCTCATCTCCGAGAAGGGCATGCCCGCGGCCAAGGTGCAGGATTTCCTCTACCGCGATTGCGGCCTGAAGGGGCTCTCGGGCATCAGCAACGACATGCGCGAACTCGAGGCGAGCGCCGATCCTCACGCGCGGCTCGCGATCGACCATTTCGTTTACCGCATCGGCCTCAACGCCGGCATGTTGGCGGCGGCCTTGCAGGGCCTGGACGCCTTCGTCTTCACCGCCGGGATCGGCGAGAACTCGGCCTCGATCCGCGCGCGCATCGCCGAGCAACTCGGCTGGCTCGGCGTCACGCTCGATCCCGGCGAGAACGCCCGGCATGCCCGGCTGATCTCGCGGGCAGACAGTCGCATTCCCGTCTACGTCGTGCCGACGGATGAGGAACTGATGATCGCGCAGCACACGCTGTCGCTGTTGATGAACGGTCAATCGACCAACACCAGACCTGAGAGGGTGTCATGATCCCCGTATTCCCTGACAGCAAGGTTGCCCTCAAGGGCAAGAAGGGCCTGATCGTCGGCATCGCCAATGACCAGTCGATCGCATGGGGCTGCGCGCGGGCGTTTCGCGCGCTCGGCGCCGATCTCGCGGTGACCTACCTCAACGACCGGGCCCGGAAGCATGTCGAGCCGTTGGCGCAGGCGCTGGAGGCGCCGATCTTCATGCCGCTCGACGTGATGGCAGAGGGCCAGACCGAGGCCGTGTTCGAACGCATCGCATCCGAATGGGGACAGCTCGACTTCCTGCTCCATTCCATCGCCTTCTCCCCCAAGGAAGCCTTGCACGGCCGGGTCGTCGACGTCGGCCGCGATGGTTTCCTCAAGACCATGGACGTCTCCTGCTGGTCGTTCATGCGCATGGCCCATCTCGCCGAGCCTCTGATGAAGAAAGGCGGCACGCTGTTCACGATGACCTATTACGGCAGCCAGATGGTGGTGGAGAACTACAACGTGATGGGCGTCGCGAAAGCGGCGCTCGAAGCCTCGGTTCGCTACATCGCCGCCGAGCTCGGTCCGAAGGGCATTCGCGTCCACGCGATCTCGCCGGGCCCGCTGGCGACGCGCGCGGCATCGGGCATTCCCGAATTCGACGAGCTCATGGACAAGGCGCAGTCGAAGGCGCCGACGCGCAGTCTCGTCAGCATCGACGATGTCGGCAACGCCACCGCGTTCCTCGCGCTCGACGGCGCCAAGCTGATCACGGGCGGTGTGCTCTACATCGACGGCGGTTATCACATCATCGACTGACGCGAGGGCGGGGAAGCCAGAACAACCCCATGCACAGTAGGCGGAGGCTTGTAGTCATTACGTTTTCCGCCAACGAGACAGGTCAACCAGAAACCGGTTGCTCCGTCGGGCAAAACACCGGCATAGTGGCATGATCAGTTCTCACCGCAGAGTCCCACCCGCAGCGACAGCGGACGCTCCTTTTGTTCAGCGGTAGTGCAGGGCGATCAATTCTGCGACGCAGGCCGGCTTCTTGGCGCCTTCGATCTCGATCACGAGATGGTAGTTCACGCGCAAGCCATCCGGCGGAACGTCCTCGGCCTCCGCCACCGTGACACGGCCGCGCAGCTTCGATCCGGCCGGCACCGGCGCGAGATATCTGATCCTGTCGGCGCCGTAGTTGAGCGTGTTGCGCAGGCCCTTCAATCCGATCACCGAGCGGATGAACAGCGGAGCGAGCGCGAGCGACAGGAGGCCATGGGCGATGGTCTTGCCGCCGGGCATTTCCTTGGCTGCGCGCGCCTGGTCGACATGGATCCACTGCTCGTCGCAGGTTGCTTCCGCAAACTGGTTGATGCGGTCCTGCGTCACCTCGACCCAGTCGCTGACGCCGATCTCGCTGCCGACGGCCGATTTGATCTCGTTGAAGTCGCTGAACACCCGCATGGTCGTCACCTGATCAGAGCTTCATTTCCGGGACATGGTCGGGAACAGCGACTTCGGCGTCCGTGACCGCCAGGACCTCGCCGACGCTGACGCCGGGCGCAGTCTCCAGCAGCGTCGCCTTGCCGTCGGGAAAGCCGATAACGGCCATGTCTGTCACCACCAGGCTCACCGGCCGTGCCGAGGTCAGGGGCAGGGTGCATTTCGGGACGATCTTCGATTTGCCCTTGGCCGCGTGCTGCATGGCGACGATGACGCGCCTGGCGCCGCTGACGAGATCCATCGCGCCGCCCATGCCAGGAACCATCTTGCCGGGGATCATCCAGTTGGCGAGATGGCCCTGCGCATCGACCTGCAAGCCCCCGAGCACCGTGACGTCGACATGACCGCCGCGGATCAAGCCGAACGACATCGCACTGTCGAAGGTCGCCGCACCCGGCAGCGCGCTGATCGGCCGGCCGCCGGCGTCAGTGAGCAGCGGATGCGCCATGCCTTGCTCCGGAATGGGTCCGGTGCCGATCAGGCCGTTCTCGGACTGGAAGAACACCTTGAGGTCCGATGGCACGTAGTTCGCGACCAGCGTCGGGATGCCGATGCCGAGATTGACGAGGTTGCCGCTCTTCAATTCCTTGGCGACGCGCCGGGCGATGATGATTTGCGGATCCATGGGTCACCCGTTCGCAATGAGGTAGTCGACGAGCGGCGCCGGCGTCAAAACATGGTCGGGCGCGATCACGCCGACCGGGACGATGTGCTCGGCCGTGACGATCACCGTGTCGGCCGCCATCGCCATGATCGGGTTGAAGTTGCGCGCCGTCAGCGCGTAGGTGAGGTTGCCGAGATAGTCGGCGAGGAAGGCGTGGACCAGCGCGAACTGGGCGCGGATGGCCGTCTCGAGCAAATACGGCTTGCCGTCGACCTCGATCTGGCGCTTGCCTTCCGCAACGAGCGTGCCGACGCCCGTCGGCGTGAGCACGCCGCCGAGGCCACAGCCGCCGGCCCGGATGCGCTCGACGAAAGTCCCCTGCGGCACGAGATCGACCGTGATCTGGCTACCCAGCATCTGCTGCTGCGCCTTCGGGTTGAGGCCGATATGGGTGGCGGTCAGCTTCGAGACCTGCCCCGCATCGAACAGCTTGCCGACGCCCTTGCCCGGCGTCGCCGCATCATTGCAGATCAGGGAGAGGCCGGTCTTGTTCTGGCGTACGAGCTCGTCGAGCAGACGTTCGGGCGTGCCGACGCCCATGAAGCCGCCGACCATGACGCTGGCGCCGGCCGGGATCATCGCAACGGCTTCTTCGACGGAAACGGCCTTCATGGTCGCAACTCCAATCGGCGGACGTGAGAGACGGATGGATGTTGGGCGCGCGCGGTCCCGCAGCCTTGATCTGCGTCAAGGCTTCGTGTCGTTCGCGAGCGAGATATCAATGCTGTCGAGGGCCTCTCGCCACAGCCTGCGCACCTCACCATGCCGCCGTTCGAGCGCCGCGCTGACAGCATCCCGGAAGGGAACGAGGTCGGGTCCCTTCAAGTACAGGATCTGCGCTTGCAACAGCCGGCTGCTCTCGAACTCGATCCGGCGCAGCGCGAACACAAAGGGATCATCCGCTTTCGCTTCCGTCGGGAGCAGGGCGGCCGGCCGGACCCCCGCATGCACCGCATGCGCCAGCGTCGCCAGCTGAATAGCCTGCACGTGAGCGTGGTCGGCCATCCCTTCAATCGGCGTCGGAAGCCAGGCCATCTCCCAGGATGTCGCCATCGGACCGAGTGCGAGATCCGGGACCCATGTGGTCGCGCGCATGAGCAGCGAGACGATCTCGCTCTCGCGATAGAATTGCGCGTTCAACTCGGTCTGCCAGGCTGCATCGAATTTCGCAGGCAGGGCGATGGCGAATTGCCGCGCCAGCGCGCCATGGGCAGAGACAAGGAACGCGGCCACTCGCGTCTGCTGGTGCGGCGGCACGCGGCCATCGGCCTCGAGCGGTCCAAAGAACGCACTCATGTCGCGATCCTCTGCACCGGGATCGCGCGCAGATGGTCATAACCGGCCGGAAACGGCGAAAGCTCGCCGCCCGGATCTTCCGGCGCGATCAGGACCCGCTTGTCGCCGTGCCAGCGCCCGGCCATCACGTCCTCGGCAAAGCGGGCCAGCAGGTCTGCGGTCAGTGCGGCCTTTTCGAGCGTGAAGGCGTGGTAAGCCTTTGGAATGATCACAAGGGCACTGTCGGGAATCTCGACACGCAAGGTCTCGTGCAGCGTCCGCGGCGTGAGGAAGTCGAACTCGCCGTTCAGGATCATGGTCGGCATGGCGATCGACGAAAGCAGTGGCGTCAGCGGCTTGAAGTCGAGGAAGGACTCCATCAGGTTCTGCAGGGCATAGACGTCGTTGACCAGCCAGCCCTGCCGCTTGACGCCGTCGAGCTTGTCCAGCAGCGGTTTCAGCCACGCGTCGGAGAGATTCATCGGCAGCAGCAGATCCTGAAGGTAGCTGGTGCCTCCGAGGATCAGCCCGGTGCGCAAGGCATTGCCGATCAGGAGGAGTTGCGGCGACAGCTCGGCAAAGCAGCTCATCGGCACCAGTCCCGATAGTCGTGCACCGTGCTCGATGGCGTAGCGCAGCGCGATCATGCCGCCAAAACTGATGCCGCTGAGAAAGATCGGTCCGTCGCCGAGTTCGCCAATCAGCCGGTGCAGTACGGCGACGTGATCGTCCTGATTGATGTAGAGCGCAGGCTTGTCAGAGACGCCCTGGCCGAGCAGATCGAATGTCGCGACCCGGAAACGCCGCGCGATCAGCGCGTCGCGATAAGCCCCCCACAGTTCCGAATATTGCGTAAGGCCGTTGACCAGCACATAGGCCGGCGCATCCGCCGGTCCGTCCAGCTCATAGCGGATCCGGTATGAGCCATGACTGAGAAAGGGCATTGCGGGGACCGGCTAGCGTGATGATGACGATGATCCTCAACGCGGGCGCGAGCAATCCATTGAGCTAAATCAAACCTCGGCCTGATGCCAAACCTAGCGTAGGCGCAAACATCGCCAGGAGGAAATTCGTCATGACCGGGAGAAGCGCACTCAAGCGTTGCTTCGTCAGCTTGATCTTGCTGCTGGTCGGCACCGCGCTCGCGATGGCCCAACCGTTCACGCGCCGCTCGTCGCAGATGCAGCATGACGGTCTCAAGAAGTCCTATGAGATCGCAAACTTCCGTCTCGGCGGGAAGTACGACCTCGCCGATCCCTCGAAATGGGAGAATGGCGGCGAGGGCGGCGTGACGCTGGAATCGCTGGGCGGAGGCAAGCTGCGAACCGCCTATATTGCGATCGGCAACGCCCGGAAGAATGCTGCCGGCGAGATCACGAATGCGGTCGTGATCAACTCCTACTACTCGGGCGACTCCACCGATATGTATGAGCAGTGGGTCAAAGGTGCTGCCTTGTCCGGCGGCGTTCCCATTATCGGCCCGGGCCGACCGATCGACACCGACCGCTATTACGTCATCATGGTCGATCCGCTCGGCACCTGGGGCGCCAGCAAGCCGTCGGATGGACTCGGCATCAAATTTCCGCAGTACAGCTACTACGACATGGTGCAGGCAAATTACCGCTTGCTGCGTGACGAGCTGAAGGTCGCGCGCGTCGCGCTGGTCACCGGCGTCTCCATGGGCGGCACCCAGACCTATGTCTGGGGCGTGATGCATCCGGAATACATCAACGCGCTGATGCCGATCGGCGGTACGACGCAGTCGGACAGCGAGGACCCCGTCGGCAACTGGACCTTCCAGATGATGACGGCCGCGATCGAAGCCGATCCGGTCTGGCAGGCGACCAAGGGCGACTATTACAAGCTGCCCAAGGAAAAGCATCCGATGCCCGGCGTGGCGTTCGGCTGGTCGATCCTGGGCATGACCGGTTACGACTTCGCGTTCCGCACGAGCCAGAACTGGAGGGCCGTCCAGCCCGAAATCTTCTACTGGGACCCGCCGAACGAGAAGGCGGCCTTGAATGTCATCAATCGCGCCAAGCTTTATGACGCGGTCGATCTCGTCTGGCGCAATCGGGTCGGCGAGACTCACAACATCAATCCCTATCTCGGCCGCATCCAGGCGCGCACGCTGGTGATGCACATCACCAACGACCTCTGGCTCAACTTCAAGCTGGCTCAGCAGGCGGTCGAACGCGTGCCCGGCGCGGACCTGATCGCGCAGGAAAGCCCGGTCGCGCACTACGGCGTGTTCCCGATCATCAACCAGCGCAAGAACGATCCGAAATTCGTCGCCTTCATGGACGACGTTGCGAGCCTCGATCGCGCTCAGAAATTTGTCGACAAGAACTATCGCGTGCCTGGCGTTGCCGAAAACATCGACCCCAAGAAGTCGTTCTGGAAGGACTTTGTAACCTACCCCTATCCGGTCAAGTACGCCAATGCCAAGGACAAGAGCGGCAACGCCTGGCAAATCGGCTACATGGATGAATATAACGGCACCGACAAGGATCCGAAGGTGCTCGTCATCATCCACGGCAAGGGCGCGTTCGGCGGGCACTATGGCAACATCATGCAGTATGCGCTTCGGAGCGGACTGCGCGTGATCGTGCCTGACCTGCCGCATTACGGCATGTCCGGGCCCGGCAATCTCGACAAGAGCCCGGCGCGCACCATGCAGGACATGCGCGAGGTGATCTACGATCTCGTGGTCAACCAGCTCGGCGTGAAGAAGGCCTATTATCTCGGCCATTCGCTCGGCGGCCAGTTCGTGATGGGCTACGCGCTGACCTGGCCGGACGCGGTGCAAGGCCTTGCGCTCGAGGCGCCGTCGGGCCTCGAGGAATACCCGCGCGAGATCACCATCGCCAAGGACAAGAAGGCAAAGCTGTTCGACCCGGCCTTCGACCATGATTTCGACAAGTGGAAGGCGACGTGGGACCAGACCGGCATCCTTGCCGCGGAGAAGGCGCGGGATGAGCAGAGTGTTCGCGATTTCTTCTATTTCAAGAAGCGCGATCCCAATACGGGAGCGGTCTCGGCCTCGAAGAGCGGCTATTTCTTCAGCGACAGTGAATATGCCCGCTTCCACACCGAGCAACGCGTCGGCCTCATCAAGGGCAACCCCAAAGAGCTCGATCAATGGTGCAACGTCTTCATCTACGACATCTACACCATCGGATCTGAGCTTCAGCAGGATGATCCGAAGAACCTCTATGAGCGGCTTACCCAGATCAAGGCGCCGATCTTCCTGGCGTTCGGCGACAAGGAGCCGTTCATTCCGACGCCCGCGTTCAACGGGCTGACGGATCTCGGCCGCGACGTCATCACGCCCTTCATGTCGCGCATGACGAATGCCGGCAACCGGCCGATGCTCAAAATCTATCCGGAGACTGGGCACTTCATCCATACGGATAACCCGGTCGAGTATGCAGCGGACGTCATTGATTTCGTGACCAAGGGCACGGTCGATACGTCATCGCCGCTCGGCACCGACCGAATGATCAAGGGCGCGGTGGTTTCGGCCTTGCCGGTGGCACCGACCCCGCCCGGAGCTGCGCCGACGGCCGGCCTCAACAAATAGGACCGCGCATGGCCAGAGTGCAGGCGGGTGAGGTCCAGCTTGGCTGGCGGAGTTGGGGAGAGGGCGACGTCATCGTCGTCTTCATCCACGGCAATCTCGCCAGCAAGGACTGGATCGAGCTCGCCGCACCCATGTTCCCTGCAGGCCTCCGCGTCATCGGCATCGACTGGCGCGGCTGCGGCGACAGCGATCGGCCGAAGCCTGCGGCGGATTATTCCAACTACTCGATGCAGCAGCATGCCGACGACATGCTCGCCGCGCTCGATACGCTGGGCATCCGCTACTGTCACCTCGCCACGCATTCGACCGGCGGCATCATTGCCGCACGCATGCTTCTGTCGCAGCCGCAGCGCTTCGGCCGCGTGTTTGCACTCGACCCCGTGACGCCGCTCGGCATGGCCTTCAACGCAGACCAGATCGGCCTGTTTCGCGCCATGATGGAGAGCAAGGAGCTGACGCGGACGGTCATGGCGACGGCGGCCTCGTCGCTGTTCGTGCCTGAAAGCATGGCGCCGAACGCCGTGCCTCGCCTCCGTGAAGGCCTGGGCGAGATACAGGCGCTGTTCGACCGCATCGTCGATCAGACCTTTGGCGTCTCGGAAGGTATCTGGATCGGCACGCCGGTCAATCTAACGCGGGAAAGAGAAACCCGGGAGCTCGAGCACCGCATGAAGCAGCTGCATCACCCACATCTCGTGCTGTGGGGCGAATGGGACGGCTGGATCCCGCCGGCTGATCTGCGCACGATGGCCGAGGCGATGCCGGACTGCCGCCTTGTGGTGGTGCCCCGTATTGGACATTCGATGAACCTCGAGATGCCGGCGCTCTATGCCGGCTATTTCGGTGCCTGGTTTGGAGGACTTCCCGCGTAACTGCCATTTCCTGAAAGGAGATTCGCCATGGCTGAAATCAATGTATCCGTTGAAGGCATGCGTGCGACATTGACCGAAGCGCTCGAGCGCGTGCGCAAAGCCAACACCGACTATTTCGATCTGCTGGAGAAAGGCCTGAGCTCTTCGCCGCTGCCGATCGCGAGCCAGGCGAAGGAGTTTTGTACATTCATGCGGCGCAACGTCGCAGCAACCTTCGATCTCGGCGACAAGCTGATCCATGCCAAGGATGTGCAGGATGCGCTCAAGCTTCAGGCCGAATTCTTCCAGGAGCAGATGCGGACGCTGACCGATCAGGCCAGGACGGCCGGCGAGTCCGCGATGAAAGCCGCAGGCGGCATGTTCAGCCCGAAGGCCTGAACAACGATATCTGCCCGCAGAACTATCCCTATGGATACTGACGGGCGAGGCGGCGCAGGAGAGGTCTGCCATGGCTGAGACCAACAAGCTTTCCGTCGAGAAGGCGCTCGAAAAGCTGCGCCGCGACGACCCATTGCAAACGGCAAGTGAGCAGCGGGACGAAAAAGCCGAGGCGCTCAGGCGCGAGATCAAGCGCATGCGTGCGCAAAGATCGCGCCTCGAGCGTCCGCCTGGCGATAGCGAGTAAGGTCTGGCCAGGTCAGATGCTGTTTCAGTTTCTCGTCGGCGCGCTGGTCAGCGCGATCAACATCGGCATCCACGCGCTGGTCACAGTCGTCGCCGTCGCTATAGCCCGGAGCGCCGGCCTCCGCGTGACCGTGCGGCCGAGACTGCACCTGATGGGTGTGATGGTTGCGACCGCGGCGGTGCTGGAGATCGCGCACGCGCTGGAAATCCTGGTGTGGGCCTGGACGTACGACATCGTCCGCGCGGCCCCCGTTTCCGACAGCGAACTGCTCTATTTCGCCTTCGTCAACTACACGACGCTCGGCTATGGCGATATCACGCCGGTACAGGCCTGGCGTCTCCTCGGCCCGCTGACCGCCATGAACGGCGTGCTGCTGTTCGGCTGGTCAGCCGCCATCCTGTTCGAGGTCTTGCGCAAGACGCTCGACCATGTCGGACTGATCAAGGACGACGTCATCCCATGAAAACCACAAGCCTGCAGCTCCGCATCGGCGTGCCGATCATCAATACGGGGGGATCGGAGGTCACGCGATCAATCGTGGACAATTTGTCGCGCAACGCTCATGAGGGATCAGGGATCAGGGCTGCAAATCAAGGCTAGCGAGCTGCTCCCGGTCCAACAGCACGATCTGGCGCTGGGTGTTGCCGATGAAGCCGAGAATGCCGAGCTCGTGCAGCCGCGACAATGCGCGTGAGACCGTCTCCAAGGTCAGGCCGAGATAATCGGCGATATCGCGCCGGGACATCGGCAGCGCCATGACGCCGGCGGCCGTCAAGCGCTTGTCCATCTCCAGCAGGAAGGCCGCGACCCGCTCCAGCGAGGTCTTGCGGCCGAGCAGCAGCATATGGTCTTCCGCGTGCTGGAGATTGTTCGTGGTCATGCTGAGCAGGTGCTTTGCGACCATCGCGTCGCTTTCGGCCACGATTTCGAGGCTCTGCCGCTTGATGAGCCGCACATGGGTATCGACGATCGCTTCCGCCGTGAAGCGGTGCTCCCCACCGTTCTCCAGGCCGAAAATGTCGCCGGCCAGATGAAACGCACCGATCTGCCTGCGGCCGTCCGATAGCAGCTTGTAGCTTCGCACAGCGCCAAGCTTGACCTGATAGACGTAGTCGGCAGGCTCTTTCTCGCCGTAGATCTCGGTGCCTTTCTTGTAGGAAAATTCGCTTAAACTGATGAGCGCATTTGACCCGCTGGTCATTCCGAGGTCTCGCAGGGAATTGGGGCGCAGTGCGGAATCCGTGTTTATCCGAACAAACATGGCCAACTCCTCATTGCCGAATTGGTATGTCAGACTGATACGTTTCGCAGGGAATGCGCCGCGCTATCCCACTCCCGCCGTGGTTGATTTACGGCCAAGGCGGTATTTCAATCCATTGTCCTTAGGTGCATAGTACCAAAGGGACGTTCGTGCATTATTGTTCGCGGAATGAGAAGGCGCCTGCTGCCGCGAGAATGCATCCCGTTTTCGAGGATATGCCACGATTGTCGAACTGTTTGACGAGACGTTTAGTACTTAGAGAATTTCATTCCGTCTTGATGGATCTGACGAGAGGTCAGGGGTGCCCGGTCTGGTACATGTTGTCGACGACGACGCGTCATTCCGGACGGCGATCGAGCGCCGGCTGAAACTTGCGGGCTATGATGTCGCGACCTATGCGACGGCTGAGGATCTGCTTGATGCAGATCCCGACGACATGCAGCCCGGATGCATTCTTCTGGACGTTCGGATTCCAGGGATGAGCGGACCGGACTTGCAGGGCCGACTGATCGCCCGGGGCTCGACGCTGCCAATCATCTTTCTAACCGGGCATGCCGATACGCCGACCACCGTGCGGGCCATCAAAGCGGGGGCGGAAGATTTTTTGACCAAACCAGTGTCCTCGGAGCAGTTGCTCGAGGCGATCGCGCGCGCACTGGAGCGGCAGAACACCGCACGTGCGCAACGCGGCAAGCTCGAGACCTTCCGCACACGCCTCGCAACCTTGACCCAGCGCGAACGGCAGGTGTTCGATCTCATCGTGCGCGGCCGGATCAACAAGCAGGTCGCGCATGAGCTTGGAACGACCGAGCGCACCGTGAAGGCGCACCGCCACCAGGTGATGGAAAAGATGCAGGTCCATTCGCTCGCGGAGCTCGTTTCGGTCGCGGAGCGCCTCGGAATGCTCGAGATGTAGCGCCCGGCGGTTCCGCGACCTATTGCCAGCAACGGTCGCTCATTCGTCGACGTACTGCTCCAGGACCTTGGCTGGTGCGCCTTTATGAGCGGCCGCAAATTGGGCCAGTGGCACAGATGTCGTGAGCGCCAGGAGGTTGGAGTCGACCGTTTCCAGCGTCAGGGTTTTTCCAGACTCCAGCTTCTTGATGGTCTCTGGCGGTGCGACGTCTGCGGCGATGCAGGTATTCGTCAGGCACCAGGTGTATGGCACGCGGATGGGGCTGCCGTGGTCGATGGTTAGCTTGACCGGGTGTTGCAGATACGCGCCGACGGGTACGAAAAGCTGCAGTCGCGCCGTCGAGGTGCCTTCGCGCTCGATCAGGTCGATGCGTATGGCCATCTGACCGGTGGGGAATTTGCCCGTGATCGAAGTCCGGCACAGGGTCGGTGCCCCACCTGCCTTGAAGCACAGCTTCTGCCAGTCGCCGTAGGTGATGTCCTTGGCCTCGCGTTGACCGCGCGTCGCGACCTCGGCCGGCTTATCGGCTTGGGCCGCGCGCCCGGGGAGCGCCGACGTCGCGGCGATGATGGCGACGGGAAGAGCCACGAGATTGCGATGGGTGCTGGGCATCCTTGCGTCTCCCTGCCCGGGTTCTATTTCTGCGCATCGAGAAATTTCGCCACTATTGGCGACCAGATCGGGATCGCGTCTGGTGAGCCGATGAAGAAGTGACCCTCGTTGCCGAACGGTGGCATCAAGTGGTACTCGGCCTTGCCGCCGGCGGCTGTGAAGGCGTCACGCATCCGCTTCGACAGATCAGGGCCAAAGAACGTGTCGTTCTCGATGTAGATCCACAGCATCGGCACCCGCGAGGTGCGGCCGAAATCCGCGGTTGCTTCGACCAGCTTGTCAGGTGCGCAATTGTTGTTGGGCTTGCCACCGACGCGACCGCCGCGGCCTGCGGCGAAAACGATGATCGCCTTTACCGGCGGCGGGTTCAGGCTCGACAGGGCGATCGACGCCCAGCCGCCGGCGGACTGGCCGATCACGATCACGTCTTTCGGAATGATGCGCTTTTCGGCGGCCAGGTAGTCGATGATCCAGAGATCGGCCTGAGCGACTGCCAGTCCTGCAGCATGGAAGTTGGGGTTGATGCATTTGCCGATCTTGGAGAAGAACGGGCCGTAGAGCGCCCGTTCGGGAATGTCGATGGCGGCGGCGCCATAGCCGCTGCCGACCGGCGCCACCACCAGATAGCCGCGTTTTGCGAACCATTGGGCTGCGTCGCGGAATTCAACCAGCGGAAAGAAGCTCCGTTCGGTCGGATTGAGTGAAACGCCGTGATTCATGATCACCAGCGGGAAGGGGCCGTCACCCACCGGACGGACCAGATAGGCGAACATCGGCAGCGGCAGCGGCAGCGCCCAGATCTCCTCCTGGATGCGGACCTCGTCCGCGGCATGCGCGGGCAGGGCGAATGCCGCAACCAGCGCCACGGTCGCCGTGAGGAGCCGGAGGATTGCAACTGCAAGCGCATGCATCGTAGCGTCCCTCAGCCCGTGTAGGTCAGGGCGACGATGATCGGCCCGAGCACGGTCAGGATGACATTGCCGACCGCATAGGGAACGGCGACGCCCAGCACCGGGGTCTGGCTTTCGGCCACGTCGCATGCGCCGGTCACGGCGGCATCGACCGTCATGGCGCCGGCCAGCGCGCCGCAGGTCACGACCGGATTCATGTGCAGCACGTAGCGCGCAAACAGCGTCGCGACGATGAGCGGTACGACCGTGATGACGAGGCCCATGCCGACCAGCAGCAGCCCATGAGCCTGGATGGCGGACCAGGCCGCCGCACCATTGCCAAGCCCGATGGCGGCGATGAAGCCGCCGAGGCCGAGATCGCTCAGGGTCTGTTGTGCCTGCGGCGGCAATGCGCCCATGGTCGGCCGCCGTGCGCGGAGCCAGCCACAGGCGAGACCGGCGATCAGGGCGCCGCCGCCGCCACCGAGGGTCAACGCGATGCCGCCGACCTTGAAGCTGAGGAGACCCATCAGAAGACCGGCAGCGATACCAGCGGCAAGAAAGGCTATGTCGGCGCGGTCGCCGGCGCGGAGGATCTGGCCGACGCTCTTCGCAGCCCGCTCGATGTTGCGCGTGCTCCCGACCAGGGTCATGACGTCTCCGATGTAAACCCTCGTTTCCGCGCTCAAGGGGACCTCGCGGCCCGTCCGCGTCAGGGCGCGCAGGAACACGCCGCGTGCGTCGCCGCCGACCTGGTCCGCGACCTCCCTGATCGAGCGGCCGTGAAGATGACGGCTGTCGACGAGCACCTCGAGCACGTTCCCTGGCATCGCCTTCAGGATTTCGTCCGCATCGATCTCGGTGCCGATGATCGGCTTGGCGGCGACGATCACTGCCGTGCGGCCGGTAATGACGATGTCGTCTCCGGATTCCAGCACCGTGTCCAGATGCGGCTCGATGTCCGTGCCGCCACGGACGATGCGATCGATCACCGTCCGGCTACCGATCTCCTCCTCGATGGATTTGACGGTGCGGCCGGCGCCTGCGGTCACGCGATAGGCGCGGGCCTGGAACTTGCGGTAGGAGAGATTCTCGCTTCGGGGCGGATCGCCGCCAGCGAGCTCGGCTTCGAGCTTCTTCGCCTCAGCCTTCAGATCGATCCGCATCAGCTTCGGCGCGACGAAGGGGACGTACAGAAGCGTCAGGATATAGCCGAGGACGTATGTCACGGCGTATCCGGCCGCGATGTTGGCCTCCTGCTGCTTCAGCACGTCGGCCGGCAGGCCGAGCTGGGCCAGCGCGCCGGATGCGGTACCGATCACCGAGGACTGCGTCAGCGCGCCGGCGGCGATGCCGGAAGCCGTGCCGGGATCGAGCTTGAAGCTGTGAGCGAAGATCAAGACGATGACGAGCCCGGTGCCGCCGAGCACGAGCGCCATGGCCACTTGTGCCAGCGTACGAATGCTCAGGGAGGCAAAGAATTCCGGACCCGAGCGGTAGCCGATCGTGAACACGAACAGGCTGAACAGGATCACCCGCAACAGCGATGGAAACGTGAACGTTCCGAGTTGCCCGATCAGGACCGCGACGATCAGGATGCAGGCGGTGGTACCGATCGAGAAGCCTCGAATTTTCTGCCGGCCGAGGATGGTGCCGAGCGCAATCGCCAGCAGCAGAAAAATTTCCGGAGCGGTGGTGATGATCCACCTGACAGTATCCATGATTGCAGTCCCCCGGCGCTCTGCACTGATTGAGTGCCGGCGGGAAAACATTTGCTTGATCCAGATCAAGCATCGCGGGCGTCGAGGCGCCGCCAATGAGGTATGCACTATTTGCCACAGCCGGCATTGTCGACATGAGTACCATGGACGTCGCCGCCGGCGCGATCCGCCGAGACGAAACGGTTGAGATCGTCCTGCTTCTGGCCTTTGCCGGCGGCTACATCGACGCCTATACCTGGATCATCCACGGCGTCATGGCGAATGCGCAGACCGCCAATGTGATCTTTCTCTGGGTCTATGCGATGGCCGGCGATTGGATCAAGGCCATTCACTTCGTGCCGCCGATCCTGGCCTTCACGGTCGGCATTGTGATTGCTGCCTGGTTGCGCCGTGTCGCCGGGGAGCGCGCCAGTGTGCTCAGTGTCCTGGTCGAGATCGTCTTTCTGATCGTGATCGGCATCCTGCACAACCGCGTGCCGGACCTTGCTGGAACGCTCGGTATTTCCATGGTCGCGGCCATGCAGTCGGCCATATTCATCAGGGTCGAGGGCGCGGCGTGCAGCACGGTGATGATCACCGGCAACATGCGCCAGACCGTCGAGAACATCTTCGCCGTGGTCTACGGAGGTGCGCCGCTGGGGGCGCTGCGCAAGTCCGTCATTTTCTTCGCGCTGTGCGCGGTGTTCGGCTGCGGCGCGGCTGCCGGTGCTTTCGCGACCAAGGCCATTCCCAACGTCGCGCTCGGCATTCCCGTGGTTGCGCTGCTGATTGTCCTGCTGCGGTGCGAAGTGACGCCACGCGAGGCGGTCGCATGAAGCAAACTGGACGCGCTTCCTCCCACCGACCGGCGACATGACAAGCCTGCTGCAGCGCGAATAGCACCGCACGGCATTTCGAGAATGCATGCGACCGTTGACTTGGATCAATGGAGCGATCGGCGCCAAAAGCACGATCCCGCATCACCTTTCGCCCCAAAGGATCGGGAGAGACATATGTCCAAGGACACCAAAGCCGCGCAGAAGCGCATCGACCAGTTCTTTTCCGGTCCCGGCGCGCGGGCAGACGATTGGCGCGATCTGGTCGAGGCGGCGAAGACGTGGGCCCGCGGCGGCAATCGTGCGGCCTATGATGCGGCCCTGGCCAATCTATCGGCCACCGAAGAATTCCATGGCTATCCCAGCCTGCAGTTGATGGGCGCCTTGCGCGAAGCAGCCTCGAGCGGCGATGCGGCGGCATCGCTGTCGCTTGCGTCGCGGATCACACAGGCCCTGGTGACGCGATCCTTTCGTCAACACGCCGGCGATTGGAATGCCAAGGACGACGGCAACGGCGATGTGCCCGAACTTGTGTCGCCCACCTTCGGTGCGCACAAGGCACGCCGGCCCTATTTCGAAACCTTGATTGTGACTGGCGTGTCGTCCAGCCAATGGCCGGCGCTCGCGGCCGAATGGCGCAAGCTGCGCCGCCCCGAGGACGGCTTCATCTATGAGCCCGTCATCGTCGGCAGTCTCGAAGACGCCTTCTGCGCGACCATGCTCAATCCCAACCTCGGGGCCGTCGTCATCAACGAAGGCTTCGGGCTCCGCTCGCGGCACGAGGCGCCGATCCTCCGGTCGATGACGGCCTCGGCCGGCCTCAAGGACGAATCCGACGCCTCCGCGCTGCGCCTCGCCCAGATCATCAAGCGCGCCAGGCCCGAGCTCGATCTCTACATGATCTCGAACCGCGACGTCGAAGAGCTCGCCGGCAATCCCGAGGCGGATGTCGTCCGCCGCATCTTCTACTCGGTGGAGGAGCTGCTGGAGCTGCATCTTTCGATCCTCGAGGGAATCCAGGATCGCTACGACACGCCTTTCTTCGACAACCTCAAGAAATACGCGCAGCGTCCGATCGGAACGTTCCACGCGTTGCCGATCGCCCGCGGCAAATCGATCTTCAAGTCCGACTGGATCCGCGACATGGGCGAGTTCTACGGCCCGAACCTGTTCCTGGCCGAGAGCAGCGCCACCACGGGCGGCCTCGACAGCATGCTGGAGCCGACCGGCAACATCAAGAAGGCGCAGGAGAAGGCGGCGAGGGCGCTTGGCGCCGACCGCGTCTTCTTCGTCACCAACGGCACTTCGACCTCGAACAAGATGGCGGTGCAGGCGCTGCTCGCGCCGGGGGACATCGCGATCGTCGACCGCAACTGCCACAAGTCGCACCATTACGGCATGGTGCTCGCCGGCGCGCAGCCGCTCTATGTCGAAGCCTTCCCGATGACGGAATATTCGATGTACGGCGCGGTGCCGCTGAAGACAATCAAGCAGGCGCTGCTGAACGCCAGGGCTGACGGCCGGCTCGATCGCGTGAAGATGGTCGACCTGACGAACTGCACCTTCGACGGCCATATCTACAACACTCGGCGGGTGATGGAGGAATGTCTCGCCATCAAGCCCGACCTGATCTTCCTGTGGGACGAGGCCTGGTTCGGCTTCGCGCGTTTCTCGCCGTTCCTGCGCCGCCGTACCGGATTGGGTGCCGCCAACGAGATCGAGGCGTGGATGCGTGATCCGAAGTCGGTCGAAGCGTATGAGAAGCAACAGGCCCAGCTCGGCAAGAATCCGACGGACGAGGTGCTGCTCAAGACGAGGCTGGTTCCCGATCCGCGGCAGATTCGTCTCCGCGTCTACCAGACGAACTCGACCCACAAATCGATGTCGGCGATCCGGCAGGGCTCGATGCTGTCGGTCAAGGACGTCGAATTCCACACCGTCGAACAGCAATTCAAGGAGGCCGTGTTCACCCACGCCTCCACCAGCCCGAACCAGCAACTCATCGCCAGCCTCGACATTTCGCGGCGGCAGATGGAGCTGGAAGGCTATGGCCTCGTCGCCAATGCGATCGAGATTGCGTTCGCGATCCGCCAGGCGGTCAACAACAATCCGCTGCTCTCGAAATACTTCCGTGTGCTCCCGGCCGATGCGATGGTTCCGGCGCAATACCGCCAGAGCGGCTTCACCGACTATCTCGCCGATGGCGTGAACTGGGCGAATACGCTCAAGAGCCTGGACGAGGACGAGTTCTGTCTCGATCCGACCCGCATGACGCTGGTGTGCGGCACGGCTGGCTTCGACGGCACCCAGTTCAAGGGCGTCCTGGCCAACGAGTACAACATCCAGGTCAACAAGACCTCGCGCAACTCGGTCCTGGTTCAGTCCAACATCAACAACACCCGGAGCGACGTCGCGCATCTCATCCGTGTCCTCGCCGAGATCGCGGGCGAGGTCGATCGCGGGCTGACGCAGGGCGGCGAAAATGCGCGCAAGACCTTCGAGGCACGCGTCAAGAGCCTGATGAAGGACGTGCCTGATTTGCCGAACTTCTCGCATTTCCACCCGAGCTTCCGCGGCGATGCCGGCGCCAAGACCAACGAAGGCGATATCCGTACCGGTTTCTACGCCGCCTACGACGTCGCGGGCTGCGAGCACATCCGTCTCAACGATCCCGAGATCGACCGGCGGCTGAAGGCCGGGCCCGAGCTCGTCTCGGCGAACTTCGTGATCCCGTACCCACCGGGCTTCCCGATCATGGTGCCCGGTCAGGTGATCACCCAGGAAACCATCGACTTCATGCGCAAGCTCGATGTGAAGGAGATCCACGGCTACGACGCCAAGGAAGGACTGAAGCTCGTGCGCACTGAAGCCCTGGCGAAACTCGGCCGGCCGAAGCCCGGCGCCACGCCGAAGCTCAAGGCCGCGTCATAAGCCGAAAGGGGGACCAACATGCAGGCGTTCTTCACGTTCTTGCAGCAGTATCCGTATCTGCTGCTATTCTTCGTCGTTGGCCTCGCCGTCTATATCGGCCGGGCCAGCATCAAGGGTTACGGCCTCGGCATGGTCGCCGGCGCCATCATCGTGGGTGCGGGCCTGTCCGTCTGGGCGTCGACCTACGGCGTGAAGCTCGAACTGAATAATTTTGCCAAGAGCCTTTTCTATTACCTCTTCATGTACGGCGTCGGTTTGCGCGTCGGTCCGTCCTTCATCAACAGCCTGAAGGGTGACGGACTGAAGTTCTGCATTCTGGCGGTGGTGTCGAGTGTCCTTGGTCTTGCGCTGGTGGTCATTGGTACGAAGATGTTCAGTCTGCCGGTCGGCGCGGCCGGTGGCATGCTGGCGGGATCGCAGACCATGTCGGCTGCGATCGGCTCCGCCGAACAAGCCGTCACGTCAGGTGTCGTCAAGCTGCCCGCGGGAATGAAGCCTGAAGAGGCTTCCGGCATGATCGCGCTCTCCTACGGCATCACCTACATCTGGGGTACCGTCGGCATCATCCTGATCTGCAAATATCTACCGCGCTGGTGGGGCGTCGACGCCCGCGCTGCCGCGAGGCAGTATGAGCAGGAGTTCGGCGTCAAGGATCTCGAAGGAGGCGGCTTGACCGGCTACCGCCAGTTCGGCCTCCGGGCCTACAGGCTGGAAAACCCGGCGACGGCGGGTATCAGCATCGCCAAGTTCCGCGCCATGAATCCGGAATACCGAATCGTCAATGTCGGGCGTAACGGTGAACCGCAAGGCGCTGATGCCGATCTCGTGCTGCAAAAGGGCGATATCGTCGCGCTCGGCGGCTCGACGGAAAGTCTCACCGACAAGATGGGACTGATCGGCCCTGAGGTCGCGGATGCCAAGACGCTCGGCATTCCCATGGACCAGGCTGACATCCTTGTCACCAACAAGGAGATGGTGGGACGCACTTTCGAATCTTTCCGCGACACCGCAATCGCGGGTCAATTGCAAGTCACCAAGGTCGAGCGCGGCGGCGTCCAGATTCCGGCTGGTCTCAAGACCAAGCTGGAGCGGATGGACATCGTCTCGGTGGTCGGCCTGAAGTCCGCGGTCAGTGAACTCGGCGACATGTGGGGCCGCATCGCGCGGACCAACACGTCGACGGATCTGCTGACACTCTCGGTCGGAATGATCATCGGCTTCCTGATCGGCATGGTCGAATTCCCGGCCTTCGGTGCCAAGGTCGGCCTCGGCAATGCCGGCGGTCTGCTGCTGTCCGGCGTGATCGTGTCCTCGATCGTCTCGCGGCTGCGGTTCTTCGGCAATACGCCGAATGCAGCGCGCAACGTGCTCGAGGATCTGGGTCTGGTGGTCTTCGTTGCGATCGTTGGCGTCAATGCCGGTGCGGGCCTTTTGGCTCAGCTCACCGGTGCGGTCGCCCTCAAGATCTTCATCGTCGGCTTCATCGCCTGCACGATCCCGCCGTTCATCGTCTGGGCGATCGGCTTCCACGTCTTCAAGATCAACCCGGCCGTACTGATGGGTGGCGTTGCCGGTGCGCGGTCGCATTCCGGCCCGTGCCGCGAGGCCGCAGTTGAGATCCAGAGCTCCGTGCCCTGGATCGGATTCCCGGTCGGCTATGCCGTCTCGGGCATCCTGCTCACGATCTTCGGCTACTTCGCAATGCTGCTGGCGCAGTAAAAAAAAGGGGAAGAATGCTATGAGAAAATTGACTATCGGAGCCGCCGTGGTTGCTTCGCTTGCGGTCGCCGCCGGTTTCAGCACGCCCTCGCGCGCCGATACCGGCCAGGTCGCCGTCGTCTTCACCAAGGGGGGCTTCATCGTCGGCGTTGGTGGCGGGGAGGGCGTGCTGCTCTACCGGGGCCATAAATATCCGTTCACCGTCTCCGGCATGAGTGTCGGCTTCACCATCGGTGCTTCGACCACCAAGCTGGTCGGCCGTGCGCTCAATCTGAAGGGGCCGCAATCGATCGAAGGCTCCTATGCAGCCGGTGGAGCGGGGGGTGCGATCGCCGCTGGCGGCGGTGCCGTGCAGCTCCAGAACGGCAATGGCGTGATCCTTCAGCTCAGCGGACCGAAGGTCGGCGCCGAAGTATCGGCGGCAGTCGGCGGCGTTACGATCAAGCTGAAGTAAGCTCACGAACGAGGCGTGCAAATAAAACGGGCTGCGTCGCCGCAGCCCGTTCGCATTTCAGGATTGTGCAGTTTCAGTACCGCTCTTCGACAAACTTCAGCCCGCGCAGGCTGGCCTGGTCGTTGTAGCGTCCCTTGTGGGAGCGCTGCGGCAGCTTGACCTTCTCGCGCTTGACCTTCTTGTAGGGGATCGTTTGCAGGATGTGCGAGATGACGTTGAGGCGCGCCCGCCGCTTGTCGTCGGAGCGGATCAGCCGCCATGGCGCATGCTTGGTGTCGGTCGCCTCGAACATCACGTCGCGCGCGCGCGAATAATCGTACCAGCGCCCGAACGACTCGGTGTCCATCGGGCTGAGCTTCCATTGCCGCAGGGGATCCTCGATGCGCGCCTTGAAGCGAACCTCCTGCTCCTCCATTCCGACCTCGAGCCACAGCTTGATCAGGATGATGCCGGCGTCCACGGCGAATTTCTCGACTTGCGGACATAGTTCCAGGAAGCGCTTGTGCTCGGCTGGCGAGCAGAAACCCATGACATATTCGACGCCGGCGCGGTTGTACCAGCTCCGGTCGAAGATCACGATCTCACCGCCTGCCGGGTATTGCTCGATATAGCGCTGCAGGAACAGCTGCGATTTCTGCCGGTCGGAGGGCGCGGGCAGGGCGCAGACGCGGAACACGCGCGGGCTGACCTTCTCGGTCAAGGCCTTGATGGTCCCGCCCTTGCCGGCAGCGTCGCGGCCCTCGAAGAGGATGATCACCTTGAGTTTCTGCGCCTTGACCCACTCCTGGAGGTGACACAGCTCGACCTGGAGTTTTTCGAGCTCCTTCTCGTAGACTTTGCGCTTCATTTTCTCCGTGGGCTTGTCCTTGGCCATGCCTGTCCCTTCGCTGTTGCGTTCGTCGCTCGTCCCGAAGTCACTTGTCCCAGGAAAGGGTCACGCCGATATCGCCGGGTATGCCGCCGGGGAAGTCTATGACCTGGTAGGCAATGCGATAACCGCGCGGCTGGAGATAATCGGCCCAGAGCTGGAAGATTTCCTTGGGGATGCCGGTTAGCGTCTTTTCCCAACCCTTTTCCATCTGATTGATGGCGCGTCCCTTGTCGGTGCAGAGCGAGTTGGGGAAACGATAGACGAGCACCTCGGTCAGTCCGTTGCGCACGGCCCGCTGGATGACGGTTGCGGCGAGCTTGATCTTTTCCTCCTCGCTCTTGCCGGAGGGCTTGCTCAGGCGCTCGATCAGGGCGTGCTTCTCGGCCTCGGCGGCCGCGGCGAGACGGACATATTCTTCCGCCTTCTCGGCCTCCTTGAGGGCGGCTTCCTTTCGGATCTGTTTGGCATCTGGAATGAGATCATCGAGGCCGGACATGGCAATGACTCCCTGTGACTATTCATTCGGCATCCGCAAACGCTATGTCCGGCGACGGGCATTCCCTTGATTCAAATCAAGCAAACCCGCCGGTCTCGCGAACAAGGTGTCGCAAGTGCAAGTCTGGCCGGGAGAGTCATTTGAACGATCAGCTCAATCCGATGGCGCCGCACCACCTGCCGTTCTATCTCGCGCCGGGAAGCGGCACCGATACGCTGATGGTGGTGATGGGGATATTCCTGATCGGCACCCTCCTGTGGGTCGGCACGCTCTATTGGAAGCTGCATAGCCTGCCGGAGCGGATGGCGCACAAGTCGCAGAAGCTCCAGTTCGAGTTCGTTGCCGTGCTCGGCCTGATCTCGCTGTTCACGCACATGCACATCTTCTGGATTGCAGGCCTCCTGATCGCGCTGATCGATATCCCCGATTTCGGTACGCCGCTGCGCAGCATCGCCGATTCCGTCGAGAAGATCGCCGACGCGACGCCGGGAGAGGAGGGCGAGCCGACGGAAACCCCGTCGCCGGCCGGCAAGGCCTCCGCCCCGCAGGAGAAGGAGCCCAGCCATGTTTGAGCTCATGTTCTGCTCGCTCCTGACGATCCTGCCTGATTACCTCTATCGCCGCTATGCCCAGGGCAAGCGCTTCGGCAAGGAGATCACTTTCTTCTCGGTCTGGTATGAGTTGCGCTGGGGCATCACCGGGTGCCTGATGCTGACGATTTCGCTGATCACCATGATCTTCTACTTCCACCCGGCCACGGAGTCGGCCACGCTCTATTTCCGCACCGTGCCGATCCTGCCGGAGGGATCGGGCCGGGTTGCCGAAGTGAAGGTCGGTTTCAGCCAGCCAGTGAAGAAGGGCGACGTGCTGTTCACGCTTGACAGCTCGAAGCAGCAAGCTGCGTTCGAAACCGCCAAGCGAAAAGTTGCCGAGGTCGATGCCGCGATGGAGACGGCGCAGGCCGACGTATCCAAGGCGGAGGCGCAAATTGGGGAGGCGAAAGCCAATCTTCAGCAGGCCAAGGATGAACTCGACGTCAAAAGCGAGCTACAGCGCCGCAATCCCGGCATCGTTCCGCAACGCGACATCGAAAAGTTGCAGGTGCTGGTCGATCAGCGTCAAGCCGGCGTCGATGCCGCGACCGCCGCGAAGCAGTCCGCGAGCCTGCAGGTCTCCACTCTGCTGCCGGCGCAGAAGGCCAGCGCCGCAGCGGCACTCGATCAGGCCCAGGTCGACCTCGACAAGACCATTATCCATGCCGGTGTCGATGGCCGGGTCGAGCAATTCCTGATCCGTCCCGGCGACGTCGTCAATCAGTTGATGCGTCCTGCGGGGGTTCTCATTCCGGAGGAAGCGGGCCGAAAGATATTGCAAGCCGGCTACGGGCAGATCGAGGCGGGTGTGTTGAAGGCAGGGATGGTGGCGGAAGCTGCCTGCATCTCCAAACCCTGGGTCATCATCCCGATGGTGATCACGACGGTGCAGGATTACATCGCTGCGGGACAATTCCAGACCGGACAGCAATTGCTCGAGGTTCAGAACGGTCCCAAGCCCGGCACGATCCTCGTGTTCCTCGAACCGCTCTACAAGAACGGGCTCGACGGCGTTACGCCGGGAAGCAGCTGCATCGTCAACGCCTATACAAGCAATCATGAGGAAATCGCCGCGGAGCATACCAGCACGAGCCGGGCGATCGGCCTGCACGTGATTGACGGCGTCGGCCTCGTGCACGCGTTGCTGCTGCGTATTCAAGCGTTGCTGATGCCCATCAAGACGCTGGTTTTCAGCGGTCATTGAAAGCGCGAGGGAATAGAAGATGAATCCACGCAAATCGATCGTGCTAGGTGGCCTCCTGTTCGCCTCGTTGCTTGTCACCAGCAGTAAGGTCCATGCTCTCGATCTCAACGGTCCATGGGCGACCGACGCCAACAACTGCCCAAAGGTCTTCGAGCGCAAAGGCGGCCAGATCGGCTTCACCGACATGTCCGAGGTTTTCGGCGGCGGCTTCATCGTCGACGGCGACCAGATCATCGGTAAATTCGCGCGCTGCCGGATCAAGGCGCGCAAGGACAGCGGACCAAACATCAATCTGATCGCGGCTTGCGCGACCGACATCATGCTCTCCAGCGTTCAACTCAGCCTGAAGGAGCTCGACGCCGATAGTCTCGTCCGCCTGTTCCCGGGCATGGAGGACATGGAGATCCGTTATCACCGCTGCCCGGCAAATCCGGGATAATGTTGCGCGGTCTGCAGGCTGTTGGAGCCATGCAATTGCCGCTAGGATTGCCTGGGGGAGCGGCCGTTTGAAGCTGCCCAGGAGATCAATGAGCGGGCGCGTGACCATTGGATCGGTAAAGCCGTGGCAGGTCGCGGCCGCGTTGCGTCGTTGTGACCTGCTGTTTGCCCTGCTGCTCCTCGCTTGCGTCTTGTCCGCGTCCGCCAGGGCCGACGAGCCGGACGTATTCCCGCGCCGGGAGGCCAAGCGCGTGCTCGTGCTGCATTCCTTCGGGCGTGAATTCCGCCCATGGAGCGAATATGCGCGCAGCATCAAGGCCGAGCTCGAGCGGCGGTCGCCTTGGCCACTCGACATCCAGGAGCACACTCTGCTGACGGCCCGGTTCAACAATCCCGGCCCGGAAGCCCCCTTCATCGAATACCTGGCCTCGCTCTACCAGGGCTCGTTGCCCGACATCGTCATCAGCATCGGTGCACCGGCGGCGCGGTTCGTGCAGAGATACCGGGGCAAGTTGTTTCCGGGCACGCCGATGGTGCTGACGGTGGTCGAGGAGCGGTTGGTCAATCGTTCCGATCTCACCGGGGACGACGTCGTCGTGTCGGTTCGCAACGATTTCATGGCGGCCTTCAAGAACATTCTCCAGGTGATGCCGGATACCAGGACGGTTGCCGTGGTGATCGGCGCTTCTCCGTTGGAGAAGTACTGGATCGATGAAGTGGCACGCGAACTGAAGCCGCTCGCAGACCGGCTCACCATCGTCTGGTATTCGAACCTGTCGTTCGAGGAGATCCTGAAGCGGGCCGCGAAGCTTCCTCCGCACACCGTGTTGTTCTGGGGTCTGATGTCGGTCGATGCCGCCGGAATCGTCCATGAGGGCGACATCGCGCTGCGCAGCCTGCATGCAGTCGCAAACGCACCGATTTTTTCCTACCAGGAGCCATTCTTCGGCGGCAGCACCGTCGGAGGCCCGATGCATTCCACGGCAGAGACGACCCAGAAGACGGTCGATGCCGCCATCCGCATCCTCGGTGGTGAAAGGCCGTCCAGCATCAAGTACCAACCGATCGGGTTTGCGCCACCCAAATACGACTGGCGGGAGCTACAGCGCTGGGGGATCAGCGAGAGCAATCTGCCCGCGGGAAGCGAGATTCTGTTTCGCGAGCCGACCATGTGGGAAAGCTATCGCTGGCAGATGCTGCTGATCACCGCCATCATCCTGGTACAGGCAGGCCTGATCAGCGGGTTGCTGCACGAGCGGCGCCGCCGCCAGATCGCCGAAGTCGAGTCACGCCAACGCCTGGCCGAACTCGCGCACGCCAACCGCTATTCGGCCGTCGGCGAGCTGACGACGTCGATCGCCCACGAACTGAACCAGCCGCTCGGCTCCATCCTGACCAATACCGAGACGGCCGAGCTCATGCTCAAAGGCGCCTCGCCCGATCTCGACGAAATCGGGCACATCCTCGCCGACATCAAGCGTGACGACCAGCGCGCGAGCGAGGTGATCCGCCGCCTGCGCAGCGTGCTGAGGAAGAGCCCGTTCGAGGTCCAAAATCTCGAGCTCAACGGCACGGTGTGGGAGGCGATCGGGCTCGCGGCCGCGGTCGCCGATGGCCGCCGCATTACGCTGAGCTATCTGCCTGCCATCTCCGATCTGCCCGTCAAGGGCGATCCGGTCCAGCTCCAACAGGTCATTCTCAACCTCATCATCAACGCGATGGACGCAATTTCCGATGCGGACATGAAGAAGCGGGAGGTGAGCGTCACGACGTATCGCGCCGGCAACCAGGCCGAGATCAGGATCGCCGACACCGGCCCCGGCATTGCCGCAGGCGATCTCGCAAACGTCTTCAATCCCTTCTTCACGACCAAGCCGGAAGGCATGGGAATGGGGCTCGCGATCGCCAAGACGATTGTCGAGGCCCATCACGGCACGATGGCGGCCGAGAACCTGCCGGCCGGCGGGGCGCTGTTCACGGTCAGGCTGCCGATCATGCGGTAACGGGCGGTAGTTCTACAGTTTCGATCTCACGCGGCAGTTTCGCGATGGCATCGGTTATGTCGACCGCGTCAGGTGCGGCGGCGTGATTTCGTTGATCTCGATCAACAAACGTCTGTCCTCCGGCCCGATGGTCGCGGACGGAAAGCTTTGTGGAGGTCGTGATGTATCGCTGCGGCAAGATCCTCATGGCGCTTGCGCTGGCATTGGCGGTCCCCACCGCTGCCATCGCTCAGGCCACCACGCCGGTCGCTCCAACGACGCAGGCCCAGCCCGCAGCGCCACCGGCGCCGACTGCCGAGCTCCTGAAGCCGGAGCAGCTCGAGGCTCTGGTCGCGCCGATCGCGCTCTATCCCGACGAGCTCCTTGCCAATGTGCTGGCCGCCTCGACCTATCCGCTCGAAGTGGTGCAGGCCGACCGCTGGCTGAAAGACAACAAGAGCCTGAAGGGCGACGCGCTGAAGACACAGGTCGACAAGCAGAGCTGGGACGATAGCGTCAAGGCGCTCGCCAGCACGGCGGATGTTCTGGCCATGATGAGCGACAAGCTCGACTGGACCCAGAAGCTCGGTGATGCCTTTCTCGCCCAGCAGCCCGACGTGATGGATGCGATCCAGCGATTGCGCAACAAGGCCTATGACAACAAGAAGCTGGTCACGACCAAGCAGCAGAAGGTCAGCGTCCAGTCCCAGGAAGGCAAGCAGGTCGTCGTGATCCAGCAGGCCGATCCCGCGGAGATGTACGTGCCGTATTACGATCCGGCGACGGTCTACGGCACCTGGCCCTATGCGGAATATCCGCCGTATTATTGGGGCTATCCGTCCTATATCGGCGCCGGCATGGTCGCGGCCGGCATCGCCTTCGGCACCGCCTGGGCGATCGGGCGCTGGGGCAATTACTGGGGCGGCGGCTGCAACTGGGGCAACCGCAACGTCTACGTCAATCATCGCACCACCAACATCAGTGGCGGCTGGCAGCACAATCCGGCGCATCGCGGCGGGGTGCGCTACAACAACACGAACGTTCAGAACCGCTTCGGCAACACCAACATCAGGGCCGGCGCGTCCGACCGGATGGACTTCCGCGGCCGTGACGGCAACCAGGTGCTGCGCCCGAGCCAGGGCGGCCCGGGAGATCGAGCAGGCGATCGCGCGGGGGATCGTGGCGGCCCCGGTGATCGCGGCGGCGCTGGTAATCGTGCGGATCGTCCGGGTGCCGGCGATCGCCCGAGCGCAGGGACGCGGGATCGGCCCGGTGGCGGTGATCGTGCCGGCGCCGGCGACCGTGCCAAGGGCGGAGGTGACCGTGCCAAGGCTGCAAACCGTGCTGGCGGCAGTGCTGCCGCCAACCGCGGCGGCGGCAATCGCGGCGGCGCCATGAACGTCTCTTCCGGCCGGTCGGCCGCCGCAGCTTCGGCGCGTGGAAGATCAAGCATGGCGAGCATGCCGCGCGGTGGCGGCGGCGGGCCCAGCATGGCCGGGCGCGGCGGCGGTGGCGGGATGGCTGCGCGTGGTGGAGGCGGCGGCTTCGGAGGCGGCGGAGGTCGTGGAGGCGGCGGCGGCGGTGGACGGCGGTCCGATATCGCGCTGAAGCACGACATCGTCCTGCTTGGCCATCTCTCGAGTGGCCTCGGCTATTATCGCTTCAGCTATATCGGCAGCGACAAGGCCTATGTCGGCGTGATGGCGCAGGAGGTCGAGCAAGTGATGCCCGACGCGGTGACCCGCGGCAGCGATGGTTATCTGCGCGTCTACTACGACAAGCTCGGGCTGACGTTCCGCACCTACCGCGACTGGCTCGCCGGTGGCGCGAAGATCCCTGCGGAGGTGCTGCGATGAACGGCCTGAAATCGCTCCATCGTGCGTTCCTGCCTGGCATCGTGGCGCTCAGCTTGTGCGGCTCACCGTCACTCGCACAGGAATCCTACAAATCACCGGAGGATGCCGCCGCTGCGCTCGCCGCAGCGGTCAAGAGCGGGCCGAGGGACATCCTGAAAGTGCTCGGCAGGGCCGCCGAGGACATCGTCTCCTCGGGCGACGAGGTCGCCGACAAGGACATCCGCGCGCGCTTCACGTCGTTGTACGAGGCCAAGCACGGCATCAAGGCGGAGGGCAACAAGACCGCGACCCTGATGCTGGGACCGGATGATTTCCCGTTCCCGATTCCGCTGGTCAACGGCAAGGCCGGGTGGGAGTTCAACACTGACGAGGGACGGATCGAGGTGCTTCGCCGCCGCATCGGCCGCAACGAGCTCGACGCGATCCAGACCGCGCTCGCTTATGTCGACGCGCAGAACGAATATGCCGACAAGGACCGCGGTGAGGGCGTCGGCGTCTATGCCCAGCGCATCGTCTCCTCGCCCGGCAAGAAGGATGGCCTGTTCTGGCGCGACGACAGCGATCCGAGTCCGCTCGGGGCGCTTGCGGCCGATGCGTCCAGGGAGGGCTACAAGTCCGGCGACGTCGGGCCCGCGCCCTACCACGGCTATTATTTCCACATCCTCAAAGGGCAGGGCCGCGATGCGCCCGGCGGCGCGCTGAACTATGTCGTGAAGGGCAGGATGATCGGCGGCTTCGCGCTGATCGCCTGGCCCGCCGAATACGGCAATTCCGGCATCATGACCTTCCTGGTCAATCATGCCGGCACCGTCTACCAGAAGGACCTCGGCAAGCGCACCGAGTTCATCGCCGAGCGCACCACGCTGTTCGACCCCGATGAGACCTGGAAGAAGGTCGATGCCGCAAAGCCCTGAACGGCGTGTGCGCATGCTCCGTCTGATGGCGATGCTCCTGCTCGCGCTCGGGCTCGCAGTCCCTGCGACACCATCATTCGCGCAGGCGGCCGGCCATGTCCGGGTCAAGATCGTCAAGGCCGGCCTGCTGGTCGGCGGCGGTATCGGCAGCGGAACGCTGGTCTATCGCGGCAAGACCTATCCGTTCAGGGTCACGGGCCTGAGCTTCGGCATCACGGCCGGCGCCACGATCGGTCGTCTCGACGGCTGGGCCTCCGATATCCGCGAGGTCGGTGATTTTGCCGGCACCTACAGCTCCGTCGGCGGCGGCTTTGCCCTGGTCGGCGGCGTCAACGGCGTCCACCTCCGTAACGAGAAGGGCGTCACGATCGTGCTCCAGGGCCCGAAGGCGGGACTGGAGCTGGCCGCCAATCTCGGCACCATCGTGATCTCCCTGAGGTGAGGCAACTCCGTAGTCGGCCGGGGGTCCAGGCCAGGCCGGACGGCCGCGTCGCTAACGTGGAATTAATCCGAAATGCCCACAATTTTATGCAGTTGTGTAAGTGAGTGCTGCGTAAAGGAGGCGTCGCGAGGACGTTCCGGCGACGGCCTCCTTTTGCTCGCTCATGAGGTCAATGCAGATGACCACGTCTTCAGACACGCTGTGCTTTGCCGAGCACCTCGACGCCGCAGCACTTGCGGCCGCGGCGTCCGAACCCCAACCCGAGCCTGAAGCCCCGGAAGCGCCGGCACCCGGCAAGAACTCGAGCCGGAAATCGGTCCTGGCCCTGGCAGTGTGTGCCCTGGCCATCAACGGCGCAGCGGCGATCTATACGTCGCCGTTTGATCTTTCGGTGCCGGACATCGGCAACCTGGCTGCGCTGCTTCCGAGCCGGGAAGCCGTCGCGCCAAAGCCGGATCCCGTTGTCGCTGCCTTGATGCAGATCCAATCGGCCCAGCAGCAGCAGGCGGCCGCTCTGCAGGAGATCAATTCCTCCCTGCAGCAAAACACGGCTTTGCGGCAGCAGGATTCGACGGTCCTCGTGTCGCTCCGGCAGAGCATCACCGACGAGCGGGGCGACGTGAAGAAGATCTCGCCGCAGCTTTCGACGTTGATCGCGAAGATCGACACGCTGCAAAACACGATGATGTCGGACGTCACGGCTTCCATTCGGAGAGCGCATGCTCGCTATGGACTGCCGGCGGCCTTGCGCAAGCGGATGCTCGAACGGCAGTCGAAATCCGTCGGGCCGGTTTCGGTTGGCGGCGCTCCGCTGAGCGCGCCGGCGACGGTTGCCGCGCCGGAGAGCTGAAGGCGCACCGGGGTCGATTGCTCGGGGCTGCGTTTGCGTGAACCGCGCAGGCGGGTTCACGCTGAAACCCGACTTGACCATCGATCGTTGGGAAAGATTTGGTGAGCGCGCTGGGGCTCGAACCCAGGACCCCGTGATTAAAAGTCACGTGCTCTACCGGCTGAGCTACGCGCTCCCATGGCCGCTGATGGCTCTAGAGATCGATCGCCATCGTCTTCGGACATTCGAGAAGCATGTCTTGCCGCTGCGCGTAGGGTTTGCGTCGCGGGGAAAACCGGCTGTTTCCGGATCATGCTTTCGGCCCGCGCTGTGTAGGGGGATGGGGCGCTGAGGTCAATAGCAGGAGTGGTTGCCAAAACACGCGGCAGTAACGAGGATTTGCTCGCCGCTTCCATCGCTTAGGCCGGGGTTTTCAACCCGATTGGCGGTGCGTCATCCACGTCCAAAGACCCCATGACTTTTAGTCCCGGGCTCCGAGGCGTCCAAATCTGCCCCGTCAGTTCGCTTCCCGCCGCACCTCGCTCGGCACCGGCTGCTGCCCGGTACCGGCTGGCGTCGGCAGCGCGACGGGGCGCAGCCCGATCAGTTCGGCGGTGCGGATCGCGCTGTCGCGCCAGAACTGGAACGAGTTGATGCGGCTGAGCTCGAGGATCGCAATCGCGACCGCCGCCAGGAACGGCAGGCTTTGCAGCACCAGCACGCCCGCGAAGATGTAGATCTCGGTGATCTGGCGGAAAGAGTTGGAGGCGATCAGCACGCCGGCGCCGACCAGGAGCAGGGTGCCGATCACGGCCTCCCAGAACGCCTGGAACTCGATCGACATTCTGGACAGGCCGCCCTTGGACGTCCGCGCGAACGCGATGTGCTCGGTGATCAGGCCCTGCGCGACCGCGCGTGACACCGTCCACTGCACGCTCATCGCGGCGATCATCGCGCCCAGCATCTGGCCCGGCTTGATCGCGACGCGCGCGCGGTACATCGACAGGAAGTGCACGAGCGAGACGACGAAGGCGCCGATGATCGGCAGCGTCAGGATCTTGTCGGGAATTGCGATGTCGGCGAAGGCGACGATCGGCACCCAGACGAGGTTGAGCAGCGCCACGACGACGCCAAGGCTTTCGGCCCCGAGCCAGTTCAGCCAGCCGAGACCGTATTCGCGCTTCTGGTCGGGCGTCAGCCGGCTCCGCCCGGGCAGGAAGTGCCGCCAGTGCTTCTTGACGATCTGGAGGCCGCCATAGGCCCAGCGATGACGCTGCTTCTTGAAGGCCTCGTAGGTGTCGGGGAGCAGGCCCTTGCCGTAGCGGTGGTTGGTGTAGTGGGTGGTCCAGCCGAGCTCCTGGATCGCAAGGCCGAGGTCCGAATCTTCACAGATCGTGTCGGATGACCAGCCGCCGGCCATGTCCATCGCGGCGCGGCGGATCAGGCACATCGTGCCGTGCACGATGACGGCGTTGAGCTCGTTGCGCTGGACCATGCCGATGTCGAAGAAGCCGGCATATTCGCCGTTCATGATGTAGTGCATGATCGACAGGTCGCCGTCGCGATGCTCCTGCGGCGCCTGCACGAGACCCACGCGCGGGTCGGCGAAAGCAGGCACGAGGTCCTTGAGCCAGTCGGGCTCGACCACATAGTCCGCATCGAGGATGCCGATGATCTCGGCATCGGCAGCGGTGCGGTCCATCGCGATGCGCAGCGCGCCGGCCTTGAAGCCCTGCACCTTCTCGGCGTTGATGAACTTGAAGCGCTCCCCGAGCGCGCGGCAATGGTCCTGGATCGGCTGCCAGAATACGGGATCCGGCGTGTTGTTGATGATGACCACGCATTCGTAGTTCGGATAGTCGAGCCGCGACAGCGCATCGAGCGTCTGTTTCAGCATATCGACCGGCTCGAAATACGCCGGGATATGGATCGAGACCTTCGGATGGTAATTCTCCGGCACGTTCTCGATCGGCTTGTCCTTGGCGAGCAGCCGCTGCGGCGGCCGGCCGAACGCCACCGCTGCAATCTCGTCGATGCGTGCCATCGCGATGAGGACGAGCGGAACAAGCAGAATCATGCCGAGCGTCAGCGCGAAGGCGGAGCCGAAGATGAAATAGTGCCCGTTCCAGAATGCGAACACGGTCGCGGCCCAGGCGCCGACGCCGTTGGCGGCGGCCGACAGCACGAACGCCTGTTTCGCGGTCGGCTGCTCCAGCCGCAGGATCGGCAGCGACAGGAGGATGCCGACCAAAAGCGCGATCGTCATCAGCTTCCAATAGTCGGGGTTTTCGACTGGGCCGGTCCAGGCGAATTTCGGCTCGCGGTTGGCGTTGAGGATGCCCCAGTACGGGCCGACGCCGCCCTCAAAATACTTCCAGGGCTGATCGATCGCCTCGACGATGTTGTATTCCATGCCGATCGCTTCGGCGCGGCTGACGAAGTTGCGCAGCGTCAGGGCCTGCTGGAACGGACCGGGGTCCGCGTTGCGCAAGTTATAGCCGGCGCTCGGCCAACCGAACTCGGCGATCACGATGCGCTTGCCGGGGAACTGATTGCGCAAGAGGTTGTAGCGATCCACGGCCTGGTCGACCGCCTGGTCCGAGCGGAAATTTTCCCAATAGGGCAGGACGTGCGCGGCGATGAAATCGACGTTGGAGCCGAGGTCGGGGTTGTCGCGCCAGATATTCCAGATTTCGCCTGTCGTGACGGGGACGCGGACCGCGCTCTTCACCCGCTTGATCATCTCGATGAGATCTTCGACCTTCTGCTCGCCGCGGTAGATCACCTCGTTGCCGACGACGACGCCGTTGACGTTGCTGTTCTTGCGGGCGAGCTCGATCGCAGCCTTGATCTCGCGCTCGTTGCGATCCGGGTCCTTGTCGATCCAGGCACCGACGGTGACCTTGAGGCCGAACTCCGCGGCGATAGGCGGAACCAGTTCCACGCCGCCCGTTGACGAATAGAGGCGGATCGCGCGCGTCATCGTCGACAGCTTCTTCAGGTCGGCGCGGATTTTCTCGATCGTCGGGATGTTGTCGATGTCGGGGTGGGCCGAACCTTCGAACGGTGCGTAGGAGACGCTGGGTAACAGGCCCTTGAAATCAGGCGCCGGTTCCTTGTCGCGCAGGACTCCCCAAAGGCCGGCGTGGAGCACGGACACGAACAACAGAACGGCGGCGACAACGCGCATCGCGGCTAAACCAAAAGGGGCTGAGGGGTCAGGGAAGCGGATCCGACCCCGAGATCCGACCAAGTCCGCGGCAAATGGAGCATACCTCTGCGGCGCGGTTTCACAACTGTCATGGGCTCATGTCCTTATCAGGGCATGAGCTTTTTGGAATCGCGGCAGTGCCAACCGCAGATATGACCGATCGTTCCTGAACGGAGGCTGAAACGATCGCGGCTATTTCTGGGGGGCAGGTGACGGGCTCGCCGCAGGCGCAGGGCTGGCGGCCGGCTGAGGGGCCGGCGAATTGCCGGTGCTTGGTGCGGCCGGCGGCTGGGAGGCCGTGGTCGCCGCCTGTTGCGGCTGGGCGGCCGGATTGATCCAGCAGGCGTGCACCCGGCTGTCCAGGGTTTCCGCGACCTTCGGATCGATCTGGGCGCCGAAGCGGGTCAGGCAGCGGAACGCGGCCTGGATGTGACCGCCGGGGCAGCCGAAGCGATCATAGAGGTCGAGATGGCGGAACGCGGTATCGAGATCATCCCGCCACATCAGCCGCACCACGCGGCGGCCGAGCCAGACGCATTCCGGGTTACCGGCGGGCCCGTTGATGGCCTGGGCGGCCTCGGCGAATTCGTCGGTGCGGCGCTGGCTCTGGGCGGTCGCCTCCTTGGCGGCATCGGCGGGCTGTGCAGCGGCCTTGCCCTGGTCAGGGGCCGGCGTGCCGCTCTGGGCGGAGGCGCCGCCGAGGCTGGTCAGAAGGACAAGGGAGGTGACGGCCAATGAGGCGGCGAACTGCCGCAGGACCGCATTTCGTAACTCGAACACCCGTCGCCGCATGAATTCCCCAAAAGTGTCTCAGCCGTCCGCCCGCGCGGGAGGACCTCGCGGACGCCGCCGTGATGGCGTCCAAATGGGTCTCCAATGCGGCGGAAAAGTCCCGCGAAATCCATTGACCTGTATTTGGATTTTTGTCCAGCAAAGTCACGATCCTACGGCCCATTCGAACGGCCGCAGCCCAATTCGTCGGGGAGAGGGTGCGGCCAAGGCGCGTAACCCCCCTTGGCAGACGGCGTGCGAGCAGGTAATCGACGGACCCTTCGCGGAGGACGGAACCGATTTCACTTCGTACGCCACTGGCGCTCCTGCTCGTTTCTCTGGGTGCGATTGCTGCCGTGTGGTGGTGGCTTGCCACGCCAATCACGCTTGCGCGCGCCCCGATCGATCCCAATGACAAGGTCCAATGCGTCTCCTACGCGCCGTTCCGCGGCGAGCAGACGCCGCTGAACCCATGGACTCATATCGAGGCCGACCAGATCGAGCAGGATCTGCGGCAGCTGAAGCAGATCACCGACTGCGTCCGCACCTACTCGATCGAGAACGGGCTCGACCAGGTGCCTTCGGTGGCGACCAAGGTCGGCGGGCTGAAGGTGATCCAGGGCATCTGGCTCGGCAGCAACCGCGCCAAGAATTTCGAGCAAGTGGCGACCGCCATCCGCCTCACCAAGGAATTTCCCGACACCATCTCCGCGCTCGTCGTCGGCAACGAGGTGCTCCTGCGCGGAGAGATGACGACGCAGGATCTCATCGCGATCATCCGTTCGGTGAAGGCCCAGGTCAGCGTGCCCGTGACCTATGCCGACGTATGGGAATATTGGCTGAAGAACCGCGAGGTCTATGACGCCGTCGATTTCGTCACGATTCATATCCTGCCGTACTGGGAGGATGTGCCGGTGAAGGCGAAATTCGCATCTTCCCATGTCGAGGCGATCCGCGAGCGCATGGCGGTGGCGTTCCCCGACAAGGAGATCCTGATCGGCGAGACCGGCTGGCCGAGCGAGGGCCGCATGCGCGAGGGCGCGCTGCCGTCCCGCACCAACCAGGCGCGCGTCGTCTCGGAAATCCTGGCCCTCGCAAAGTCCCAGAAGTTTCGCGTCAACCTGATCGAGGCCTATGACCAGCCGTGGAAGCGGCGGCTCGAGGGTACCGTCGGCGGCTATTGGGGCCTGCTCGATTCGGTGCGGCGCCATCTGAAATATCCGCCGGGCGAGCCGATCAGCAATTTTCCGTTCTGGAAATGGTACATGGGCGCCGGCATGGGCCTCAGCGTGCTGGTGTTCGCGGTGGCCGGCCTCACGCTGCGCCGCCGGCCCTGGACGCCGCGCTTCTCGGCCTGGCTTGGCGTCGGCATCTCCGCGACATCGGCGGGCATCCTGCTCGGGATCGCCGCCGACAAGATGTATTACGAGAGCTACGGTTGGGGCGGCTGGCTGCAATGGGGCGTGCTGCTGCTCGCCGGCATCTTCTCGCCGATCTTCTGCGCGCAGGCGCTCGTCATCGGCCGCAGCCTGCCGACCTTTCTCGACCTGCTCGGTCCGCGCGAGGGCCGGAAATGGTCAAAACTTTCCGCCTTGCTTTGCCTGACCCTGGCCGTGACGGCGGTGATCGCGGCCGAGACCGCGCTCGGCTTTGTGTTCGACCCGCGCTACCGCGACTTCCCCTATGCCTCGCTGACGATGGCGGTGGTGCCGTTTGCGCTGTTGATGCTGAACCGGCCGCAGATCGGCGTGCGCCCGATCGCGGAAGCGGTTTTCGCGGGCGTGCTGGCATTGTCGGCGGTCTACGTCATCCTGAACGAAGGACGCATCAATTGGCAGGCGATGTGGACCTGCGCAATCTATCTCTTGTTCGCGCTCACGCTGTGGCGGGCGCGGGCCGAGCAAAGCCAAGGATGAGCAGGCCGATCGCAAGGCCCGCCAGCACGATGTTGTAGAGCACGATGCCGAGGCCTGCTGCGACCACGCCGAGCGTGAGCAGCACGATCGAGGGCCGCATCAGGTTCAGCGTCGCGATGACGAGCGCGACGATGCCGAACACCGAATTCTTGAACAGCGACGTCGACACCGAGCGCGCCTTGCAGACCATGGTCTGCAAGCCGGCGTCGCAGGCGAGCGCCACCTGCGAAAACTCGATCGCGAGATAGCGCACATAGAGCGCCCAGCCGACGGTGACGAAACCGACGACGATGAGAAACTGCACCTGATAGGGCGTGAGGCGAAACGGCTTCTTTGTCATGCCGGCAATATGGTCGGGATGGCGGAACGGAGCAACAGGGCCGGGGAATTTTTACACCGGGCGCCCTGCGCGGCCGTTGCACCCTTTTTCGTCAATCAGAGCGCCTCGGAACCGTAGCCGTACGGATTTGCGAGAGTTGCTCGGCCGCCTAACATTTGGCTCGCAGCGCGGGCGGATCCCAACAGGAGCAGATCACGTCGAAGAGCGCGACTGCGAGGATGCGGGTGAGTTTGGCAATGGCTGATGCGTTGCAGATCAATTTTGCGCTGTGGGGTATGATCATCTGCGCTGCCATCAAGATCAGCCAACTGGCCGCGGTCATTTGAGAAGCGCCCTCTCGGGCGAGTCGCTGCGGTCTTTCAATCAAACGCCCTGATCGTCTCACCGTCTGAAGAACGACGATATCGTCGAACTCGCCGAGGCGGTTTCGGGCTTGGTTTGAGCAGCCGGCTGGGGCGCTGGTGCGGGCGCCGGCTCCTCGCGCCTTGACGAGCGCCTGGAGGAATAAGTGCGGCGGTGCTTTTCGGGTTTGGCGGCGGGCACGGGCGCAGGGACGGTTTCAGCTTGTGGGACCGAGTCCTGGCTCTTTTCCGAATTCTTGTCCTGGTTCTTGTCCGAGCCGCCGCGCATCGACAGGCGCTGGCCGTCGAACACCGTAGTCTCGCAATGGCGGTCGTTCTCGGCGAGGCCCGCGCAGAGCTTTGCGGCGGCGGCGGCATTGATCAGGGGGCCGGCGCCCAAGTGAAGTTGCATCCCGAGGCCATTCTTGCCTTCCTTGATCATGATGATCGGCCGCAGCGCGGCGACCTCCGGATGGGACTTGCTCAGGCCGCGCCAGAGCGCGCGCAGGCCGTCGACGGAATTCGCGCCGCCGAGATCGATGGCAAAGCGGGTCTGCTGCACCGTGATCGCGGGGGACTCGGCTTCGGTTGCCTCGGGCGGCTTGGCGGGTGCTGCGGCGACTTCGGTTGGCGCGGGCGCTGCGTCGGACTTCGTCTCGACGGCCTTCTCGGTCGTTTCCGGCTGAATCAGTTTCGACGCGGCCGGATCCGGCGGCGCCATGATGGATTTCGATGGCACCAGCGGAAGGATCGGAATCGCCGAGGTCGTCGTCGGCGATTGCGGAACGAGCGAGGCGGCGGATGCGGTTTGGGGCGGGCCCGATTGATCCTTCGCGGCCTCCTTCGAGCCGTCCGTGGGCCCCTTGCCGGCATTTCCGCGCGGCTTGTCGACCAGCGAGGCGGCAGTCGATGCGACCGGTGCGACGTCCGGCGCCGGGGTCGCGGGCTGAGCGGCGGCGACGGGGGCGTCCTGCGGCTTCGAGGCCGGCATTTGCTGCGACGTCGCATTCTGCTTGGCGATGGCGCCGGTGACGGAATCGAGCCCCTGCTCGAGCACTGTGACGCGCGAATAGAGCCGGTCACGATCGGTGTTCAGCGTCTCGATGGCGGAGGCGAGGCGACGGGTTTCGAGCTGGCTTTCCTTGGTCAGCACCTGGAGCCGGTCTGACTGGCGGGCGAGGTCGGCGGAGGCGACCTGATCGCGCCGCCAGCCGAGCTGGGCCTGGTTGGCCATCACGGCGACCACGACGGCGCCGACGGCGGCCACGCCCCAGGTGCCCAGGCGCCACAGCATGCGGCGATCGAACGTGCTTTCCTCGGCCAAAAGTCCGGAGAACAGCCCTCCGGTCTCCTTGTCGCCGAAGGCATCCGCCAGTGGGTCCGAATCCTTTGCCATGAACGTAGAGTGCCCAGCCCTGTCCGGCGTCCCCGAATCAATCACGGAACATTAACAGGAAAACCCGCGCGCACTTGAATTCCGGGTGTTTGCGGGGGTAGCAAGGCGGCATCCGCTCGCCGCCCGTCGGTGAACGATCGATTCGGCCTTATTTGACAGGATTGCGATGACCGCCCGCTCAAGCCTCACGATCGTGCTCGCCGCCGGCGAGGGCACGCGCATGCGATCGAGCGTGCCGAAGGTGCTGCATCCCGTGGCTTCTCAAACCCTGCTCGCCCACGTGCTCGGCGCCGCACCGACGGGAACCGGCACGGCGCTCGCCGTCGTGATCGGTCCCGATCATCAGGCGGTTGCCGATGAAGCGAAGCGCATCCGTTCCGACGCGCTCATCTTCGTGCAACGCGAGCGCCTCGGCACCGCGCATGCGGTGCTGGCGGCGCGCGAGGCGATCGCGCGCGGCGTGGATGATGTCCTGATCGCCTTCGGCGATACGCCGCTGATCTCGGCCGAGACGTTTGCGCGGCTCCGCGCGCCGCTCGCGAACGGTGCTGCGATTGCCGCGCTCGGCTTCCGTGCGGTGGATCCCACCGGCTATGGCCGCTTCATCGTCGAGGGCGACCGCCTGGTCGCGATCCGCGAGCATGCCGATGCCGGCGCGGAGGAGCGCAAGATCGATCTGTGCAATGCCGGCGTGATGGCGATCGACGGACGGCGCGCGCTCGCGATCCTCGACAAGATCGGCAATGCGAATTCCAAGGGCGAGTACTATCTGACCGATGCGGTCGGAATCGTCCGCGACATCGGATGGGAGTCCGTGGTGATCGAGACCAGCGAGGACGAAGTGCGCGGCATCAACACCAAGGCCCAGCTTGCGGAAGCCGAAGCCGTGATGCAGACGCGGCTGCGCAAGGCTGCGATGGAGGCCGGCGTCACGCTGGTCGCCCCTGAAACCGTCTATCTCGCCGCCGACACCGTGTTCGGCAAGGACGTCACCATCGAGCCGTTCGTGGTGATCGGCCCCGGCGTGTCGATCGCCGACGGCGCCGTGATCCATTCCTTCTCGCATATCGTCGAGACCACGCTCGGCAAGAAGGTGTCGATCGGCCCCTATGCGCGGCTGCGTCCCGGCACCTCGCTCGGCGACGGCGCGCGGATCGGCAATTTCGTGGAGACCAAGGCGGCGACGCTGGAGGCCGGCGTCAAGGTCAACCATCTCTCCTACATTGGCGATGCCACCGTCGGCGCCAATTCCAACATCGGCGCCGGCACCATCACCTGCAACTACGATGGCTTCAAGAAGCACAGGACGGTGATCGGGCAGGGTGCCTTTGTCGGCACCAACTCCTCGCTGGTCGCGCCGGTGAAGATCGGCAACGGCGCCTATATCGGATCAGGCTCGGTGATCACGCGCGATGTGCCCGACGACGCGATGGCGCTCGAGCGCAACCAGCAGACCATCCGCGAGGGCGGCGCTGCGCGCTATCGCGAGATGAAGACCGGCGGCAAGAAAACCGAGAAGTAGCCCGCGAACTCAGCGGGCGCTCATTCGTCTTCGGCGAACTCGGAGAAGATGGCGCGCGTCAGGCGCCAGCCGCGCGGCTTGGCGCGCTTGATCGGCTCGCCTTCCGGATGCTTCACGAAGACAGGCTTGCTTTCCTTGCCGCGCTGGGGCGGGGGCCAATGCGCAAGGTGTGTGCCGGAGGTCTCGCTGGCACGAATATACATCGAAGACAGACCTTTGCGGTCGGACGTGGCTTTCATGGCCCTGATCTCCTAGGCTCGAATCGTTGGCCAAACTTGTTGACGATGGGTTAATGCGTGCGGTTAAAGGCAAGCCAAATCGACGCAGGGCTCGGGATTGCCGTCGGCGAATGCTGTCGCAATCGGTCATAATTATTGAGTATCTGGTTCCTTAGGAACTTCGCTAAAAACCGAGCGCGTCGTTTAGGCGATTTTTCGACGATTTGGGGGATAGTGATCCGCATGTGCGGGATTGTCGGCATTCTCGGGCGCGAGCCGGTTGCAGAGCAATTGGTGGATTCGCTCAAACGTCTCGAATATCGCGGCTATGATTCCGCGGGCGTCGCCACGCTTGAAGGCAAGCATCTCGAGCGCCGCCGCGCCGAGGGCAAGCTGAAGAACCTGGAGAAGCGGCTGGAAGCCGAGCCGCTGAAGGGCACCACCGGCATCGGTCACACCCGGTGGGCCACCCACGGCAAGCCGACCGTCAACAATGCGCATCCGCATGCGACCGAGCGCGTCGCTGTGGTTCACAACGGCATCATCGAGAATTTCCGCGAGCTGCGCGAGGAGCTCGAGAAGAACGGCACGGTGTTCCACACCGAGACCGACACCGAGATCGTGCTGCATCTCGTCGACGACCTCCTGACCCGCGGCAACAAGCCGGTCGAAGCGGTGAAGCTGACGCTGGCGCGCCTTCGCGGCGCCTTCGCGCTCGGCTTCATCTTTGCCGGCGACGACGATCTCATGATCGGCGCCCGCAACGGCCCGCCGCTCGCGATCGGCTATGGCGACGGCGAGATGTATCTCGGCTCGGACGCGATCGCGCTCGGCCCGTTCACCGACACGATCAGCTACCTCGAGGACGGCGACTGGGTCGTGCTGACCCGCAGGAGCGCCACGATCTTCGACAAGGACGGCCAGGCCGTCGCGCGCGACAAGATCCGCCACGCCGCTTCGACCTCGCTGGTCGACAAGGCGAATTATCGCCACTTCATGGCGAAGGAGATCCACGAGCAGCCGGAAGTCGTCGGCCATACGCTGGCGCGCTACGTCGACATGGCGACCGAGCGTGTCTCGCTGCCGGTCAAGCTGCCGTTCGACTTTAACGACATCCAGCGCATCAACATCACGGCTTGCGGCACCGCGAGCTACGCCGGCATCGTCGCAAAGTACTGGTTCGAGCGCTTTGCGCGACTGCCGGTCGAAGTCGACGTCGCCTCCGAGTTCCGTTACCGCGAAGCGCCGCTGCGCAAGGGCGATCTTGCGATCTTCATCTCGCAATCCGGCGAGACCGCCGACACGCTGGCCGCCTTGCGCTACGCCAAGGCCGAGGGCGCGCACACCGTTGCCGTCGTCAACGTGCCGACCTCGACCATCGCGCGCGAGAGCGAGACCGTGCTGCAAACGCTGGCCGGCCCCGAGATCGGCGTCGCCTCGACCAAGGCCTTCACCTGCCAGCTCATGGTGCTGGCGAATCTGGCGATTGCCGCCGGCAAGGCCAGAGGCGAATTGTCCGAGCAGGACGAGACCAGGCTCGTCCACGGCCTCGTCGAGGTCCCGCGCCTGATGTCGGATGCGCTCACCACCGAGCCCCAGGTCGAGAAGCTCGCGCACCGGATCGCAAAATCCCGCGACGTGCTCTATCTCGGCCGCGGCACCAGCTTCCCGCTGGCACTGGAGGGCGCGCTGAAGCTGAAGGAAATCTCCTACATCCACGCCGAGGGCTATGCCGCCGGCGAGCTCAAGCACGGCCCGATCGCGCTGATCGACGAGACCATGCCTGTGGTGGTCATCGCGCCCCACGACCGCGTGTTCGAGAAAACCGTCTCCAACATGCAGGAGGTTGCCGCCCGCGGTGGCAACATCATCCTGATGACCGACGCCAAGGGTGCGGCGGAGGCGACGGTGGATTCGCTCGTCACCATCGTCATGCCCGACATGGCCGCGGCCTTCACGCCGATGGTCTATGCCGTCCCGGTGCAGCTGCTCGCCTATCATACGGCCGTCGTGATGGGCACGGACGTCGACCAGCCGCGCAACCTCGCCAAGTCCGTGACCGTGGAATAGGCAAGGGGGAATCCGGCCGGGACGCTTCGTGATCTTCCAAAACCTGCTAGAAGACCCTAGCTTGTGCGAAGCGACCGACCTGGAACCCGAATGACCGCCCGCGACGACGCGCCTGCGCCTCTTGACCCCGCCCCGGAACCGCATACCGGCCTGATGGGCCGTTTCCGCAATTATTTCCTGACCGGACTGATCGTCACCGGTCCGATTGCGATCACGCTGTACCTGGTCTGGTGGTTCGTCACCTGGGTCGATGGCGTGGTGCGACCCTTCGTGCCGCTGGCCTATCGGCCGGAAACCTATCTTCCCTACGGCGTTCCCGGTTGGGGACTGATTGTCGCATTCTTCACGCTGACCCTGGTCGGATTCCTCGCGGCGAACCTGATCGGCCGCACGCTGGTCGATGTCGGCGAGACGTTCCTGGGCCGGATCCCGGCCGTGCGTGCGATCTATCGCGGCCTGAAGCAGGTGTTCGAGACGCTTTTTTCGGGCAAGGGATCGAGCTTCCGCAAGGTCGGCCTCGTCGAGTTTCCATCGCCCGGCATGTGGTCGATCGTGCTGATCTCGCAATCGCCGAGCGAGGACATCGCGCGAAGCCTGCCCGGGCAGGAGGAGCATGTCTCGGTGTTTCTGCCGTGCTCGCCGAACCCGACCACCGGCTTCTTCTTCTACGTGCCCAAGAGCAAGATCATCGAGGTCGACCTCAGTGCCGAGGATGCGGCAACGCTGATCATGTCGGCCGGCGTGGTGCAGCCCGGCTCCGCGCCCGACCCGAAGAAGGCGGCTGCGCTCGCGGGCATGGCCAATGCAGCGCGCATTGCCAACGCCTCCACGCTCCAGCCCGAGCCTGCAAAGGTGGAGTAGGGCTATTCCCCGGCGGGATGGCCTGGGGTCACGCGCGCGTTCGCGTCGTCTGCTAATGTTCCGGTCGAAACTGAGCGTCGCGCTCGGAAGTCGAACTGGAGTGCCCCGATGTCGAAGACCATTGCGATCCTCGCGCCCGGTGCCATGGGCAGCGCGGTGGCGCGACGCTTGAGCGAAAACGGCGCGCGGGTGCTGACGTCGCTCAAGGGGCGCAGCGAGGCGACGCTGAAGCGGGCGGCGGATGCCGGCATGATCGGCGCCGAGGACGATGCGATCGCGGATGCCGACATCATTCTCTCGATCGTGCCGCCGGGCGAGGCGGTGGCGCTCGCCGAGCGGCTGGCGGCCCTGATCGTGAAGCGTGCGAAGAAGCCTGTCGTGGTCGACTGCAACGCCGTCAATGTCGATACGGTGAAGCGGATCGAGGAGATCATCGGATCGGCGCAGGCGCCCTTCGTCGACGGCGGCATCATCGGCTTTCCGCCGCAGCCGGGCGGCAAGAGCCCGGCCTTCTACATGTCCGGAGAGCACGCCGGGGGTCTCGCGGTACTGAGGGATTTCGGGCTCGATCTGCGCATCGTCGAGGGGCCGGTCGGCGCCGCCTCCGCGCTCAAGATGTCCTACGCCGGGATCGTCAAAGGTCTCGCCGGCATCGGCTCGGCCATGGTGGTCGCTGCGACCAAGGCAGGGGCTGCCGATGCGCTCCGCGACGAGCTCGCGCTCAGCCAGCCCGCGATCCTGGCGCGGCTCGAGGTCGCGCTCCCTGACATGATCCCGAAGGCCTATCGCTGGGTTGCGGAGATGCAGGAGATATCAGGCTTTCTCGGGCCGGATCATCCGGCCAGCCAGATCTACGAAGGCTTTGCCAAATGGTTCGAGCATCTGGCCGCCGACGCGAAAGGCGGGGCGGTCGATGCGTCGCTGTTGAAGGCGTTCGCCGCCAGTATCGCGAAGAAGAAGGCCTGATCCTCAGTCATTCGGCAGCCAAAGCTTTGGCTGACCTGTCCGGGAGCATGACGCAGGAGCTGGAATGAGAGTGCTGGTGATCGGCGCGGGAGCGCTCGGCGGTTATTACGGAGCTTGCCTGGTCCGAGCAGGCGCCGACGTTACGTTTCTGGTGCGATCCGCACGGGCCGAGCAATTGCGGCGGGATGGATTGAGGGTCAAAAGCCCGCATGGCGATTTCGCCGTGCAGCCGAAGCTCCTCCAGGCAAACGAGCTCGAGGAGCCGTTCGACGTCGTGCTCGTCGGCGTAAAGGCCTATTCGCTCGACGACGCGATGGATCAGTTCGCCCCGGCGGTTGGCGCCGGCACGATGATCTTGCCGATCCTGAACGGCTTGAAACATATCGATGCGCTGACGGCGAAGTTCGGCGCCGCGCACGTTCTCGGCGGGCTTGCGAATGTCAGCGCAGGGCTCGATGCGGATGGCCGCGTCGTTCAGTTCATGGCCAATCAGACGATTGTCTTTGGCGAGACCAAGGGGGCGCTGAGCGATCGCACGCTTGCTCTGGAAAAGCTGCTCGATGTCCCCGGTATCGACGTGCGCGCCAGCGAAGCGATCATGCAGGACATGTGGGAGAAGTTCGTCCAGCTCTCGACGCTCGCCGGCATCACCTGCCTGATGCGCGCGAGCATCGGGGACATCCTGGCTGTGCCGAACGGCGAGCAATCGATCTTCCGCCTGTTCGCGGAATGTTGTGCCGTTGCGACGGCTTCCGGCTTTGAACCGCGCGCCCCGTTCATCGAGTTCGACCGCAAACTGTTCACGACGCCGGACTCGCCGCTCAAGGCTTCCATGCTGCGCGATATCGAGCGCGGCTCGATCACCGAGGCGGAGCATATCCTCGGCGACATGGCCAATCGGGCCCGCAAGCTGAATATCGACACGCCGCTGCTGGATCTCGCCCGGGCGCATGTCGCCGCCTACGAGGTTGGACGACGAAGGGCCGCGAGCTAGCCCGCGCCGATCAACGGGATCGCTTCGTCCCGCTCGTAGAGATACAGCAGGCAGCGCAGCGCCTCGCCGCGTTCGCCCTCCAGCTTCGGATCGTCCTTCATGATCCGCAATGCCTCGTCACGGGCCTGGGTGATGAGCTGGCCATGCACCTCCGAGCGCGCGATGCGGTAGCCGGGCAGGCCGCTCTGGCGCACGCCCAGCACGTCGCCTTCGCCGCGCAGCTTCAGGTCCTCCTCGGCGATGCGAAACCCGTCGGTGGTCTCGCGGATCACCTTCAGCCGCGCCTTCGACATTTCGCCGAGCGGCTCGCTGTAGAGCAGAATGCAGGTCGAGGCCTCCGAGCCGCGTCCGATGCGGCCGCGCAACTGGTGCAGCTGGGCAAGTCCAAAGCGCTCGGCGTTCTCGATCACCATGATGGTTGCCGCCGGCACGTCGACGCCGACCTCGACGACGGTGGTCGCGACCAGAAGGCCGATCTCGTGCGCAGCGAACTGGCCCATCACGCGATCCTTCTCGGAGCCCTTCATCTGGCCGTGGACGAGGCCGGCGCGACCTCCAAAGCGCCTTTGCAGGCTTTCGAAACGCTTCGTCGCATTGGTGAGATGCTCGGTGCCTTCGGCCTCGGATTCCTCGACCAGGGGGCAGATCCAGTACACCAGCTTGCCGGATTCCAGCGCGCGGCCGACGCCGTCAATGACCTCGCCGAGCCGGCTCATGGCGACGGCGCGGGTGTCGATCGGCTGGCGGCCGGCTGGTTTTTCGCGCAGCTCCGAGATGTCCATGTCGCCGAAATAGGTCAGCACCAGCGTGCGCGGGATCGGCGTGGCGCTGAGCACCAGCACATCGACGGCTTCGCCCTTCGATGTCAGCGCCAGCCGCTCGCGTACGCCGAAGCGGTGCTGCTCGTCCACGATCGCGAGCGCGAGATCTCTGAAGATCACATCGTCCTGGATCAGCGCATGGGTGCCGACGAGGAGATCGATCTCGCCTGCGGCGAGCTGCGTGATGATCTCGCGCCGCTCCTTGCCTTTTTCGCGGCCTGTGAGGATCGCGACCCGCATGCCGGCCCGCTCGGCGAGCGGCGCTATGGTCTTGATGTGCTGGCGCGCCAGGATTTCGGTCGGGGCCATCAGCGCGGCCTGCTTGCCGACTTCGGCGACGGCCGCGGCGGCCAGCAGCGCCACCACGGTCTTGCCCGAGCCGACGTCGCCCTGGAGCAGACGCAACATGCGTACGGGCTGCTTCAGGTCTTCGGCGATGGCGGCCGCGGCGTTGCGCTGGGATGGCGTGAGCGCATAGGGCAGGGCGTCGATGATCTTGCTGCGAAGATGTCCGTCGCCGGCATTGCGCACGCCGGCGGGCCGTCGCAGTTGTGCGCGGATCAAGGCGAGCGCGAGCTGCCCGGCGAGCAATTCGTCGAAGGCGAGGCGCGACCAGAAGCGCTGGTCGGGCAGGATGTCCGTGAGCTCGACCGGCTGGTGCACGCGATGGAGCGCTTCCGTAACAGGCGGGAAATTGCAGCGGCGCAGCACCTCCGGGCTGATCCATTCCGGCAGCGCGGGCAGCTTCTGCAGCGCCTGCGTAATCGCGCGGCGCAGCGAGCCGAGCGCGAGGCCCGTGGTGAGCGGGTAGACCGGATCTATCCCGGAGAGCTTTGCGATCGCGTCCTCGTCGAGCACGCGGTCGGGATGCACGATCTGCGGGATGCCGTCGTACATCTGGAGGGTGCCTGAGACGTAGCGCTTCTCGCCTATTGGGAGCAGCTTCTCGACATAGCCCGGCTTGGCGCGGAAGAACGTCAGCACGACATCGCCGGTGTCGTCGCTGGCATAGACCAGATACGGCGCGCGCGGATTGCGCGGCGGAGGCGGGCGGTGGCGATCGACCGTGACCTCGAGCGTCGCCATGGTTCCCTGCACCGCATCGCGGATCTTCGGCCGCGCCCGGCGGTCGATGACCTGGCTCGGCAGATGCAGCAACAGGTCGACCAGCCGCGGCGTCTCGCTGCGGCTGAGCAGGTATTGCAGCAGCTTGTCCTGCTTTGGACCGACGCCGGGCAGGCTGGTCACGGGAGCAAACAGCGGATTGAGCAGGCTGGGGCGCATTCTCGCAACATTCGTCATGCGCGGGCTCGACCCGCGCATCCATCTTTTCAAGGACGATGGATTGCCGGGTCAAGCCCGGCAATGACAGTCCCCAAACAATTGCAAGAACAAAGGGCTGACACGGCAGGTTCGAGTGGCTATATCACCCCGGCCCGGCACGTCCGGGCTTTCGGCGTTTGACTGGATTTGAGACATGACGGGAACGACACGATCGAGCAACGGGCTGGACGACCGCCGCAAGCGGCTGCTGTTCCGCTGCTGGCACCGCGGCACGCGCGAGATGGACCTGATCCTCGGCCGCTTCGCCGATGCCGAGATCGGCAACCTGTCTGAGGCCGAGCTGACCGAGCTCGAGACCCTGCTCGAGGTCAACGATCCCGATCTCTATGCCGCCATCACGGGTGACAAGCTGCTGCCAGCCGACGTCAACGGCGCGTTGTTCGCCCGCATCAAGGCGTTTCCGATTGCGGACGGCGACTTATGAAGCTGGGCATGAAATCTCCGGCCGAGCTGCTGACGCCCGGCCGCGCGCTGACGCTTGCCAATGTTGCCGAGGGCGCCGAAGGCCTTATCGTCTCCGATCTCGCGCGGGCCGTTGCGGCGCGGCCGAAGAAGCCGGCCGTCAGCCTTGCGGTCGTCTGCCGCGACGGCGGACGCATGCAGCAGCTCGAACGGACGCTGCGATTCTTTGCGCCCGATCTGCCGGTGCTGACCTTTCCGGCCTGGGACTGCCAGCCCTATGACCGCGTTTCGCCGCATGGCGGCATCCTTGCGCAGCGCCTGACAACGCTGGCACGGCTCGCCGCGCTCACCGGCAGTGACAAGCCGCTGATCGTCCTGACGACGGTGAACGCCGTCGTGCAGCGCGTACCCGCGCGCGAGCTGGTCGCCGCCCAGGCACTCTCGGTCGCGCCCGGCAATGTCGTGCCGATGGACACCATCGTCGCCTGGCTCGAGCACAACGGCTACAACCGTTCCTCGACCGTGCGCGAACCCGGCGAGTACGCCGTGCGTGGCGGCATTCTCGATCTGTTTCCGGCCGGGCTCGAGCAGCCTGTTCGCTTCGACTTCTTCGGCGACAGCCTGGAATCGATACGCTCGTTCGATGCCGAGACGCAGCGCACGCTGCTCGACATGCGCTCGCTCGATCTTGTGCCGATCTCGGAATTCCAGCTCGTCACCGATACCATCCGCCGTTTCCGCATGGGCTATGTCGCCGAGTTCGGTGCGCCCGAGCGGGACGATGCGCTCTACGAGGCCGTCAGCGAAGGCCGCCGCCACCCTGGTATGGAGCACTGGCTGCCGCTGTTCCAGGACCGCATGGACACGCTGTTCGATTATCTGCAGGGCGCCGCGGTTGCGATCGAGCCGCAGGCCGAGGACGCCGTCCGCGAGCGCTTCAAGCAGATCCAGGACTATTACGAGGCCCGCCGCGATGCGATGGAGCATCCGGGCGGTGGCGCCATCTACAAGCCGCTGCCGCCGGATCGGCTCTATCTGACCGAGGAGGAGTGGGGCAAGCGCGAACGCGACATGCCGCTGATCCGGCTGACGGCCTTCTCCGTGCCGGCCGACGGCACCAGCGTCGTCGACGCCGGCGCGCGCAAGGGCCGCGACTTTGCGCCCGAGCGTAACGATACCACGGTCAACGTGTTCGAATCCGTCGTCAGCCACGTCATGGCGCTGCAAGCCCAACGCAAGAAGGTCGTGATCGCGCTGTGGAGCGAAGGCTCGCGCGACCGCATGACCTCGATGCTGCGCGATCACAAGCTTGCTCACACCACCAGCGTCAACGCCTGGCGGACGGTGCAGGCAACCCCGCGCAACGAGACCATGCTGGCCGTGCTCGGGCTCGAAAGCGGCTTCGAGACCGACGAGATCGCTGTCATCAGCGAGCAGGATATCCTGGGCGATCGTCTGGTGCGGCCGCGCAAGGCGAGCCGCAAGCTCGACAATTTCATCTCGGAGGTCACGAGCCTCACCGCCGGCGACATCGTCGTCCACGTCGATCACGGCATCGGTCGCTTCATTGGCCTGCAGACCCTCGACGTCGCCGGCGCGCCGCATGACTGTCTCGAGCTGCATTATGCCGCCGAGACCAAGCTGTTCCTGCCGGTCGAGAACATCGAACTGCTGTCGCGCTACGGCTCCGACCAGACCGCGGTCGAGCTTGATCGCCTTGGCGGCTCCGGCTGGCAGACCCGCAAGGCCAAACTCAAGAACCGTATCCGCGAGATCGCAGGCGAGTTGATCAAGATCGCCGCCGCGCGCCATCTGCACGAGGCGCCCAAACTGCCGGTGCAGCAGGGCCTCTATGACGAGTTCTGCGCGCGTTTCCCTTATGACGAGACCGAAGACCAGCTCGGGGCGATCGAATCCACGCTGAAGGACCTCGAGCTCGGCCGTCCCATGGACCGGCTGATCTGCGGCGACGTCGGCTTCGGCAAGACCGAGGTGGCGCTGCGCGCTGCGTTCGCCGTCGCGCTCGAAGGCAAGCAGGTCGCGGTCGTGGTGCCGACCACGCTGCTGGCGCGCCAGCACGCCAAAACCTTCACCGAGCGATTCAAGGGTTTTCCGGTGAATGTGGCGCAGGCCTCGCGCCTGGTCGCGACCAAGGAGCTCAACCTGGTCAAGAAGGGCATCGCCGACGGTTCGGTCGATATCGTCGTCGGCACCCACGCGCTGCTCGGCAAGGCGATCAAGTTCCGCGATCTCGGCCTCGTCATCGTCGACGAGGAGCAGCACTTTGGCGTCACGCACAAGGAGCGACTGAAGGCGCTGCGCTCCGAGGTGCATGTGCTGACGCTGTCGGCAACCCCGATCCCGCGCACGCTGCAATTGGCGCTCACCGGCGTCCGCGAGCTCTCGATCATTGCTTCGCCCCCGGTCGATCGCCTGGCGGTCCGCACTTTCGTTGCCCCGCACGATCCGTTGATGATCCGCGAGGCGCTGCTGCGCGAGCGCTATCGCGGCGGCCAGGCGTTCTACGTCGTGCCGCGCATCGACGATCTCGCCGAGGTCAAGGATTTCCTCGACAAGAACGTGCCGGAGATGAAGGTCGCGGTCGCGCACGGGCAGATGCCGCCCGCGGTGATCGAGGACATCATGACCGCGTTCTACGACGGCAAGTTCGACATCCTGCTCTCGACCACGATCGTCGAATCCGGCCTCGACATTCCCAACGCCAACACGCTGATCGTGCATCGCGCCGACATGTTCGGTCTCGCCCAGCTCTACCAGCTCCGCGGCCGCGTCGGCCGATCCAAGCTGCGGGCCTATGCGCTGTTCACGCTGCCGGCGCAGCAGAAGATCACCGCCCAGGCCGAGCGCCGGCTCACCGTGCTGCAATCGCTGGAGACGCTTGGCGCCGGCTTCCAACTCGCCTCGCATGACCTCGATATCCGCGGCGCCGGCAATCTTTTGGGCGAGGAACAGTCCGGCCACATCAAGGAGGTCGGTTTCGAGCTCTACCAGTCGATGCTGGAGGAAGCGATCGTCAACCTCAAGGCCGGCGTGTCCGAGCCCGCCGCGGACCGCTGGTCGCCGACGATCACCATCGGCATGCCCGTGCTGATCCCTGAGGATTACGTCGGCGATCTCTCGGTGCGCCTCTCGCTCTACCGGCGCCTCGCCGATCTCGACAGCGAGGAGGAGATCGAGAATTTTGGCGCCGAGATGCGCGACCGCTTCGGCGTGCTGCCGGACGAGGTGCGCTATCTCTTCAAGGTCGCCGCGATCAAGGCGTTCTGCCGCCAGGCCAATGTCGAGAAGATCGATGCGGGTCCAAAGGGCGCCGTCATCACCTTCCGCGACAATTCCTTCGCCTATCCCGATCGCCTGGTGTCGTTCATCAAGAGCCACGGCCAGGCCGCCAAGGTGCGGCCCGACATGAAGGTGGTGTTCCTGCAGGATTGGGAAACCCCGGAAGAGCGTCTCGCCGGCACCACGGAGATCATGCGGCAATTGTCGCAGCTCGCGCAGAAAAAGAAGGCGGCGTGAGAGCTATCGCTCTCGCCACGTCATTGCGAGGAGCGCCTTCGACGAAGCAATCCAGAATCTTTCCGCTGAGAGATTCCGAATAACTTCGCGACGTTCGCAATGACGGAGGCTGTTGAGGCAGTCGGCCAAAAAGCTACGACGCCGCCCGCGACGCGTCCGCCGATAGCCGGCCCAGCAACGACCTCGCCGTATCCGATGGCGACAACGAATCCACTGATACGACGGGATCGCTGCGCATCTCGTGCTTGCCGTTGGACGTGTGCTTCATCACCGCCGACAGGCGGCGGGCGATCATGTGCGCCGTGCGGAAATCCGTCTCCGCGAACACCACGATCACCGAGCCGTCCTTCTGTGCCGCGCCAAAGTCCATCTGCCGCATCAGGCGGCTGAGGATGCGCGCGGCATCGAGCTGCGCGCGGGGATTGCCGGGATCGAAGGCGAAGCGCGCCACCGACAGGCCGCCGCCGCGCGCGAGCGTCTGCTCCACGGCCTTGGAGAAATCGCGGGCAAAGGCTTCGACCGTCAAGAGACCGCTGCGCGGATCGAGCCAGCCGCCGGCGTCGATCGAGCGCAGCGTCCGGCTCAATTGCGCTTCCATGGCGTGCTGGCGGATCAGCGGCAGCGCGTTGGCCGCGACCTTGGCGGGCTCGCCCGCGATCAGCTCGAGGTTGGGCAGATCGTAGCTCTGGGTGAGCTGGTGCGCGGTGACGACCACGGGCAGGTTGCGGAAGCGAGTGTCCTCCGCGAGCACGGTAAGGAAAGCGTCGGTGACGCGCGGCGTAAATCCGTCGGAGAGCACGACGCCGTCGATGTCGCGGGTGTTGAGATGCTTGGCCGCGGCCTCGATCGAGAGCGCGCCGACGACGCCGGTACGCTCGCCGAGCGCGACGGAGAGGGCAGGATAAGCAGCGCCGCGGCCGATCAACAGCACGATGGCATCGCGCACCGGATCGGCCTCCGGCAGTGCCACCTTCGCCTCCGGCAGCCGGCGCAGCACGGTGGCATGCAGCGTGCGGACGCGAATCGCGGCGCGCAGGCGCGCGATCAGGCGTTCGGCAGCGTTGCCGCGCGTGGAGAACGGCAGCGCGTTGTGGGGTAGCGTGGCCTGCGCATCGAGCGCGACCAGCGGGAGATACAGCGGCTGATCGGCGATCTTCTTTGCGAGCAGGGGCATATGTGCTTCGTGCCCGCCGGACATCGCGGCGAGGACCGCGGCCGGCTGCACCTGCTCGACGGCACGTGCGGCGCTCGCCCAATCGGTGTCGACGACCGGGAACAGACGGGCCTCGTCCAGCGCCGCAATGAAGGCGGGGCGCTCGGTATTGGATACAAACAGGATCGGGCCCGCCTGGGACATCAGGAAACTCTGATCACGCAATCGACGCTGCGCAATCTAGTCCGCTCGCCTTAATGCAGCGTCAATGTTCCCTGCGAAACTGTTCCTAGATCGGGCCTGAGCGGTCGCGAAAAGCCTCGACCATCAGGGGGTTAAGGCCAAGTTCGCTGAGCGCCTCGCGGGCGCGGGCATTGTCCTGGGCCCGGCCCGCCAGCCGATGGCCGGAGAGGCGGTCGGGCAGGGCGGTGAGCAGCGCACCCTGGCCGAGCCGGCGCGCCCATTCCTGAAGGTCGTTGGACAGGAAGCGATAGCCGCCGACGGCCATGATGCCTGATGGCGGCGCGGTGATGCAGATCGCGCCGCTGGCCCGGTCGATCCGGGCGGCATATCCGGTATCGACATAGTCGCGCGGCGGCTGCGCGGTCAGCGTCTCGCCGACCGGCTGTGGTGGCGCGTAGGCTGCGATCGGCACCATCGGGCCGCGCAGGCCGAGCGTGCCCTTTTGGGTCAACAGGATCTCGCCTGCGATCGACGACCCCGCCTGCTCGCGCGGCGCCCCGTGCGGCCCGGGCATCACCGCGACAGGGATGCCGTCCTCGCCGCGCCGGGCGCCGAACAGACCGGCTTCGCCGAACAGATAGATGTCGGTGAGCGGCGCATGCGGCGCGATCCAGGCTTCGCTCGCCGCCACCTGCTCCGGCGCGCGCCACAGACCGATGACGTTGCGCAAGGTCGGCATCCGCGCCGCCAGACCGGAATCGCCGAGGCGCAGCGCGAGCTGGGCCGGCGCGATCAGCACGTCGCATTCGTGCTCGTTGATTTGCTGCTCGAGCACCTCGCTCTCGAAGGGATGATGCAGCGCCAGCGTGCCGCCGCACAGCAGCCACACCGCGAGCGAGGAAGCGAGGCCGGCGAACGACATCGGCGCGAACGCCGACATCACGGTCGCGCCCTGCTGGATGTCGGCTTCCAGCGACATCGCAAGGCCACCTGCGATCAGGCTGAAATGCGGCCGCGGCACCGGGCGGAAACCCTCTGCCGTGACGTCGAAGGAGATCATCGCCGCCTTGCGGCCGTCCTGGATCACCGCGCGCGTGGCACCGGGCGGACGCGCCAGCACCTCGTCGAGAGAGGCCATGCCCTCAGGCAAATCGGTTCCGAAGCCGAACACGTGGCGGATCGAGAACGCCTCGGCGGCTGCGTGCATGGCAAGATCGGCATAGCTGATGCCGTCGACCTTGCTCATGGTGACGATGGCGCGCGCCGCGGTGCGGTTGAGCGCGGCTGCAAGCTCCGCCTGCCGCCACAGCAGCGGCAGCACGGCGACAACGAGGCCGGCGCGATGGGCCGCCAGCACCGTCAGCACGAACTCGACCGTCGCGGGCAACTGGATCGCGATCACCGAATTGGCCGGCAAGCCCGATTCGACGAAATGCGCCGACAGTGCCTCGATGGCGGCGTCGGCTTCGGCGTAGGTCATCCGCCGCGGCTGGTGCCCGGTGATACGGGATTTGTTGAGGGGATCGAGCAGAGCGGGCGCGTGCGGCTGCCGCATCAGCGTCCGCTGGAACAGCGTGTCGAGCGTAGGCGATACGGCTTGCTGGTTCACGGCGTCACTTCGCTGGACTGGCTTGAGGCACACCCTTCGCCCACCAGGTCTCCGGCAGGTAGCCGGAGAGTGCGGTGGTCGATGGTCGTTCTATCCGATTCCAGCGCGCGATCCATTGCTCGGATACGTTAAACAGGGGGATTGTGTAGAAGCCCGCCATCAGAGCGCGGTCGAGTGCCCGCACCGCCGAGACAAATTCCCCGTGATCGCGGGCCTCCAGCAGGGCCCTGATCATGGCGTCGACGGCGGGATCCCTGGCTCCCATGTAGTTGCGGGTGCCCGGATTGTCCGCGGCCGCGCTGCCCCAGTAAAAATACTGCTCGTTGCCGGGCGAGAGCGACTGGTCCCATCGGTTCTGGATCATGTCGAACTCGTAGGACAGCCGGCGCTGATCGAACTGCACGGGATCGACGGTGCGCACGCTCGCGTCGATGCCGGCGCGCTTGAGGTCCCGCTGGAAGGCGAGCGCGATGCGCTCCTGGTCGCGCGTCGTCACCAGCATCTCGAAGGTGAAGGGCGCCTTCGTGGTGCGGTTGCGCAGGATGGTACCCTCGAGATCGTAGCCGGCGTCCGACAGCAACTTCAGCGCCGCGCGCAGCGTGGTGCGGTCGCGTCCCGATCCATCGGTGACCGGCAGGCGGTAGCTGCCATCCATGATGTCTTCGGGGATCTGCGCGGCGAAGGGTTTCAGGAGCTCGCGCTCACGCGCATCCGCTGGCCGCCCATAGGCCGAGAGGTCGGAGCCCGCGAAATAGCCGGCGACGCGCGAATAGAGCGAGAAGAAATAGTTGCGGTTGACCAGCTCGAAATCGAACAGCTGCGTCAGCGCCTGGCGCACGCGGATGTCGGCGAAGATCGGACGCCTGGTGTTGAACACCAGGAATTCCGAGGGCTGCGGCAGACCGGGCTTGAAGGTGTCGCGGATCACCTCGCCGTTTTTTGCGGCCGGAAAATCGTAGCCCTCGTGCCAGCGCAACGGCTCGTTCTCGACGCGGAAATCATAGAGGCCGCGCTTGAAGGCTTCGAACTGGCCGTTGCCCTCGCGGTAATAGTCGAGCCGGATCTCGTCGAAGTTGAAGAGACCGCGATTGATGGGAAGATCGCGGCCCCAATAATCGGGATTCCGCGTCAGCGTGACGCTGGCGCCGGGCTTCACCGCAGTGACGCGGTAGGGGCCCGAGGCGATCGGACCGGTCAGCGTCGTCTCCTCGAAGGTCGCGACATCGACCGCGTGCTTCGGCAGGATCGGCATCAGGCCGAGGATCAGCGGCAGTTCGCGGTCGTCGGCGCCGGTGAGGTCGAAGCGGACGGTGAGGGGATCGGTCGCCTCCGCCTTGGCGACCTTGGCGTAATATTGCCGGAGGTTCGGACGGCCATGGTCACGCAGCAATTGCCAGGAGAACAGCACGTCCTCGGCTTGCACCGGCTTGCCGTCGGAGAAGCGGGCGCGGGGATCGAGACGGAACGTGACGTAGCTCCGCTCCTTGTCGGTCTCGACGGTCTTGGCGAGCAGGCCGTAGAGCGTGAATGGCTCGTCCTGGCCGCGCGCCATCAGGCTCTCGACCACATAGGCGCGGATCGGCTGCACGGCCAATCCTTTCACGATGAACGGATTGAGACTGTCGAACGTGCCGAGAATGCCCCAAGTCAGCCGGCCGCCCTTGGGGGCATCGGGATTGGCGTAGGGCATGTGGGTGAAATCGGCCGGCAGTGCCGGCTTGCCATGCATGGCGATCGCATGGGCCTCCTCGGCCCGCGCTGCATTGGCCGTAAGGATCAGGACGAGACTGCAAAGGCGGACAAGGCTGCAAAGGCGGACGCTTGGGCCCTCGAGCAGGCGTTGGAACATGAACATTCGGACACGTTGATTCGAGGGGCGTGCCCTGAATCCTATCACAGGGATTTCACTGGGCGCCCGCCCGGATAGGGGCAAAGACGCTTGTCGGCATTGATCTTTCCGTCGACCACGTTAAGAAGGCACGCAATCGCGCAGGAGCGCCGAGCCCGTCACTTATCCGCCTCAATTGACGGGGAGAGAGCCGCGCCCAAGGCGGCTTGGTTCGGTGCTTCGGAGCGGTTCGGGCACTTCCCGTTCAGAAAGGGTTTTCTGCAATGAATTTCCGTTATTTGGCCGCGTCCGTCCGGCCGCGCGGGCGACTTCTCGCCCTGTTGACGGCGACGGCATTGGTCGTCCCGTTTGCCGCTGAGGCCCAGGCGCCCGCACCGAAGGCTGCCCCGAAAGCTGCTCCGAAGGCTGCCCCCAAGGCTCCGGCGCCGGCTCCACAGGCCCAGCAGGCCCCGGCGCAGCAGGGCGCTCCGGCGGCTCAGGGCGCCCAGCCTGCGGATCAGCAGATCCAGCTGATCTACGCACCCTGGACCAAGTTCTGCCTCAAGGGCCAGGAGGCCAACGCCAAGCAGGTGTGCTTCACCGGCAAGGACGGCCGCATCGAATCGGGCCAGCCGGTCATCGCGGCCGTGATCATCGAGCCGGAAGGCGAGCCCAAGAAGATCCTGCGCGTGACGCTGCCGCTCGGCATGCAACTCGTGCACGGCACCCGCATCATCGTCGACAACAATCCGCCGCTGCAGAGCCCGTACGTGATCTGCTTCCAGAACGGCTGCATGTCGGACTACGAGGCAACCCCCGAGCTCATCGCAAACCTGAAGAAGGGCCAGAATCTCGTTGTCCAAGCGATCAACGCCAATGGTCAGCCGCTGACCCTGCCGTTGCCGCTCACGGGTGAATTCCAGAAGGCCTATGACGGTCCGCCGACCGATCCGAAGGTGTTCGAGGAAAACCAGAAGAAGCTCCAGGAAGAGCTTCAGAAGAAGGCTGAAGAGCAACGCAAGAAGCTCGAGCAGAGCGGCGGCGCGCCTAGTGCGCCTCCGGCCGCGCAGAAGTAATCGGGCCAAATCCCGGACATGAAAAAGGCGCTCATCTCGAGCGCCTTTTTTGCTGACCGCGTGACGGCGGTGAAACTCAGTCAACCGAGCTCGGCTCAGTTCAGTGACGGATTGCGCGGGCGGTAGCCGCCGTCCTTGTTCTTGATGAAGATCTCGGCGACCTGGGAGTGGCGGATCGGCTCGCCGGACTCGTCGGGCAAAAGGTTCTGCTCGGAGACGTAGGCGACGTACTCGGACTCCGCGTTTTCCGCGAGCAGGTGGTAGAACGGTTGGTCCTTGTGGGGCCGCACCTCTTCGGGGATCGACAGCCACCACTCCTCGGTGTTGTTGAATTCCGGATCGATGTCGAAGATCACCCCCCGGAACGAGAAGATCCGGTGGCGCACGACCTGTCCGATCTGGAATTTGGCTGTCCGCGCTTTAATCATCCTTCGTCGATAGACCAGGATTGTGGCCGATGCTAGTGCCCTGATCCGGAATTAACCCGCGGCTGCGCGGCAGATAGCTCCCAAATCCTCAGAAAACACTTCATCAATGGTCGATATCCTCAATCTGGCGCTACCTTATTTCGGCTTGATCTTCGTCGGATTCGCCTGCGGCAAGGCCAAGTCGCTGCCGGAATCAGGCCTCGCCTGGATGAACTTCTTCCTGCTCTACGTGTCGCTGCCGGCGCTGCTGTTCGCGATCATGTCGAAGACGCCGTTTTCGGAATTGAACAACCCGCCGTTCCTGGTCGCGACCACGCTGTCGACGGTTGCGGCGTTCACCATCGCGCTGGTCGTCGGCAAGGTGCTCGGCGGGCTGTCCCTGCGCGAGGCGACGCTCGCGGGCCTCTCAGGCGGCTACGGCAATATCGGCTACATGGGCCCGGGACTGGCGCTCGCCGTGCTCGGGTCGAAAGCGGCGGCGCCGACCGCGCTGATCTTCTGCTGCGACAGCATCTTCCTGTTCACCATCGTGCCGCTGCTGATCGAACTGTCAGACCGCGATCATCCATCGATCGTTCACGCCTTCGGCGTCGTGCTGAAGCAGATCGTGCTCAACCCGCTGATCATGTCGGCCTGCTTTGGCGCAGCGGTGGCTGCGCTCCATATCGAGCTGCCGGTGGCGCTCGACCGCACCATCACCTTCCTCCAGAATGCGGCGGCGCCGACTGCGCTGTTCGTGCTCGGCGTGACGGTGGCGCTGCGGCCGTTCGACCGCGTGCCCTGGGAGGTGCCTGGCGTGATCGCGGTCAAACTCCTGATCCATCCGCTCGCGGCATTCGGCCTGATGCTGGCATTCGGTCCGTTCGCACAGCCCTGGGCCGCGACGGCCATCCTGATGGCCTCGCTGCCGCCGGCGCTGAATGTGTTCGTGATCGCCCGGCAAAACGATGCGTGGATCGAATCCGCCTCCGTCGCCGTGCTGCTCGGCACGTTTGCATCCGTGGTCACGCTGACCAGCGTGATGTGGCTGCTTCAAACCGGGCGATTGGTGTTTCCGTAGATCCTACCTGCGCGCAAACTACCTGCGCCAAACTACCTGCGCCAAGTCGGCGTCAGCCCTTCGCGCATCGCAAAGCGCCGGAGCGGGCCGATGGCGCCGAGCAGGTGCATGCCGACGGCGCGGACCGGCTGGAGCGGCAGGAAGTCGTTGAGCAGCGAGCGATTGGCGATGTCGATCGCAAAGGTCCGGCTCAAAATATCGGGCCGGCGTGCCCGATCATATCTCCTCAGCACGTCGTCCGTGCCGGGATCCTGCCCGGATGCGACGGCTTCGCCGGCAAGGCGGGCAATGTCGGCTGCATCCCGCAAGCCGAGATTGAGGCCCTGGGCGCCGATCGGCGGAACCACATGGGCGGCTTCGCCGACCAGCGCGATGCGGTCGCGCGCGAACGATTGCGGCCGTTCGATCGCGAGCGGGAACATGTTGCGGCCGGGCTCGACCGTCATCCGGCCGAGGATCGAATGCGACTGTTTCTCGATCGCGGCGGAGAGTTCCTCGTCGCTGAGAGCCCGAAGCCGCTCGGCCTCCGCGGGGGCAGAGACCCAGACGATGCTGCAGCGGTTGCCGGGCAGGGGTACGAACACACAGGGCCCGTGCGGAGTGTGGAACTCGGTCGACACATTGCGATGTGGCCTGGCATGGCTGACGTTGAAGGTCAGGGCGGTCTGCGTCAGGTCGCGCCGCGTGACCGCGATGCCGGCCGCCTCCCGGCACAGCGAGTGCCGGCCGTCGGCGCCGACCACGAGCCGGGCCGAGAGGAATTGCCCGGACGCCGTGCGGATGGCGACGTCATCGGCTTCGATGACGGCGCTCTCGGCCTCGTCGTCGAAGCGGACGAGATTGGGCAGCTCGGCCGCGCGCGCTTCCAGCGCCAGCATCAGCGAGCGGTTGTCGATGTTGTAGCCGAACGCGTCGCGGCCGATCTCGTGACAGGAGAACCGGACCTCCGGCGCGCGGAACAGCCTGTTGGTGTCGTCGACGAGGCGCATCACTTCGAGGGCGGCTGCCTTGTCCTTGCAGCGAGGCCAGACGTCGAGGCTCTCCAGGAGATCGACCGAGGCGCCCAGCAGCGCGGTGGTCCTGTTGTCGGCATAGGGCAGGCGCCGCGCCACCAGCGCGGTTCGCGCCCCTCGCTGCGCCAGGGCAATTCCGGCCGCAAGGCCGGCCGGTCCACCGCCGATAACGCTTACGTCAAAGAGTGTCGGTGCGTCTGTCATGTCACGACATTTGACACGCCCCGCGGCAAATTCAAGCCCACCTATTTTGCCTGATTTTATGACTGATAGCGCGGCGCAATGCCGCGACGGCGGATGTGCAAACCGGTCCCGTTCTGGTAGCAGAAAGCATGGACAGCCAAGAGGATTCCCTCAAGCCGACCCCCGCGATCCGTGCCGCGGCGTTCTCGGTGCACATCTTCACCGCCTTCGGCGCGGCCATCGCGCTGCTGGCGATGCTGGAGGCCGTGCGCGAGCACTGGGCGGCGATGTTCGGTTGGCTGGGCGTCGCGCTCATCATCGATGCGATCGACGGGCCGATCGCGCGCCTGCTCGACGTCAAGAATGTGCAGCCGAACTGGTCGGGCGATGTGCTTGACCTCGTGGTCGATTTCGTCACCTATGTGTTCGTGCCCGCCTATGCGATCGTGGCGAGCGGCATGCTGCTGCCGGTGGCGGCGCCCTTGCTCGGCATCGCCATCATCGTCACCAGCGCGCTCTATTTCGCCGATCTGCGCATGAAGGCGGACGACAACCATTTCCGCGGCTTTCCGGCGCTGTGGAATGCGGCGGCGTTCTATCTGTTCCTGCTGCACTGGCCGCCGCTGTCGTCGACGCTGCTGGTCGCAGCCCTCGTGGTGCTGACCTTCGTGCCGTTCCACGTGCTGCATCCGGTCCGCGTCGTGCGGCTGCGCTGGCTGACGATGTCGCTGATCGCGCTATGGGCAGTGCTCGGGTTCTATGCGCTGGAGATGGATTTTCGCGTCGGCGCCGGCGTGACTGTCGCGCTGTGCGCGATCGCGCTCTGGATCGCCTTCAGCGATGCATTGATCCGGTTGGTGAGGTCCTTCACGTGATGCATTTGTTGACCAGCCCCGAGGCCTGGGCCGCGCTGCTGACCCTGACTTCGCTCGAGATCGTGCTCGGCATCGACAACGTCATCTTCCTGTCGGTGATCGTCTCGCGCATCCCCGAGCCGCAGGCCCATCGTGCGCGCCAGATCGGGCTGGCGCTGGCGCTGGTCTTCCGCATCATCCTGCTCAGCGTGCTGGTCTGGCTGATCGGCCTGACGGCGCCGGTGTTTTCGCTCGCTGGCTACGATTTCTCGTGGCGCGACCTCATCCTGATCGGCGGCGGCCTGTTCCTGATCGCCAAGGCAACCCACGAGATCCACGCCGAAGTCGACGCCGACGACGAGGAGGGCGAGGGCAAGTCCGCTCGCAGCGCCTTCTTCTGGGTGATCGCTCAGATCGTCGTCATCGACATCGTGTTCTCGCTCGACTCGATCATCACCGCGATCGGCATGGCGCAGGACATCGAGATCATGATCGCGGCCGTCGTGATCGCCTGCCTGATCATGTACATTTCGTCGGGACCCGTGGCGCGATTCGTCGCGGAACATCCGACCACCAAGATGCTGGCGCTGGCATTTCTGGTGTTGATCGGCGTCGCCCTGGTCGCGGACGGATTCAAATTCCATATCCCGCGCGGCTACATCTATTTCGCAATTGCGTTCTCTGCGGCGGTGGAATTCTTCAACGTGCTGGCCAAGCGCAACCGCAAGAAAAAGCCCGGCTAGCCGCTCCGGCTGGCGTCGAGTTGACAAGGCAAGCGCTATGTCTTTCGCTGGCCTTGGAGAAGAGGAGGTCAGGTGATGACCAAAGCCGTCCGGGTGCACAAGGTCGGGGGCCCTGAGGCCCTGGTCTATGAGAGCGTCGATGTCCCGGCGCCCGGCGCCGGCGAGGTGCGCATCCGCCAGCATGCGGTCGGCCTGAACTTCATCGACGTTTATTATCGCACCGGCCTCTACAAGGCGCCGGGCTTGCCCTTCATCGCCGGCAACGAGGCCTCGGGCGAGGTGGTCGCGGTCGGGCCGGGCGTGACCAATTTCCACCCCGGTGACCGCGTCGCCTACTATCACAATCTCGGCGCGTATGCGAGCGAGCGCAACATCTCCTGGGAGAAGCTGGTCAAGCTGCCGGATCACATCACCCACGAGCAGGGCGCGGTGCTGATGCTCAAGGGCCTGACCGTCTGGTATCTCCTCCACAAGACCTTCAAGGTCGAGCCGCATCATCGCGTGCTGATCCATGCTGCGGCCGGCGGCATCGGCCTGCTCGCCTGCCAGTGGGCGAGGGCGCTCGGGGCGCACGTCATCGGCACGGTCGGCTCGCGCGCCAAGGCCGAGCTTGCTGAAGCCAATGGTTGCGACCACGTCATCCTCTACAACGAGGAAGACTTCGTTGCGCGCGTGAAGCAGATCAGCCGCAACGAGGGCTGCGACGTCGTCTATGACGGCGTCGGCAAGGCGACCTTTCCGGGCTCGCTGTCCTGCCTGAAGCCGCGTGGCATGTTCGTCTCGTTCGGCAACGCCTCAGGCCCGGTGCCGCCGTTCGCGATCGCCGAGCTGAACAATCACGGCTCGCTGTTCGCGACCCGGCCGAAGCTCAACGACTATATCGGCACGCGCAAGGAGCTGCTGGAAGGCGCCGACACGCTGTTCTCCGCCGTCATCAACGGCAAGCTGCACGTGCCGATCAATCACGCCTATGCGCTCAAGGATGCGGCCAAGGCTCATGTCGATTTGGAAAGCCGCAAGACGACCGGGGCTTCGATCTTGAAGCCGTAGGCTCGTCGTTCCGGGGCGATGCGTAGCATCGAACCCGGAACCTCGAGATTCTCAGGTGCGCAGTTGCGCACCATAGTTCGGTCCTGCGGACCGCCCCGGAACGACGGCGTTGGTTACGCCACCCGTCTTGCCGCGCCGGCCTTGGTCAAGATCTCGTCGAGACAGCCGATCATCTCGGCGATCTCCGCCTTCGCCACATTCAGCGCCGGCATGAAGCGCAGCGTGTCGAGCTGCGGCGCGTTCAGCAGCACGCCGGCCTCGAAGGCCTGCGCGACGATGCCGGGCGCGATCGGCAGCCTGAGGTCGAGCGCCAGCAGCAGGCCGCGGCCGCGCACGCCGCCGAGGCCGTGCCGCACTGATACTTTTTGCAGCTCGCATTCGAGCAGCAGGCCGGTCTCACCCACCTGCTTTAGGAAGTCGGGCTTGCCGACTTCTTCCAGCACCGCAAGACCGGCCGCGCACATCACCGGATTGCCGTTGAACGTGCCGCCCTGGTCGCCGTGCTCGAAGCACGAGGCGCGCTCGGTCGCGAGCAAGGCCGCGAGCGGTACGCCGCCGCCGATGCCCTTGCCGAGCGTCATGATATCGGGTGCAATCCCCGTGTGCTCATAGTGGAAGAGCTTTCCGGTCCGGCCCATGCCGGTCTGGATCTCGTCGAAGATGAGCAGCAGGCCGTGCGCCTCGGTGAGCGCGCGCAGCTCCCGCAGGAACTGATCGGTCGCCGGCCACACGCCGGACTCGCCCTGGATCGGCTCGAGCATGACAGCGACGGTGTTGCCGTTGATCAGGCTCTCGACCGAGGCGATGTCGTTGAGCTTCGCTTTCTTGAAGCCTGATACCTTCGGTTCGAACAGCGGCTCGAACGCCTTCTTGCCCGAGGCCGACATCGTCGCCAGCGTCCGTCCGTGGAAGCCGCCTTCGAACGTGATGATCTCGAACGCGCCGTTCTTGTGCAGGCTGCCGAATTTGCGCGCGAGCTTGATCGCGCCTTCATTGGCCTCTGCGCCTGAATTGGCAAAGAACACCTGGTCGAACGCGCTGCTCTCGACGAGGGCCTGCGCGAGCTTCAGGCTCGGCTCGTTGTAGAAGGCCGGGCTCGGCGTCAGCAGCCGCTTGGCTTGCGCGGCCAGCGCTTCGGCCACCGCGGGTGGGGAGTGGCCGAGGCAGTTGACGGCCCAGCCCTGCACGAAATCGAGATAGCGCTTGCGGCTGTCATCCCAGAGGTATGAGCCGGCACCGCGGACGAACACGGCCTTGGGTCGTGCGGTGATGTCCATCAGCGCATCATACGGATGGGTGGCGGTCGTCATGTCTCGAACTCCTCTTTGCGGTAGGAAGATCTTGGGAGGCGGGTGAAAAACGGACGCGAAAAGCAAGAAGGCCGCACTTTGCGGGTGCGGCCTTCTCGAAAACTGTGCTGAATTTACTGGTTCAGCGGCGTCGTCGGACATGGCGCAACCCATCATCGTCGCGGGAGCGACGACGCATGGCCTGGCGCAGTTGGGTCCGAGAGTTGATCATGGGGCGCGTCCGTACAGCCGAAGGGCAGGGTCTGTCAAGCGGGCAATTTGCACGATGCGGCGCCGGGCGTAGATCGCTCGGCTCAAATGCGCCGCCCTCAGTGTCACATGGCGGCGCGCATGCAGCGGCAAGAAACTCAAGGAAGTGCGAGATGCTCGTATGCGCCTGAGATCCCCACATTGATCGCCTTGGCCGCCGCAATATCGCGCGCAGCGCCTTCGCTGTCGCCCTTCTTGCGCTTCGCAAGTCCGCGCCCGTAGAGCGCGGTTTCGGAGTTCGGATTCACGCTCAGCGCGGCATCGAAATCTGCCATCGCCGCGTCGTATTGCCCGAGCCGAAGCTTGATGCGGCCTCGGCTGCTCAGCATGTTGGGTTCATTCGGCTTCATCCGCAGCGATTGATTGCAATCGGCCAGGGCCTCGGGAAACTGGTGCAGGATCTCGTGGGTTACGCAGCGCCCGTAGAATACGCCGGCGTAATTTGGATTGGCCTTGATCGAGCGGTCGAAATCCGCCTGCGCGCGCTCGTAATCATGCGCGTCGAGATACATGTCGCCGCGCGCGCGGGCATCGCCGGCATTGTTCGGATTGAGCTCAAGTGATTTGGTGAAGTCGGCCAGTGCGTGATCGCGACCGCCGCGGTCGCGATAGAGGCGGGCGCGATTGCCGTATGCGGCCGCGTAGTTTGGATCGAGCTTGATCGCCATGTCGAGATCAGCGAGCGCGCGATCGGGCTCGCGATGCCACGCACGAGCCGTGCCGCGGTTGAAATAGCACAGCGCGAATTTCGGATCGATGATGATAGCCTGGTCGAAGTCGGCGAACCCATGCTCGAAGTCGTTCTGCGCGATGCGCACATTGCCGCGGTTGCACCAGTAGGACGCGTTGTCAGGTTTCAGCTCGATCGCGTGCGTGTAGTCCGCGATGGCGTGGTCGCGATCGCCGAGATCGGCATAGGTGATCCCGCGACCGAACCAGATTTCGGGATTGTCAGGGGCCAGCTCGACGGCGCGGGTGTAGTCGGCGAGGGCCTGCTGCGTTTTTTTCTTGCGCCGAAACGATTTGCCCCGGTTCACGAGTGCGCCGACGTTCGACGGATCGGCCTGCAGCACAATCGTGCATCCGTCGATGCGCTGGTCGTCGCCGATGTCGCTGGAACCGAAGCACCATTGACGCGCCTGATCGGCTGGTGGAGATTGCGCCGCGGCGGGAAGGGCAAGCAGAATCAATGCTGCGCTGATCGCGCAGACGCCGCCCCGGATACCGATCACGTGATTGCGTGTCATTCGATTGCCGCCCAGAAACAAAAAAGCCCCTAGCGCGTTTGTGATCTCAGGACGCGAATTGGTTCGAACCGGACCCACACCGGTCGAGACCAAGAAGGCGGGACCAACCAGACAGTTTGCAGCCTTGTCCGACACCCCTTACCCGATCGACCTCGACAGTATTCGCGGCGCGTTCCCGCCGGGCATTGAGGCGCCGCCGCTTCTGGTCGACTTCGCCACCTGGCTGAAGGGGCGCCCCTGGGGCAGCGTCGGCTGCTTCTCCCTGCAGGGCCAGTTCTCCGATCAGGCGCCGATCTTCGACGGCAGCCCGTTGCGCGACAGGTTCTCGCTGTTCATGCGGCTGCCGGACGGTTCGGCTGTCGGCGGCTGGTATGGCGCGGGCCTCGACCGGGACAATCCGCCGATCGTGGGGCTGGGCTCCGAGGGCGATTATGAGTTGCTTGCGCCGTCCCTCGACGTGCTGCTCACCAAACTGACGTCGCAGCAATTCGACGAGGCCTGGCACGATCTGCGGCCGCACGACGAGGTCGAGCCGCAGACGGTCGAGCTCGCGCAATGGCTGGCCCGGCAGCCGGCCGGCGAGCCGGCGCCTTGCGAGGACGGCGAGCTGCCGGACTTCCGCGGCTTCGTCGAGAAGTGGAGCCGGGACCGCGAGGAATACTGGGCCAATCACCGCCTGATGGCCGAGCTTGGCTGGCGGCTGGCCGCGCATCTGCCCAAAGGCAAGAACGCCTGGGACAAGACCCATTTCGAGGTCGCCATCGTCGGCAAGCAGTATGAAGCGCGCGTGCTGTCGCGCGGGCCGCAGCCGTTCGAGGAGGCCGCCTCGATCGAATCCCTGCTGCGTGACCTGCGCGAGGAGATGCGCCGCGCCCAGCCCGAGCTCGGCCTGTGGTACGCGATGAAGTTCGGCCTTTCCGCCGACGGCCGCGTCATGCCGAATTTCGAGTACGATGTGCGCCCGACCATCGGGGGCGAGCCGGCGCTGCTCTCCGAAGCCAGGGCCGATCTCACCCGCGCCCCGCGCCCCGAGCGCTGGGTGCCGAAATGGCTGGCGTGAGATAGCGGAAGCTCCAGCCGCGGGTTTGCTCCCGCTCGCGGGAGAGGTTGCAGCGAGCCCCCGCGGCTAGCTCGTTCGCAACAACGAACGGTCGGCGCTCAGAACCCAGCGACGCTGCCGTGCAGATCATATTGATCCGCGCGCTCGATCTTCGCGGTGACGATCTCGCCGACGCGCAGGGGCCGGCGGCTCGACAGATAGACCGCGCCGTCAATCTCGGGCGCATCGGCCTTTGAGCGGCCCTTCGCGACGGTCGGTCCGACCTCGTCGATGATGATCTGCTGGCGCGTGCCGACCTTGCGCTTCAGCCGGCGCGCCGAGATCTTCTGCTGGCGCGCCATCAGCGCGTTGTAGCGCTCCTGCTTGACCTCTTCCGGCACGGGATTGGCGATCGCGTTCGACGTCGCGCCCGCAACCGGCTCGTACTTGAAGCAGCCGAGGCGATCGATCTCGGCTTCATCGAGCCAGTCGAGCAGATAGGCGAAGTCGGCATCGGTCTCGCCGGGGAAGCCGACGATGAAGGTCGAGCGCAGCGCAAGGTCAGGACATTCCTCGCGCCAGCGCTTGATCCGCGCCAGCGTCTTGTCCTGTGCTGCCGGGCGCTTCATCGCCTTCAGCACCTCGGGGCTCGCATGCTGGAACGGGATGTCGAGATAGGGCAACACCTTGCCCTCGTTCATCAGCGCGATGACCTCGTCGACATGCGGGTAGGGGTAAACGTATTGCAGCCGGACCCAGGCGCCGAGTTCGCCGAGCTCGCGCGCGAGATCGAGGAATTTGGCGCGGACCTGGCGATCCTTCCACGGGCTTTCGGCGTATTTGAGATCGACGCCATAGGCCGAGGTGTCCTGCGAGATCACCAGCAGCTCTTTCACGCCGGCGCTGACCAGCCGCTCGGCCTCGCGCAGTACGTCATCGGCCGGACGCGACACGAGATCCCCGCGCAGCTTCGGGATGATGCAGAAGGTGCAGCGGTTGTTGCAGCCTTCGGAAATCTTCAGGTAGGCGTAGTGGCGCGGCGTCAGCTTGATGCCCTGCGGCGGCACCAGGTCGAGATGTGGATTATGCGCCGGCGGCAGCGCGCGATGCACGGCATCGAGCACGCTCTCATATTGCTGCGGACCGGTGATGGAGAGCACGCCGGGATACGCCTGCTCGATCGCTTCCGGCTCCGCGCCCATGCAGCCGGTCACGATCACCTTGCCGTTCTCGGCCATGGCGTCGCCGATCGCCGAGAGCGATTCCTGCTTGGCGCTGTCGAGGAAGCCACAGGTGTTGACGATGACGATGTCCGCCCCGTCATGCTTGCGCGCGAGCTCGTAGCCCTCGGCGCGGAGGCGCGTGATGATACGCTCGGAATCCACCAAAGCCTTGGGACACCCGAGTGACACGAAGCTGACCTTGGGCGCAGCCGTCTGATCCATATCCAAATCTGCCTGATTGACAGGCTTGAGCTAGTCCCAATTGCCCATAATTACAACCCTTTGCATGGCCGTCCGGCATGCTATGGATGAATCGCCTGCCGTGAGTGAGCCATGAGCGCCGAACAGTCGCCCAAAATCGTGATTGTCGACGAAAGCCCTGTCCGGGCTGCGATCCTAGAGGAGGGGTTGCGGGAGGCCGGATTCACGCAGGTCGTCCATATCAGCGAGATGCAGAGCCTGCTCGCCCGTATTTATGCGGTGGACCCCGACATCATCCTGATCGATCTGGAAAACCCCAGCCGCGACGTGCTGGAGGCGATGTTCCAGGTCAGTCGTGCGGTGAAGCGGCCGATCGCGATGTTCGTCGACCAGAGCGACTCCGCCTCGATCCAGGCCTCGGTCGAGGCTGGCGTGTCTGCCTATATCGTCGACGGTCTGAAGAAGGAGCGGATCAAGCCGATCCTCGATCTCTGCGTGTCGCGCTTCAACGCCTTCGCAAAGCTTCAGGAGGAGCTGGAGCGCACCAAGTCTCAGCTCGAGGATCGCAAGATCATCGAGAAGGCCAAGGGCATTCTGATGAAGGTCAAGGGCCTCACCGAGGACGAGGCCTACGTGCTGCTGCGCTCGACCGCCATGCGCGAGAAGAAGAAAATCGGCGAGATCGCGCAGTCGATCATCACCGCGTCGGAGATGCTGAAATGACCGCTTCCCTCCGCATCGGTTTCATTCCGCTGGTCGATGCCGCCGCCCTGATCGTCGCCGTCGACAAGGGATTTGCCGCGGCCGAGGGGCTCGAGGTCGAGCTGGTGCGCGAGGTGTCGTGGTCGAACGTCCGCGACAAGCTGAACATCGGCCTGTTCGATGCCGCGCATCTGCTGGCGCCGGTCGCGATCGCGTCCTCGCTCGGACTCGGTCACGTCAAGGTGCCGATCGCCGCGCCCTTCAATCTCGGCGTCAACGGCAATGCGATCACGGTCTCGCCGGCGCTGCATGCTGCGCTGATGGATCAAATCGACGGCGACCGTTTCGATCCGCTCGCCACCGCAAAGGCGCTGGCGAAGGTCGTTGCCATCAGGCGCAAGGCGGGCGCCGATCCGCTGACCTTCGGCATGACCTTCCCGTTCTCGACCCACAATTACCAATTGCGGTTCTGGATGGCGGCCGCGGGCGTCGATCCGGACGAGGACGTGCGCCTTGTCGTGCTGCCGCCCCCCTACATGGTGGACAGCCTCAAGAGCGGCCACGTCGATGCCTTCTGCGTCGGCGCGCCCTGGAATTCGATCGCGGTCGATCTCGGTATTGGCCACATCCTGCATTTCGTTTCCGACATCCTGGTGCGTGCGGCGGAGAAGGTGCTGGCGGTCCGCCAGGTCTGGTCGGACAAGCATCCGGATGTGGTCGCGAGCCTTGTGCGTGCGGCGGTCAAGGGAGCCGCGTTCATCGAGCAGCCTGAGAACCTGGCGGAGGCCGCGCAAATCCTGGCGCAGCCCGAGCGGATCGGTGTCGATGCCGAGGTGATCCAGCGCTCGCTCACCGGGCGGCTGAAGATTTCGCCCGATGGTGCGGTGCGCGAGAGCGGCCGCTACCTCCTGGTCGGCCGCGAAGGAGCGGGGCGCCCGGACCCGGTTCAGGCGGCCTGGCTCTACGCGCAGATGGTACGCTGGGGTCAGACGGCCCTCAGCCCGGAGGCGCTCAAGACGGCGATGGCGGTATTTCGGCCGGATCTCTATGATGCCGCCATTGGGCGGAGCGGAGAGGTGCAGGCGAGCGCCCCCTTCGGCGCCTTTGCCGGACCGGCTTTTGATCCCGGCGATGTCGCCGGTTATCTCGCCTCGTTTGAGGTCGGGCGGCGCGTGCCGTAAGGCTCTGCTCAAATATTGCTCAGTTCGATTCGAAGCTTAATCTTTGGGCTATTGCTGCCCGAAGCAGCATGAACCATGATCCACTTCATGCGCTGCACATAAGATTAAATCACTGATTTTATGTGATTTTGTAGCTTATGCTGCGTTGGCACACTCCTTGAATGGAGAGAGCCCAAGCCGCTCGGCGTGGGCGCCGGCGGCTCCAGGTCCATGGTGGATTTCCGCAGCAACGAGGCTGATCGGATCGCCCGGGTTCCGGAGAGGCGCGTGCCTGTAACCGGCTCCCAGCGATCAACGTCAGTTCAACCCGTTGACGCCGCTTATCGCGCGGCAAGCTGGAGCTTCGAAATGGATTACGCGAAACCCTCCGACGTCGTGGCCTCGATGGTCGATGCCAGCCTGAAGAAGCTGGCGCTCGCCCCGCGCGACATCATGATCCGTGGCGCGATCTCGGGTGCACTGCTGGGCGCGGCCACCACGCTCGCCTTGACCGGCGCGGTCACGACGGGGCAACCGATCGTCGGCGCGCTGATCTTCCCGGTCAGCCTCGTGATGATCGTGCTGCTCGGTCTCGAACTCGTCACCGGCAGCTTCGCGATCGTTCCGCTCGCACGTCTCGAAGGCAAGGCAAGCTGGAATGCGGTCATCGCCAACTGGTCGTGGGTCTTCGTCGCCAACCTGCTCGGCAGCATTGCCGTCGGCGCGCTGATCGCCATCTCGCTCACCAACATGGGCAAGGTCGAAGTGGCCGGCGTCGCCGCAAAGATCGTTGCGGTCGCCGAGGCCAAGACGATCGGCAACGCCGCGATCGGCACGGCAGGCCTCGTCTCGGTCTTTGTAAAGGCGATCCTCTGCAACTGGCTGGTCTGCCTCGGCGTCGTCATGGCGATGACCTCGACTTCGACGGTCGGCAAGATTGCGGCGACCTGGCTGCCGATCTTCCTGTTCTTCGCGCTCGGCTACGAGCATGCCGTCGTCAACATGTTCATCATCCCGACGGGCATGATGCTCGGCGCCAAGGTCAGCGTCTCCGACTGGTGGCTGTGGAATCAGATCCCGGTGACCTTGGGAAATCTCGTCGGCGGCTTCGTCTTCACCGGCCTTGCGCTCTACACGACGTACAAGCCCGCCACGCCCACGGCCGACGTCGCGCAGGTCGCGGTCCAGGCAGCAGAGTAGGTCCATTCAGTCCATGAAACTCGATACAGCACCCACGGCCGATTTCTCCGACGAGCAGAAGCGCTATCTCGAAGGCTTCATGTCCGGCATGCAGGTCGGACGTGTCGGGCGCGCCTTTGCAGCCGGCGGCGCGCCTGCGGCCGGCGCTCCGTCTGAACCGACGGGGCCGGACGCTGCGGCGATCAAGGCGCAGGACAAGCTTACGGCGGCGGGCAAGAAGCTCGCCGACCAGGAGAAGTTCAAGCGCGAGATGCATCCGTTCGACGCCTATGAGCGGCTGAAGGACCAGGCGCGCAACAACGCCAATCCGACGCCGGCGGACAATTTCCGCTGGCGCTACTACGGCATCTTCTGGGTCGCGCCGGCACAGACCTCCTACATGGCGCGCCTGCGCATTCCCAACGGCATCCTGAAGCACTGGCAGATGTCGGGGCTCGCCGACATCGCCGAAAGCTGCGGCGGCGGCTACACCCATGTCACCACCCGCGCCAACTTCCAGATCCGCGAGATCGAGCCGAAGAACGCGGTCAGGCTGATCGAAGGCGTGCAGGACATCGGCCTGTGCTCGCGCGGTGCCGGCGCCGACAATATCCGCAACGTCACGGGCACGCCGACGGCTGGCATCGATCCGCAGGAGCTGCTCGACACGCGCCCCTATGCGCGCGAATGGCACTACCACATCCTCAACGACCGCTCGCTGTTCGGCCTGCCGCGCAAGTTCAACGTCGCCTTCGACGGCGCCGGCAAGATCGCAGCGCTGGAGGAGACCAATGACATCGCCTTCACCGCGGTCGAAGTGAAGGACGGTTTTGGCGTCGATCCGGGCGTCTGGTTCAAGCTCGGCCTCGGCGGCATCACCGGCCACAAGGACTTTGCAAAATATTCCGGCATCGTCGTTCGCCCTGAAGACGCGACCGCGGTTGCCGATGCCATCGTGCGCGTTTTCATCGAGCATGGCGATCGCACCAACCGCAACAAGGCGCGGCTGAAATACGTGCTCGACATCATGGGCCACGACGGCTTCCTCAAGCTGGTCGAGGAGCGGCTGAAGAAGCCGTTCGCGCGCGTGCCGGCGGAAGCGCTGCTGCCGCGGCCCTTGTCCGATCGCATGGCCCATATCGGCGTGCACAAGCAGAAGCAGGGCGGACTCAACTGGGTCGGTGTCGCGCTGCCGATCGGCAAGCTCACCTGCGAGCAGATGCGCGGGCTTGCCAAGATCGCGCAGGATCTCGGCGACGGCGATATCCGCCTGACGGTCTGGCAGAACCTGCTGATCTCGGGCGTCCGCGACGAGAACGTCGCGCTCGTCACCGCCGCGGTGGAGAAGCTCGACCTCGCCACTGAAGTCTCGAACGTCCGCGCCGGCCTGATCGCCTGCACCGGCAATGCCGGCTGCAAGTTCGCGGCCTCGGACACCAAGCGTCATGCCGCCGCGATCGGCGACTGGTGCGACGAGCGCATCAAACTCGACACGCCGCTCAACATCCATCTGACCGGCTGCCATCACTCGTGTGCGCAGCACTACATCTCCGACATCGGCCTGATCGCGGCCAAGGTGCCTGGCGCCAGCGAGGATGACCAGGTCGAGGGTTATCACCTGTTCACCGGCGGCGGCTTCGGTCCCGATGCCGATATCGGCCAGGAGGTGTTCCACGACGTGAAGGCCGAGGATGTGCCTGTGAGGGTGGAGGGCCTGCTCAAGGCCTATCTCGCCCATCGCGCCTCACCCGAAGAGACGTTCCTGACCTTCTCCCGTCGCCATGACGGTGAAGCCTTACGCAAACTCGCCGAAGCGGAAGTAGCAGCATGACCCAGATGTCCGTGCCTCCCAAGATCGAGATCATTCCGGCCAATGCACCGTTCACCGAGGGCCAGCGGCTGTGGCTGAACGGCTTTCTCGTCGGCATGTTCGGTCTCGACGGCTCGACGCCGCTGTCGCCGGCGGAGAACGGCGCGGTGCTGGCGCCGCAGGGCGATGGCGATGACGGGGAGGCACCCTGGCACGACCCGGCCATGCCGATCGCCGACCGCATGAAGCTCGCGGAGGGGCGTCCGCTCCGCCGCCGCATGATGGCGGCGATGGCGCAGCAGGATTGCGGCCAGTGCGGCTACAATTGCGCCGACTATTCGGACTCGATCGCCAACAAGAGCGAAGCCCGGCTCAACCTCTGCGCCCCCGGCGGCAAGGAGACGGCGCGGATGCTCAAACAGCTGTTCGAGGAGGTCGACAAGGCGCCGGCCGCCAAGCCTGGTGGCGGAGCTGCCGCGCCCGCTGCAAGCGCACCCGCTGCGCCGGAGGTGAAAGCCGAACTCGGTCGTGCCCGCGAAAATCCGGCTGACGCCACCTTCCTGTCGCGCCGCCTGCTCAACAAGGGCGGCTCGGAGAAGGAGACCTATCACGTCGAGTTCGATCTTTCCGAGAGCAAGCTCGACTACGTCGTCGGCGACAGCTTCGGCGTGTTCGCCCGCAACGACCTCGGCCTCGTCGACCAGATCATCGCACTGCTCGGCGCCTCCCACACCACCAAGGTCAACAACAAGACGCTGCGCGAGGCGCTGGTCGAGGACGTCTCGCTGTCGCCGGCGCCCGACAAGCTGTTCGAGTTGCTCTCCTTCATCACCGGCGGCGCGCAGCGCGAGAAGGCGAGGGCGCTGGCGCAGGGCGAGGATCCCGATGGCGATGCCGCAACTCTCGACGTGATGGCCGCGCTTCAGAAGTTTTCGGGTACGCGGCCGCATCCGGAGGCGTTCGTGGAGGCGCTGGAGCCGCTGCAGCCGCGGCTTTATTCGATCTCGTCGTCGCACAATGCGACGCCCGGAAAGCTCTCGCTGACGGTCGATTCCGTGCGCTACGTCATCGGCAAGCGCAAGCGGCTCGGCGTCGCCTCGACCTTCCTCGGCGAGCGCATCAACGAGGGCGACAAGCTCAAGGTCTATGTGCAGAAGGCGCATGGCTTCGGCCTGCCGGAGGATCCGAAGATTCCGGTCATCATGATCGGCCCCGGCACCGGCATCGCGCCGTTCCGCGCCTTCCTGCTCGATCGCAAGGCAACCGGTGCGCAGGGCAAGAACTGGCTGTTCTTCGGCCATCAGCGCAGCGATTGCGACTTCTTCTATCGTGACGAGCTCAACGCGATGAAGACCTCGGGCCTCCTGACGCGCTTGTCGCTGGCCTGGTCGCGCGACGGCGAGAAGAAGTTCTATGTGCAGGATCGCATGCGCGAACTCGGCCGCGAGGTCTGGACCTGGCTTGCCGAAGGCGCGCATCTCTACATCTGCGGCGATGCCAAGCGGATGGCCAAGGACGTCGAGCGCGCGCTGGTCGACATCGTCGCCCAGTTCGGAGCGCGCTCGACCGACGAGGCCGTGAGCTTTGTCGCCGACCTCAAGAAAAAGGGCCGCTTCCAGGCTGACGTATACTAGGCCGCGGCGGGATCAGGACTAATCGCCGCCGCCGCGCTGTCCGCCGGCGGTGGCTTTCTACTGTGCATGGGGTTGTTTTCGCGATTTGAGCAGCGCGCGAACCTCACGACCCGCGCCTGAACGGCGCAACCTCGATCCCCGCATCCTTCAACGCCTGACGCAGCGTTCGCGCGATCTCGACCGCCCCATGCGTGTCGCCGTGGATGCACACCGTGTCCGTGCGCATCTTGATGACCTTCCCGGTGACCGACACCACCGCGCCGTCCTGCACCATGCGCACCACGCGATCAGCAATGACTTTCGCATCGTGCAGCACCGCGCCGGGCTTCTTGCGCGAGACGAGGTTGCCGTCGTCCTCATAGGCGCGGTCTGCGAACACTTCGTGGACCATCGGCAAATTGGCTTCCTCGCCGGCCTTCACCAGTTTTGAATTGGCCAGCACGACGAAGATCAGGCTGGGGTCGACCGCCCTGATGCCGGCAGCGATCGCCTTGGCCGTCATGTCGTCCTCGCAAGCGACGTTCGAAAGCGCGCCATGCGCCTTCACATGCGTCACCTTGTGGCCGGCCGCAGTCGCGATCGCCTGCAGCGCGCCGATCTGGTAGGCGACGAGGTTCTCGATCTCGGACGCCTTCAGGCCCGCGATCGGATGGCGGCCAAAACCGTGCAGGTCGCGATACCCAGGATGCGCGCCGACCGAGACGCCGCGCGCCTTCGCCAGTTCCACCGTCCGCCGCATGATGTCGGGGTCGCCGGCGTGGAAACCGCAGGCGACGTTGACCGAGCTTGCGAGCTCGATCATCGCGGCGTCGTTGCCCATCTCCCATGCGCCAAAACCTTCGCCGAGGTCGCAATTGAGATCGATCGTCTTCATGGTTGCTCTCCGCCTTTGGTCCTGTGTCTAAGGCTCCGCCGTGACCTGCCAGGTCCCGGCATCCATGGCGCTCACGGCATAGCCCGCGACGTTGGCATCGCTCAGCGCCTCGATGTTGAGGTCGACCGTGTCGGACGAGCGCAGGCGATCGGGCAGGGTGCGGATCAGCTGTTGAAACTTGCGCGCCTCGTCCTGTGCTTCGGCCATGGTGACGGCCTTGAAGCGGAACGCCGTGCCCGCCGAGGTCTGTGCGAGGCGGCCGACATCGGCCGTGATCACGGTTGCGATCTTGGGATAACCGCCCGAGGTGCCGCGGTCCATCATCAGCGCGATCGGCGATCCGTTGCCGGGCACCTGGATGCTGCCGTTGACGGTGCCGTCGGAAACGATGTTGTGGCCGTGCAGATGCTTGATGGCGGGGCCTTCGAGCCGGTAGCCCATGCGGTCTGACGTCGCCGAGATCCTCCAGTCGCTGTCCAGGAACAGCGCCTTGTTGGCGTCGTCGAACTCGTCGTCCTGCGGGCCCAGCACGACGCGGATCGGACCGCTCGCAGGCTTCGGTAGCTCGATGCGCAGTTCCGGCGCGCCGCTCGCAAAATCGACCGCGAACTCGTCGCCGGCCTGCAGCGGGCGCGGGTAGGGGCTGCCGAGGCCCGCGCGGGCATTCACCGCGAGGCTGCCGAACACCTCTTCGCCCTTGATGGCGCCTTCGATGGCCAGATAGGTGAACGCGCCGCCGCGGGCAAAGCCGAGCGTCAGGGTCTCGCCGTCCTTCAGCGTGGCGGATGAATCCATCGGCACCGGTTTCCCGGCAATGTCGGCATTGCGCGGCGCGCCAGAAATCGCGACGCGCACGGCGCCATCCTTGGCCGTGAACGTCGCGCCGAACGGGCCGATCTCGACAGCGGCTGCGAACGGCGCGTTGCCAACGAGCGTGTTCGCCGCGGCCAGCGCCAGCCGGTCCATCGCGCCGCTGACCGTCAGCCCATAGCGCTGCGCGCCCAGCCGTCCGCCGTCCTGGACGGAGCTTGCAGGACCGATGGTGCTGACGACGAGCCGGCTCATGCGTCGACCCGCTCGGCGATGATCTCGCCAGCCTCGGCGGCGCGGTCCTGCTCCTCGAAGGTCTTGTGGTCGATGGCGAAAAACGTCACGCGATCACCGGGTTCGGTGAGGAAGGTCGGATTCCGGTGGAGCTGATAGGTCCGTACGGGCGTGCGGCCCAACAGGTGCCAGCCGCTCGGCGCGGCCAGGCACTGGATGCCCGCCTGGATGCCGCCGATCGAGATCGTGCCTGCCGGCGTGAACAGCCGCGGGCTCTCGCGCCGCGACATGTGCAGCGATTTGTCGAGGCCGCTGAGATACGACCAGCCCGGCGTGAAGCCGATCATGGCGACGCGATAGTCGCCGCCGATATGCCGGGCGATGATGTCTTCGGGCGTGGTGTTCAGCGCTTTCGCGACATCCTCGAGATCGATGCCGTGTTCGCCGCCATAGGCCACCGGAATGCGCCAGCGCCGCGCCTTGGTCGTTGGCGGCAGCTTCTGGCTGGCGATCGCAAGCAGCTTTTCGCCGAGCGCGTCGAACCCGATCTTGCCGGGATCGTAATGAACCAGCAGCGAGCGATAGGTCGGGATCGTCTCGGAGATGCCCTCGATGGGGCTTGCCGCGAGCGCCTTGTCGAGTGCGAGCACGCGCTCGTTGGCGGCATCGTCGATGGTGCGGCTGAACTCGACCGTGACGGCGCTGTCGCCGCTGGGCAGAAGGCGGGGCGGGGGAAGCGTCGCGGCCATGACTTCTCGAAATCGGTCTTGAGAAAAGCGCGGGCTCAGCCTTGAGTTCCGCGAATGCCTTTGCTTCGCGTAAATGCGCCCGCAAGTCCAATAAATTAATGCAAGGGGTGGCGATAAAGCCTTGTTATCGCGTCGCATAACAGCCCGGCAGGGCCGCATTATTGCAGGGCTTTGGGCCTTGACGGCAAGCGCCCGGCTCGCAAGATGCGCGCGTTCTTTCCTGCACCTCGGAGCTCGTTCTCGTCCATGTCGCTGTCCCCCGAAGCCCGCAAGACCCTCGCCGGCATCACCACTGCCACCATCACCACGGTCCTGCTGAAGAAGGGCCTGCGCAATGTGTGGATGCGCGGCGCGCGCCCGCTGCGCCCGGGCCTGCCGCGCCTGGTGGGACCTGCCTTTACGCTGCGCTTCGTGCCGGCGCGCGAGGATCTGGCGACGCCGGAATCCTGGTCGTCGCCGATCTCGACCCGCACCGCGATCGAGGCGATGCCCGAAGGCTGCATCGCCGTGGTCGACGCCATGGGCATCACCGACGCCGGCATTTTCGGCGACATCCTCTGCGCCCGCATGGTCAAGCGCGGCGTGACCGCGCTCGTCACCGACGGCGTGGTTCGTGACGTCGAGGGTGTGCTCGGCACCAATCTTCCGGTTTGGTGTGATGGCTATGCCGCGCCGCCGTCCGTCGCGGGTCTCACCTTCGTCGGTTGGGGCGAGCCGATCGGCTGCGGCGGTGTCGCCGTGTTCCCGAACGACATCGTCGTCGCCGACCAGGACGGCTGCGTGCTGATTCCGCAAGCGATGCTCGAGCATGTGCTCAATGAAGGTGTCGAGCAGGAGCGGATGGAAGCCTGGATCGTCAACGAGGTGAACAACGGCGCGGCGCTGCCGGGCCTCTATCCCATGAACGCCGAAACCAAGGCGCGCTACGCCGCCAGCAAGAAGTAACAGGAAACGAGGACCCCATGGACATCACGCTCGCAGGTACGCGGCCGACACGCCGTGCGCCCAAGGAAAACTTCACCGGCACCGTGTTGCAGGATCCCATCAACATGGCGCCCGCGCCGGCGCGGCTGAACGTCTCACGCGTTTCGTTCGAGCCCGGCGCCCGCACCAACTGGCACCACCATCCGCTCGGGCAGACGCTCTACGTGATTTCCGGTGTCGGCCGCGTCCAGACCAAGGGCGGTCCGGTCAAGGAAATCCGCCCCGGCGACACCGTCTGGATCCCGCCGGGTGAAGTGCACTGGCACGGCGCCTCGCCTGGCAACAGCATGTGCCACATCGCCATGCAGGAAGCGCTCGACGGCGTCTATTCGACCTGGCTCGAGCCGGTCACCGACGCCGACTATTCGGCGCCGCTCGGCTAGACTGGGCCCGTTCCTGAATACGGCGCATCGCCGGAGGGCGATGCGTCACCCATCGGCTTGGAGTTATATTCGCTCCGCCGTCCACGTACCCGAGCACATGGCGCCACGCCAGGTGCCGGAGCCTGAGGTGCCGCTGAGCCGGCCGGAGCCGACGGCGCGTTTGATGCCGGTGCTCAAGGTGACGTTGATGCTGCCGGCATCCGCGACCCGGCCCGATGCGGTCACCGCGGCGCTGCTCGACGCAATCTGCCCGTTGCTGATTCCGATCGCGACGCTCGCGCCGTTGCCGCAGGTCTCGCTCGATGAGGAGATGCGGACATTCCAGGCGCCATCGAAGGTAGAGCCCGCCGCATCCGCCTGCGTGAGCGGGACGACGATGGCGACGATGGTGGCGAAGAGACTTTTGCGAAATCCGTCCATGACACGCCCCGTGGGTTGACCATGCGGGGATCGTGTCACGGGCGCGGAACCAGCGATGTGAGGACAGTCACGCGCGCCACGCTCTCTGTGAGGTGACTCACATCGCGATAGCGTCGCGGCAGACTCAAAGCGGCCGGATGACGGGCCCCTGTCTGTCTCGCGCGACGCGTTCTAGTCTAGTTCACACGCGTCCAGGTCTGGCCGCCGCAGAACATGCCGCCGAAGGCGCAGCCTTGCACGCGCAGGCGGTCGCCTCCCTTCAACGTGATCGTGGAATCGTAGGTCGAGCCACTGTTGGGATCGAGGATGCGGCCGGACCATTTCAGGTCTTTGCCGGGCTTCATGTTGATCAGGACCTGTTCGCCGTTCTGGTTCGATTTGCTGTCGACCGAATAGCCGCAGAGGTTGTTGCCGCATTGCTCGATGCGAACCTTGCCCTCCTTCTCCTCGGTGAGCCAGACGCCGAGCGGTGAATTGAGGTCGCGTGTCGGCGCGGTTGCCGGAGGTGGCGGTGAGACAGCGGCGGCCTGAACGGGAGCCGGGGCTGGCGCTGGTGCAGGTGGCGGAGGTGGCGTCGGAGGCACCGCCGCCACGGTCGGAGCTGGTGGCGGAGGCGGTGCGGGCGGCGCGGGTGGGACCGCGGCGACCGTCGGGGCCGCACCCGGAGCAGGTTGCGGTGGCGGCACCATCGCATCGTCAGCCGGCGCCGTGCTGGCGGTTGCTGCCGGAGCAAGTTGGGGCGGTGCGGACGGAGGTGGCGCTGCGGCCGCGGCGGCAGGTGCCGCAGGCGCTTGTTCTGTAGCGGGTGGCACGGCAACAGGAACTGGAGCCGGCGGCGGTGCTGCCGGCGTTTGCGGATCGACCTTGGCCTGTTGCGGCGCCTGCGGTTCGGTCTTTGGAGTCTGCTTGGTGTCGTTTTTGGCCTTCTTGGCCTTGCCCTGAGCGGTGTTGTCGTACACGCCGGGAATTTGCACCGTGCCGCGGTCGGGATCGATCCGGATGGTGCGGCCGCCATACTCGAACGTGTACTGAGCGTGTGCTGCGGTGCTTGCCAGAAGGAATGCGGCCGTGGCCAACAGCTTCCTCATTTCCATCTCCCGAACAGGTGGTCCCCACGCCGAGGCTTACGCCCCGGTCGGATCGCGAAAAGTGATCCAGATCACTGTCAAGGTATGAGTCGTCCACCAGCGGTTCCGGGTTCAATGCACCGGGAAGCCCCCAAGGTTTGGCGGCGGACGACGCTCTAGTCGAACCACGCGGCGTAGATCTTCTTGTAGCTGCCGTCCTCCATGGAGATGTGCAGCCACTGGTCGACGAAGGCTTTCAGAGCCATGTCGGGCTGGAGCCAGTAGGCCTTCTCGGAGAAGTCGAACGGCTTGTCCGGGTGCACCGCGCACAATACGCCGGAATGCTGCTTCTGCTGGTAGCGGGTCTCGGACGCGTCCGTCATCATCAGGTCGGCGTTGCCCTTGGCGATCTCGTCGAAGATCCGGGTATTGTCGGGGAAGACCGTGATGTCGGCGTCCTTGACGTTGGCGCGCGCAAAACGCTCGTTGGTCCCGCCGGGATTGACGATGACGCGGGTGCCTTTCTTGTCGATGTCGGCGAGCGTCTGGTACTTGGCCGTGTCGGCGCAGCGCGCGATCGGCGTCTTGCCCTCGCGCATGATCGGAATCGAGAAGAAGCCCTTCTTCTGGCGATCGAGCGTCACAGAGACGCCGCCCATGGCGATGTCGAACTGGTCGGCCTCGAAATCCTTCATCAGCTTGGGCCAGGCCGTCGGCACGAACTCGACCTTGACGCCGAGCGCCTTGCCAAGCGCCTCCGCCATGTCCACGTCGAAACCAGAGAACTGCTGCGTAGTCTTGTCCAGATAGGTGAAAGGCTTGTAGTCGCCGGTCATGCCGACGCGCAAGGTGCCGCGCTTGATGATTTCGTCGAGGCGCGAGGGGGCCGGCTGCTGCGCGTAAGCCGAGAGGTTTGCCAGCAACATCACGGCCAAGGCCGCCAGGATTCGAACAGTCATATCTTTTCCACCCAAGTGCGAGCTGTCATTGTATGGCTCGTGAGACGTGGATTTAGACCAGATGCCCGTTTCTGGCGAGACGGAATTGAAAGGAATCGTAGAGTGACAATCTCGATGTACGAGGCCTCGGTCGGCCTCTTCGTGCCTTATCTGCGCAACCTGTCGGTCCTGCTCGACAAGGGCGTTGCCTATGCGGAGACCCGCAAGTTCAATCCCGCGGTCCTGCTTGGAATGCGCATGGCGCCAAACATGTACGATCTGGCGCAGCAGGTCGGCGAGGCTTGCCGGCACGCGACCGTCGCGCCGGCCTTGCTGGCCCAGTGCGAGCCCGTCACGCTACCGCCGCTGGAGCACGACATGGCCGGGCTTCAGGCGCGGATCGCCACCTCAATCGAGTTCATCGAAAGCCTGCCGCGTACCGAGATCGATGCGGCTGCGGAGCTGAAGGTCTTCTTCAAGCTGAAGAACGGGACCGAGCTGCCGTTCACTGGGAGGACGCTGCTGCTGACGAACAGCATCCCGCAATTCTTCTTTCACGTCACGACCGCGTACGACCTGCTGCGTCACGCCGGCGTCGAACTGGTGAAGAAGGATTTTTTGGGGCGGAAATAGAGTTCGGTGTTTACCTCTCCCCGCCGGGGAGAGGTCTACGGAGGGGGCGGCACAAAGAGCCTCAAGCTTCGCCCTTGCGTTCGTAGTCGGCAAGCGAGCTTCGGCCGGCGATCTCGCTGCGCAGCAGCTCGAAGCGCTTGTTCGCCTCGTTCTCGTGTTCGTCGACGAAACGCACCGCGGCCTCGCTCGTCATCGGGCCGCTGATCACGGGGGCGGACTGCTCACCGATGGTCTCGTGCACGTAATACTGGCCGTCGTCGCCGCGATGGACCGTCCATTTCAGGCGGATCGCCACCATCGGGCCGGGGCCGACCTTGCTGTAGCCGTCGGCATCGGTGTGATCAGGGACCAGCGGCTGCTCTTCGACCACTGGATGCTCTTCGGACACATGATGCTCGTCATGCTCGTCTGCGACCGCATTGTCATCGGCGGCCGCCGTTTCCGCCTCGCTGTCGCGGACGACCTGAAGCGGCTCGGGGTGATCCAAAATGCTTGCGATGGTCGCCAGCGCGTGGTCGGTCGGGTCGATCTCTGACAAGGGTCCATCCTCCAGCTCGACGCGGCTGGCAAGTCTGTCCCACTGCCGCCGCGGCCGGCTACATTACGCGGGTTTGATTAAGGCTGAGTTGGGGCCCGATCTGCACCAAAATGGGACGCATTCTGTCCGTCCGAAGGCGGACAGATCGACTGTCCGCTCCCGGATTTAGCTCAGCCCAGCACGTCCTGATTGATGATGTTCTGCCTGATGGGATCGCCGTCCAGAACACTCAGGATGTTGCGCGCGGTCTGCTCGCTCATGCGGCTGACGGCCTCGACGGTCACGCCCGCGACGTGCGGGGCCATGATGACGTTGGGCAGCGCGAACAGCGCATTGGAGACCGGCGGCGGCTCGACCTCGAACACGTCGATGCCGGCGCCGGCAATCTTGCCGGAGACGAGCGCATCGTACAGCGCCGCCTCCTTCACGATGCCGCCGCGTGCGGTGTTGATGAGATAGGACCTTGGCTTCATCCGGCCGATCCGCGCCGCGTCGAACAGTCCGACGGTCTCAGGGGTCTTCGGGCAGTGGATGGTGACGAAGTCGGCGCTCGGCAGCGCGGCGTCGAGGTCACTAACGGGCTCGCAGCCGGCGGCCTTGATGTCGGCCGCTGGCTTGTAGGGGTCGTAGACCTGTACGCTCATTTCCATCGCCAGGCAGCGCCTGGCGGTGCGGCTGCCGATGCGGCCGAAGCCGATGATCAGCACGGTCTTGCCGTAGAGATCGAACGGCAGCATGCTGAGCCGCTCGGCCCATTTGCCGTCCTTGACACAGGCGTGCATCTCGTTGGCGCGCTTGGCCAGCGTCAGCATCATGAACAGCGCCTGCTCGGCAACCGAGGGCGAGTTGGCGCTGCCTGCGACCATCAGCGGCACCCTGCGGCGGGAGAGGGCAGGCACATCGACGGCGTCGTAGCCGACGCCGATGCGGGTGACCACCTTCATGTCCTTGGCGGCGTCGAGCTCGGTCTCGCCGAATGCCGTAGCGCCCAGCGCCACGCCATGAACCGGCGCATGGCTCTTGAGCAGGGCCTCGAAATCCTTGGCGGAGATCAGGTTCGCAAACTCGACGAGCTCGATATCGTCCCGCTGGGTGAGGAGGGCGCGTGCCCCTTGCGACAAGGTTTGTGTAACGAAAATCTTCTTCTTGTTGGTCGCCATCGCTCCCTGCCTGCTAGCGCTTCTTGGATCACGGCGTCACAGCACGACGCCGGTCTCCTCGTTTAGCAGGTGCATGTTGTTGAGGTCCATCGCCAAACGCATGGGAGCCCCGTCCTTGGCGCCGGCATTGGGATTGACCCGGCCGCAGACCGGCGTGCCGTCGAGGCCGAAATAAACCAGCGTCTCCATCCCCATCGGCTCGGTGACGTCGAGTACGGTGTCGAAGGTCTCGACGCCGGGATCCAGATGCGCATGTGCCTCGGTGAGATGCTCGGGACGGATGCCGAGCAGCAGCTTGTCGGTGCGCGGCAGCGCGTTGTAGCGCGCGGCACGCGCCGGCGGCAGCGCAAAGGCGATGCGGTCGGTCAGGCGGATCTGCAGCGCGCCGCCGGCATCCTCGAGGCGGCACGGGATGAAGTTCATCGCGGGCGAGCCGATGAAGCCCGCGACGAAGCGTGTTGCCGGCTTGTGGTAGAGCTCGTTCGGCGTGCCGATCTGCTCGATCCGTCCCTTGTTCATCACCACCACGCGGTCGGCCAAGGTCATCGCCTCGACCTGGTCGTGGGTGACGTAGACGGTCGTGGTGCGTACCTTCTGGTGCACCTTCTTGATCTCGATCCGCATCTGCACGCGCAGCTTGGCGTCGAGATTGGACAGCGGCTCGTCGAACAGGAACACCTTCGGATTGCGCACGATGGCCCGGCCCATGGCGACGCGCTGGCGCTGGCCGCCGGAGAGCTGCTTCGGCTTGCGGTCGATCAGATCGGTGATGTCGAGCAGGCGCGCGGCCTCCGTCACCCGCGCCTTGATCTCGTCCTTGGGATAGTGCTTCAGCCGCAACCCGAACGACATGTTCTCTGCGACCGTCATGTGCGGGTAGAGTGCGTAGTTCTGGAACACCATCGCGATGTCGCGGTCCTTCGGCGGCACGTCGTTGACCACGTCGCCCCCGATCATGATGTCGCCGTCGCTGATGTCCTCGAGTCCTGCGATCATGCGCAGCGTGGTCGATTTGCCGCAGCCGGAGGGGCCGACCAGAACGATGAACTCGTGGTCGGAGATATCAAGATCGATGCCGCGCACCGCTTCGACATCGTCGTAACGCTTGATCACCTTACGCAGGGAAACGTCGGCCATTGCACTTCAACCTCTCGCTCTCAACCCTTTGTCGCGCCGGCGGTGAGGCCGGCAATGTAGTAGTCCATCAGGAAGGCGTAGATGATCAGCGGCGGCGCGGCGCCGAGCAGCGCGCCGGTCATGATCTGGCCCCAGTTGAAGACGTCGCCCTTGATCAGCGTCGTGGTGATGCCGACCGGCAGCACCAGCTGGTCCACCGACGTCGTGAACACGAGAGGATAGAGGAACTGGGCCCATGACACCGTGAAGGCGAAGATCGTCGCCGCGATCAGACCTGGCAGCGCCACCGGAATGAAGATGCGCGTCAGCGTCTGGAGCCAGGAGGCACCGTCGATCAGCGCAGCCTCATCCAGCTCCTTCGGAATCGAGGCGAAATAGCCGATCATGATCCAGGTACAGAACGGCACCGTCAGCGTCGGATAGACGAACAGCAGCACGTACCATCGGTTGAGCAGCGTGATGCCGGTCAGGTCCTGGATGACCCCGAGCGTCTTGAACATTGGAATGAACAGCAGGCTGTCCGGGATCAGATAGGTGAGGAAGACGCCGGTGGCGAGCGTCGCCGAGCCCCAGAACTTCATCCGCGCAAGCGCAAAGGCGGCGGGGATGCTGATCAACATGGTGATGATCACGACCACGATCGCCACGATCGACGAGTTCCAGAAGAAGCGCAGGAACTGGTTCGAGGTCAAGAGCTCCACGTAGTTCGAGAGCGTCGGATGAAACACCCACCACGGATTGGTCGCCGCCGATATCTCCGCGCTGCTCTTGAGCGAGGTGATCAGCATGTAGACCGGCGGCGTCAGGAAGAAGATCGCAAACAGAACCAGGAAAAAATAGGACCAGCGTAGCGCCCAGGCGCGATCCCTGCTCATGCTGCCGAGCTTGCGGGTTGGCCCGGCCTTGTCGATTGCCATCGTGCTCATCAGGCTTCGTTCCCGCGTTTGGTGATGTCGCGCAGGATGAAGATCGCTGCGACGGCGAGGATAGGTACCATGAACAGCGAGACGCAGGCGCCGAGCGGGATGTCGCTGCTCTGGATGCCGACCTGGAACGCCCAGGTCGCGAACAGATGCGTCGTATCCAGCGGACCGCCCGAGGTCAGGATGCGCACGATGTCGAAATTGGCGAAAGTCACGATCAACGAGAACAGCGTCGTGATGGCGATGATGTTTCGCATCATCGGCAGCGTGACGTACCAGATCTTCTGCCACCAATTGGCCCCGTCGATCGCGGCCGCCTCATAGAGCTGGTCCGGAACCGATTTGAGCGCGGCCAGGTACATGATCAGGAAGAACGGCGCGCCGTACCAGACGTTGACGAGGATGACGGAGAAGCGCGCCCAGAAGGTCTCGCCGAGCCAGGGGACCGGACCGACGCCGAAGAAGGACAGCGTGTAGTTGAAGGCGCTGTAGGAGGGGTCGAACAGCCAGAGCCAGGCCAGCGTGCTCATCGCGGGCGGAATCACCCAGGGCACCAGCAGCATGCCGCGCCATTTGCGCTGCTTCTTGCCGGGAATGTTGTGGACGAAATGCGCGACGATGAAGCCGATCAGCGCCTTGAAGATCACGGCTGTGATCGCGAAGATGCAGGACTGCTTCACCACCATCCAGAACGTTTCGCGCTTGAACAGGAAGGTGAAATTGCTCAGCCCGACGAATTTCGTCATCGCCTTGTTCAGGGTCGCCAGATAGAGCGAATAGAACGCGGGATAGAGCACGAGCAGCGCGATCAGGAGGATCAGCGGCAGCGTCAGGAAGAACGCCACGGTCGATTTCCGACCCAGCATATTGCGCAGACCTCTGCCTTTTCTCGGGCGCGCGGAGCTGACGAGGCGACCTTGCTCAACGACGACATCGGCCATGGGAGGAAAACCTCTGAGTCTTGCAGACGGATGGTTCAACGCCAAAGCCGGCGACCGGTCGGCTTGTTGTGATGTGCGCAGGCTGGGAGCGGGGCCTTGGCGGTTCACGCTATAGCGCATGAACCGCCGTGGCACACACCCGGCTCAGCTCCGCATGAAGCCTTCGCACTCGCCCTCGGCCCACGCGAGCGCGGTCTCCATCTTCTCGCCTTGTGCATAGCGCAACACGAGCTTCGTCAGTGTCGCCTGGAAATAGATCTGCTGCGCGATCTTCGGCGGCGCGGGCGATGCAGCGATCGACAGTGTCTGCTGTTTGTAGGGATCCGGGTAGTGGAACAGCGTGCCCTTCGGGGGGCCTTCCTCGGCCCAGGTCTTCAGCTTGGTCATGTTCGCATAGGCCGGGAGATCATAGCCCCCGCTCGCCACGACGAATTTTTCAATCGCTGCGGGCGAGGACATATGGGCGAGCAGGCTCTTGGCCGCCTCCTTGTTCTTGCCGAAGCTCCAGACGCCCCAGAAGTAGGGGAGGAACGGCGCGAAGCGTCCTTTCGGCCCCGACGGGAAGCCATGGGTCCAGCATTGTTCGGCAACCTGGGGCGCATCGCGCTTGGCGACGGCCCAGGCGCTCGGCGGATTCATGATCAGCGCGCCGCGGCCCGAGATCAGCCATTTGTTGTTGGAGGCATCGTCCCATGACGGCGCGTCCGTCGGCAGAACGGCGATCAGCTTCTTGTAGTACTCCATGGCCTGGCGAACCTGGTCGGTCTTGACGGTGATGTCGCCCTTGGCGTTGACCAGCTGAGCCCCGAACGACTCGAAGATCGCGCCGGCGGTATCGACACTGTCGGTGGTCTCGCCGAGGCCGATGCCGAACGGGAAGCCGCCCTTCTGGCAAGCTTCCGCGGCCTTGAGGAAGGTCTCCATCGTCCAGTTGTCGGCCTTGGGCGCGCTGCCCGCCGGATACATTTCCTGGACGTCGATATTGGCGAACTTCTTCATCAGATCGATGCGTGAGCAGGGACCCTTGATCTGGCTGCCCGGCGTCGCTGGCACTGCGAGCCATTTGCCGCCCGACTGTGCGAGATATTTGACGGTGCCGTTCACCTCGCCGTTCTGCTTGATGAGCGGCTCCATGACGTCGTTGAGCGGCTCGAGATTCTCGGAATAGGCGTGCGGCCACCAGCTTGGCATCTGAAGGATGTCGTGACCGGACTTCGCTTGCGCTTCGGCCGCCGCGGTCAATTCGATCTTCTTGTTGTTGCTGGTGATATAGTCGATGGAAACCTCGACCTTCTCCTTTGCCGCCCATTCGTTGACGAGATCGGTCGAAGCCTGGTTGGCGCCGGGCACCCAATGGTCCCAGAAGCCGATCGAGAGTTTGCCGGCGGCGTAAGCGCCCCGGACATAAGGCGCTGCGATCAGCGCCGTGGAGGACATTGCAGTGGCAGCCACAAATTGACGTCGCGTCAGTGTCTTGCGTGACATCTCGTTTCCTCGCCTTGGTGTGCTTTATTGTTCTGTCGTTTCCTCTGAATTTCCAAGTTTGCTTTTTTGTTTTTGTTGTTGGTCGTTTCTTATTGGCGCCGTCGGCCCTGGCGGCAAATCACGCGGGACGCGGCAATTTGGTAGCGCGATCAGATCATGATTGATTGCGTCTGTCGAGAAAGCCGAATGGCTTGCCCTCTAGAACTAACGTTGTGTACGGAAAGACCGCAGCCTCTATCGGTGATGGGCGACTGCTCTTATTGCGTCGCACACTGCGAAGCGCCGGCCAAGAAGTGGCCAAGAACGGTCAGTGCGCAATTACGCCGCAGTTCCGAATGAGCCTGCGCCACCGCTTCGCGGCCGAGACCTTTCAAGCCAACACCCTTTCAAACGGGGACAGCGATGGTCCGCGCCTAGACCTCGGCGCGGCGAAAACAGTAGAGTTGCAACCGGCAGGAGGCCTGCCGTTTTCGCACGAAGGCAAGCAGATCGAGATGGAGACCCAGATGATCAATCCGGCGCCGCCTGCGCGGCTTGGCCTGCGACGCTGGCTCGTGCTCGGCTGCGTGCTGACAATGCTGACTGGCGCGGCGGCAGTTGCGAATGCACAAGGTTTGGTCAAAGGTGTCCAGGACGGCGCTGCAGCCGGCAACAAGGCGGCGGGTCCGGTCGGAGGCGTTCTCGGCGGCGCCATCGGCGGTGTGGTCGGCGTCTTCACCGGCGTGCTCGGCGTGGGAAATAACAACAACGGCCAGCAGCCGGCCGCCAAGGACGCCGGCAAGGACGCATCCAAGGATGCGAAAGATGCCAAGCAGTCGGGCGCTGCCAAGGACAAGGATGCCAAGGGCGGCAAGGACACGGCCAGGGCCGGCAAGGGGGCTAAGGCGAGCAAGGAGGCCAAGAATGTGCCTGCGGCTGATGCCAAGGACAAGGACGTCACGGTCCTGACCCAGCCCGGCGCGCCGCAATTGACCGCCGACCAGATCGTCGCCAACAGCGATTCCTACATCGAGCGGATCAAGACCGAGCTCAATCTCACGCCCGATCAGGAGAAGCATTGGTTCGGCTTCTCCAGCGCCATGCACTATCTCGGACACAATGGTGCCGAGCGGCTGAACCTGCGCATTGCGCGGGCCAAGCGGGATCCGCCTGACGACATCATCGAGCAGATGCGCAACGAGGCGCAATTCCTGAACGACCGCGCGGCCGACCAGCGCAATGTCGCCGACGCCGCCGAACCGTTGTATTCGAGCCTCGACGACAAGCAGAAGGAGGTGTTCATCCAGGAGATGGTGCGCCTCAGCCACGAGCGCGGCCTGGATTGATCCTGGATTGCTCGAGCTTGAATCGGATTGCATGCATTCGTGGAAATTGAAGGCCACGAATTCGTGAATCCTTCTCGCAAATCGGGTATGATTAACTTCGCAATGAGGCTTGCGGGGTTGATATGGCGGGCGGACTCTCCGTTTTCCTGGTCGAAGACGAGGCGTTGATCCGGATGATGATCGCCGACATGGTGGAGGAGCTTGGCCACCATGTCGTTGCGGAAGCGGACAATGTGCGCGATGCGAGTGCGTTCGCGATGACCGCGCAGTACGATTTCGCAATCCTCGACATCAATCTGATGGGTGTCTACGTCGATCCCGTCGCCGATCTGATCGAGCGTCGCGGCAAGCCGTTCTTGTTCGCCACCGGCTACGGGCCGGAGTTGTTGCCGTCCTTGCTCCGGCGCCGGCCGATCCTGCGCAAGCCGATTGCGCTGGACCAGCTCAAGACCATGATCGACTCGCTGTTTCCGGATGCGCCGGCGAAGGCATCGCACTAACGCTGTCAGTGACGGGGACGGCGTTGACGAAAATGGCCGCCCGAACGGGGCGGCCATTTCGCGACGGAAGATCCGTCAGTTGTTTACATCAGGCCGGCGCTGATATCGACGCCGTGTGCCATCAGGCTGACCGAGGCAACGAGGCCCAGGCAGCAGAAGATGACAATCGCCTTGAAAGAATAATCGTTCGACCGGGTCTGGACGGCAGCCGGCATTTCGGCGAGCGAAATCATGCTCATGTTCATTCCCCCTGTTTGATCCTGAATTGCATCAGGTGAGGGCATTGCTAGAGCAAAAAGTTTGATACGGGATTGCCAGGGATCCTTAACGGAATCGCAATCGCTCGCGGGCTCGCCGCCGCGAGTTCGTAGATCGTGCAAGCGTTAGTTGCGACCGCCCTTCAGCACCGTCGCGATGGTGTGGGCCGTCATGGCCGCGCGGTCCGAGGCGCGCTGCGCGGCCAACCGGTCCCGGGCCTTCTCCTCGATCAACAGTTCGATCAGCGCCATGCGCTTGTTCTCATCGTCTGCCTCGGTCAGCAGCCGGTGATAGCGGTGATAGTCGAAGCCCACATCCTGCTTACGCATGTCACGCCCCCGTACCTACGCCACACACACGCGCGAATTGTTTCCCATGGGAAACAAGGGTGCAAGCACGATCCTGCGTGGAACCGCGGGTGCACTGCAATCAACTGTGCATGGTTAATGGCGTGTACGGCGCGTTGGCGGGGCGCGCTCAATCCAGATTGTGGTCGGCGAACATCTTCAGGCCGACGAAGCTCGCATCGGGCTTCATGACGAGGCGCGTCGGGATGTTGCGAAGGTAATCCTGGAAGCGCCCCTTGGCTTCGAAACGCGCGCGGAACGCTGAAGCCGAAAGGAATTCCGGAAAGCGCGGCACGATCCCGCCGGCAATGTAGACGCCGCCTCGGGCGCCGAATGTCACCGCGAGATTGCCGGCGACGGAGCCGAGGATGGCGCAAAACATCTCCAGGGTCGCGCGGCTGAGCTCGCAAGTACCGTCCAGCGCCGCCTTGGTGATCCCTGCGGCATCGCGTTGCGGCACCTGGGCTTCATCGACCTCGGCCATCGCCTCGTAGAGGGATTGCAGGCCGGAGCCGGAGAGAGCGCCACGCTCGATGGAGACATGGCCGAAGCGCCGGCGCATGGAGGCGATCACCCGTTCCTCGCGCTCGTTTTCTGCCGGCAGCGTCGCGTGACCGGCCTCGGTCACGACGGCGAGCCGGGAGCCATGGCGCTCGACCAGGCAGGAGACGCCAAAACCGGTCCCGGGCCCGATCACCAGCAGCGGCTCCCCGGACATGCCGTCCTGTCCGCCGAGCGGAATCAGGTCGGCCGGCTGGAGGGCGGGCAGGGACCAGGCCACCACCTCGAAATCATTGAGCACGTGGACGCTGTCGAAGCCGAGTGCGGGCTGGAGCTCGTTGCCGTCGATCACCCAGGGGCTGTTGGTCATGACGCAGCGGTTGTTGGTGACGGGACCGGCCACTGCCAGAACGGCCCGGACCGGCTTCTCGCCGTCCGCCCGCCGCAGCACGTCGGCGATGGCTTCGCGGACCGTCGGATGGTCGGCGACCTTCACATAGTCGATCGGTCCGATCCGCTCGCCGTTGCTCAGCGCAAAGCGCGCATTGGTGCCGCCGATATCGGCGAGAAGTATGTTTCCTGTCTTGCCGATACTCATGACCATCCGGCTACCGTGACCTTGCAAGCCGCGGGAACCCATCTCCTCCGATGCTTCGACCCGATCCTGAAGTTGCGGATACCAGAGAATCCGCACTCGGGTACAGCTAGTCAACACGGCCGGCGGCAAAGCGTTGCATCCGGAGCCGCCGGCCATTCGCGCGACATCGTTGCAGGATAGCAGCGGTTGCGAAGCCGCGCGGGAAGATCGACATTGCCAGGAACGGCCGGCGCCACTTCTGCGCCGGGTGGATAACATAGGATCTCTCGATGAAGATATCCGACCGCGACGTGCTGCTGGTGATCGACGTGCAGAACGATTTCTGCACGGGCGGGGCGCTCGCCGTGTCCGGCGGCGAGAAGGTCGTCCCCGCCATCAACCGGATCGCCCAAAAATTCACCAACGTGGTGCTGACGCAGGACTGGCATCCCGCCGACCACGTCTCCTTCGCGCCGAACCATCCGGGCAGGCAGCCGTTCCAGACCATCGAGCTCGACTATGGCACCCAGGTGCTCTGGCCGACACATTGCGTCCAGGGCACGGCCGGAGCCGAATTCCATCGGGATCTGGACGTCACGCGGGCAAGCCTGGTGGTGCGCAAGGGTTTTCGCCGCGTCATCGATTCCTATTCGGCCCTGTTCGAGAACGACAAGAAGACGCCGACCGGCCTGCTCGGCTATTTGCGCGAGCGTAAGCTGACGAACGTTTTCGTCGCGGGCCTGGCGCTCGACTTCTGCGTCCGCTTCTCGGCCGAGGACGCCCGCAAGGCGGGATTCGAGGTCGTGGTGATCGAGGACGCCTGCCGCGGCATCGACCTCGATGGCTCGGTCGCAGCGACCCATCGAAGTTTCAGGGAGCTCGGCATCGCCGTCGTCAGCCTGGAGGCATTCCTGTGAGGATCGCGCGATAATGGTGGAGAAGAGCGGCCAGCAGCCGGCTGGATCGGACCGTGGTCCCGACGACCCCATGCTATGGCCGTTCGCGGCGGCGCGGCTCGCGATCGACGCCTGCTTGTGGTGGCTGGAGCGCGGCCCCGTGGAGCAGGGCGAGAGCGATGTTCCCTGGACCACATCAGGCATCGCGGCGCTGGAGCTTTCCACCATGCGGCTACGCGATTGTTCGCGGACGCGATCCGGCCAGCCCGCGCTGGTCTGCGCGCCTTACGCGCTGCACCGTGCGCTGATCGCCGATTTCGCATCCGGCCACAGCGTGCTGCAGTCGCTGCAACAAGGCGGCATCGATCGGGTCTATCTCACCGATTGGCGATCGGCCTCGCCCGAGATGCGCTATCTCTCGATCGACAGCTATCTGTCCGATCTCAATGTCGCCGTCGACGAAATCGGTTCGCCCGTTGATCTCATCGGCCTGTGCCAGGGCGGCTGGCTGTCGCTGCTCTACGCGGCGCGCTTTCCGGCCAAGGTGAGGCGGCTGGTGCTGGTTGGCGCACCGGTCGATCTCTCGGTCGAGTCCAGGCTGGCGCAGCTCGCCCGCAATGCGCCCGAGATCGTCTACGACCAGCTCGTCGCGCGTGGCGGCGGCAATGTCAGCGGCGCGGAGATGCTGCATGTCTGGTCGAAGACGCCCGATCGCGACGATATCGCGGCGGCGTTGCAGCGAGACCTCTCGGACGAGGAGGGCGCGGCCCTGCTCGCGCGCTTCGACCGCTGGAACACCGAGACGCTCAATCTGCCGGGCAGCTATTATCTGGAGATCGTCAACTGGATCTTTCGCGAGAACCGGATCGCGTCGGGCAACTTCACGGCACTCGGCCGTGCGATCGACCTGAAGGACGTCAAGGCGCCGGTCTTCCTGCTGGCCGGGCTCGATGACGATGTCGTGCCGGCCACGCAGGCGCTTGCGACCGCAAATCTGATCGGCACGCCGCCGGCGTTCGTCGCAGCAGCCTCCGAACCTAGCAACCATCTCGGCCTGTTCATGGGTGCCAGGACCCACGCCCATGCCTGGCCCCGGATCGCCGAATGGCTGCGCAACGACCTCTCCAGCGTGCTGGCGCGCCGCGCCTGACATCAGGCGTGGCGTGCAAATCCGTTATGCATGATGGCGGATGGCCTGCACGCGGCCGGGTTGATGGGCTACATAGAGTCCGGAGCCGGCCGCGGCCGGTCCGATGAGATTCAAGGGTCCTTTGCGCGATGAGCTTCCACTCGATCTACGCCCACGGTTTTGCGCGCGTTGCGGCCTGCGTCACCACCTCCCACGTGGCCGATCCCGCGGCCAATGCGAAAGCGGTCATCGCGGCGGCGAGGGCTTGCGACGCGCAGTCGGCGGCGGTCGCCGTGTTTCCCGAGCTGTGCCTGTCCGGTTATGCGATCGAGGACCTCGTCAAGCAGGATCCGCTGCTCGATGCCGTCGAGCGCGGGCTCGCCGCTGTCGTCGAGGCTTCCGCGGCACTGATGACCGTGCTGATCGTCGGCGCGCCGTTGCGATTTGGCCATCGCATCTACAATTGTGCGGTCGTCATCCATCGCGGGAAAGTCCTGGGCGTCGTGCCCAAGAGCTATCTGCCGACCTATCGCGAATTCTATGAGGGCCGCCATTTCGCTTCCGGCGCCGGCATCGCCGGCGAGGCGATCGCCATCGGTGAGTTCCAGGCGCCGTTCGGGACTGACCTGCTGTTTGCGGCCGAGGATGTCCCGGGCCTCACCATCGGCGTCGAGATCTGCGAGGACATGTGGATCCCGGTGACGCCGGGGTCCGAGCTGGCGCTCGCCGGCGCCAGCGTGCTGATCAATCTCTCGGGCAGTCCGATCACGATCGGCCGGGCCCGCGCGCGTGCGCTGCTGTGCCAATCGACCTCGGCGCGCTGTCTTGCGGCCTATGTCTATTCGGCCGCCGGGGCAGGGGAATCCACCACTGATCTCGCCTGGGACGGCCAGACCTCGATCTACGAGAACGGCGCGTTGCTGGCCGAGGGCGAGCGCTTCCGGCAGGGCGGCCAGATCACGACGGCCGACGTCGATCTCGACCTGCTCAGGCAGGAACGCGCGCTGATGGGCACGTTCGACGACAACCGCCGGCAGCGCGAGGGCAGCTTCCGCAAAGTGCCGTTCGCCCTGAAGCCGCCGGCCGCCGACATCGGCTTCCTGCGCAAGGTCGAACGCTTTCCCTTCGTGCCGAGCGACGAGAGCCTGCTCGAGCAGGATTGCTACGAGGCCTACAACATCCAGGTCGCAGGGCTGGTGCAGCGCATGCGCGCCACCGGCACCAGGCGCGTCGTGATCGGCGTCTCCGGCGGCCTGGATTCCACCCATGCGCTGATCGTCGCCGCCAAGGCCGTCGACCTGCTCGGCCTGCCGCGCGAGAATATTTTGGCCTACACCATGCCGGGCTTTGCCACCGGCAGCGAGAGCAAGACCAACGCGCTGGCACTGATGAAGGCGCTCAATACGACCTGGCAGGAGCTCGACATCCGCACCACGGCCACGCAGATGCTGAAGGACATCGGCCATCCCTTCGGCAAGGGCGAGAAGGTCTACGACATCACCTTCGAGAACGTGCAGGCGGGCCTGCGTACCGACTATCTGTTCCGCCTCGCCAACCATCACGGCGGCATCGTCATCGGCACCGGCGATCTCTCCGAGCTCGCGCTCGGCTGGTGCACCTACGGTGTCGGCGACCAGATGGCGCACTATAACGTCAACGCCGGCGTGCCGAAGACGCTGATCCAGCATCTGATCCGTTGGGTGATCGCCTCGAAACAGTTCAGCGGCGATGTGAACGGAACGCTCGCCTCGATCCTGTCGGCGGAAATCTCGCCGGAGCTGGTTCCGGTCAAGCCGGGCGAGAAGCCGCAGAGCACGGAGGCCTCGGTCGGACCCTACGAGCTGCAGGATTTCAACCTGTTCTACACGCTGCGCTTCGGGATGCGGCCGTCGAAGATCGCCTTCATGGCGTGGCAGGCCTGGAAGGATGCGGCCGAGGGCGAATGGCCGCCGGCATTCCCGGCCGACAAGCGCAGGGCGTACGATCTTCAGGAGATCCGCCGCTGGCTGGAAGTGTTCCTGCGCCGCTTCTTCGCGTTCAGCCAGTTCAAGCGCTCGGCAATGCCGAACGGACCGAAGGTTTCGGCCGGCGGCTCGCTGTCGCCGCGCGGCGACTGGCGCGCGCCATCGGATTCGAGCGCGGCCGCCTGGCTCGAGGATCTCGAGCGCAACGTGCCGAAATGATCTGACGAGGAGGTCAACCCGAGATGACTTCGCGCCGCACGGCTGATCGAGCCGGCGACGCGACATCACGTTCAATCTGGAAAGCACGAGGTCCGGAGTGCCTAGGAGTCCGGACCTCGCCACCTTGCCCCAGCCTTCGATTCCCCCGCCCCAGATGGTCCCCCAACCCCGTGGTGCGCGATCAGAAGGTGATGCCCTTGGAAGGCCGCCGATCGATGTCCTGCGATGTACGCGAGATCGAAATAGGATTCCATTCCGGATCACTACGGACGTAAATGCGCTTGATCCGCGCCCGAATGCGTGTGCGTTTGCGCGCACACGCTCGCACGGGCAATCGCGCCTCGCAGCTTCAATTGTCATGCGACCTGCGCAACCGACTTCCGACGACTGGTGATGTCGCTCGCTCGTCTCGTCAACATTTTGCTGCCGGTCGGCTCGCGCTGCCGGCTTGGTCCGACCCTGCAATAGCGGCAGGGGAGGCCTGCGATCGCCCGATCTGGGCCCTTTCGCGGCAAGTTCCCGTTGCGCCAACCCACCCCGTGCGCTATCCGGCCGGAAAGGCCTGAAGCGGCTCCGGATTTTCCCGCCCAGGCAGTCAAACCCGAGGACGGAAACGCCATGCCAGCCTATCGCTCCCGCACCACCACCCACGGCCGCAACATGGCGGGCGCCCGCGGCCTCTGGCGCGCGACGGGCATGAAGGACGGCGATTTCGGCAAGCCGATCATCGCGGTCGTCAACTCCTTCACCCAGTTCGTGCCCGGCCACGTCCATCTGAAGGACCTCGGCCAGCTCGTCGCGCGCGAAATCGAACAGGCCGGCGGCGTCGCCAAGGAGTTCAACACCATCGCGGTCGACGACGGCATCGCCATGGGCCACGACGGCATGCTCTACAGCCTGCCGTCGCGCGAGCTGATCGCCGACAGCGTCGAGTACATGGCCAACGCGCACTGTGCCGACGGCCTCGTCTGCATTTCCAACTGCGACAAGATCACGCCCGGCATGCTGATGGCCGCGCTGCGCCTCAACATTCCTGCCGTGTTCGTGTCGGGCGGACCGATGGAGGCCGGCAAGGTCAAGCTGCAGGGCAAGACCAAGGCCGTCGACCTCATCGACGCCATGGTCGCCGCCGCCGACTCCAAGGTCAGCGACGAGGACGTCAAGGTGATCGAGCGCTCGGCGTGCCCGACCTGCGGCTCCTGCTCGGGCATGTTCACGGCCAATTCGATGAACTGCCTGACCGAGGCGCTTGGTCTCGCGCTGCCCGGCAACGGCACCGTGGTCGCGACCCATGCCGACCGCAAGCGCCTGTTCGTCGAGGCCGGCCACACCATCGTCGACCTCGTCCGCCGCTATTACGAGCAGGACGACGCTTCCGTGCTCCCGCGCAATATCGCGAACTTCAAGGCGTTCGAGAACGCGATGACGCTCGACATCGCGATGGGCGGCTCGACCAACACCGTGCTGCATCTGCTCGCCGCAGCCCACGAGGGCGAGGTCGCCTTCACCATGCAGGACATCGACCGCCTGTCGCGCCGCGTCCCCGTGCTCTGCAAGGTGGCGCCATCGGTCGCCGACGTTCACGTCGAGGACGTGCATCGCGCCGGCGGCATCCTGGGCATTTTGGGCGAGCTCGACCGCGCCGGCCTGATCGACACGTCGGTCTCCACCGTGCACGCGCCGACCATGAACGAGGCGCTGGAGCGCTGGGACATCAAGCGCTCGAAGAGCGAGGCTGTCAGAACCTTCTATCGCGCCTCGCCGGGCGGCATCCCCACGCAAGTCGCCTTCAGCCAGGAGCGCCGCTACGACGAGCTCGATTCCGATCGCGAGAAGGGCGTGGTGCGCGATCTCGAGCACGCCTTCAGCAAGGACGGTGGTCTTGCCGTGCTCTACGGCAACCTCGCGCAGGACGGCTGCATCGTGAAGACCGCGGGCGTCGACGCCTCGATCCTGAAATTCTCCGGCCCCGCGCGCGTGTTCGAGAGCCAGGACGCGGCTGTCGAGGGCATTCTGGGCGGCAAGGTCGTGGCCGGCGAGATCGTGGTCATCATCTACGAGGGACCGCGCGGCGGCCCCGGCATGCAGGAGATGCTGTATCCGACCAGCTATCTGAAATCGATGGGTCTCGGCAAGGCCTGTGCGCTCGTCACCGACGGACGTTTCTCCGGCGGCTCCTCGGGCCTGTCGATCGGCCATCTCTCGCCGGAAGCGGCCGAAGGCGGCAACATCGCGCTGGTGCGCACCGGCGACCGCATCGCGATCGACATTCCCAACCGCAGCATCAACCTCGAGATCTCCGACGAGGAGCTCGCGAAGCGTCGCGCGGCGGAGGAGGCGAAGGGCGATGCCGCCTGGCAGCCGGCCGCGCGCAAGCGCAACGTCTCGACCGCGCTGCAAGCCTACGCTGCGCTCACCACCAGCGCCGCGCGCGGCGCCGTGCGTGAAGTGAAGCGTCGCAAATAGGCGCGTCTCGTGCGGGCGTGATCGCGAAGCTCGCGGTCACGCCTTGCGGATGGTCAACAAGTTCTGAACGGCCGGCGCAAGCCGGCCGTTCGCATTAAGGATGCCTCGACGAACTTCGGCAGGAATGAATTTTGCGGCGTATACTGCATGCGACCTTCGCAAATCCATTTCGGGCAACTGGGGCACCACCATAATGTCTCGTACTCTTGCTGTTGTTTTCTCGACTGCCGTCGCCGCGATTTCGATGACGGGCGCGGCCTCGGCCGGCTGCTACAATTGCTACGCGCCGCCGCCGTGCACGACCTGCTATCAGCAGCAATATGTCGCGCCGCAATACCGCACCGTCGACGAGACGGTGATGGTGTCGCCCGGTGCGACCGTCGCGCATCGCACCCCGGCGCAGTATCGCACCGTGATGGTTCCGCAGACCGTGATGGTGGCGCCGCCCAGCGTCCAGTACGAACGCATCCCGCCCCAATATGCGACGCGCCAGCGCGTCGAGATGGTCTCGCCGGGCTATTCCTATTACGCTCCGGTGCAGCCTGCCTGCGGCCATTGCGGCTACTGAGCCCGAAGTCGCAAATCAAGCGCAACACACAGGCTTGGCGCGGCGCCATCGGGGCGCCGCGTTTGCTTTTGCGGCAAGCCAAACGAGGCCCGGAAATGGAGGCGAATCCAACCGGGCCTCGCGACCAGCGAACGCCCTGGGTGGCATCGCCGATGTCGGGAATGGCTGAGGGGGCGATTGCCGATGAATCAACCCGCGTGCTGCTCAGGCTAGAGGACCAGCCTGACGCCCGCCTGACAGGTCGCCGTTGGTGGCGAAGTCGATACGGGCAACCCAACTTCGCGTTGCCTTGCGCAGCCGACTGGGTTAAGCGACAGCCGTTCCGGACCTGCAATTCCGGAGCTGGAAGGGTGGCCGAGTGGTTTAAGGCACCGGTCTTGAAAACCGGCGTGCCCGCAAGGGTACCGTGGGTTCGAATCCCACCCCTTCCGCCAGCACGCCTTCCCCAGACATCCACCTACGTCCGGTTCAAACCGAATTCTTTTCGGTGGCGTCGCTATTGCGCTTGGAGCTACCAGGCTGGGCTCCTCTCCTAACTGGTCGGGAGCCACCCCTGATTGCACGTTTGTGAACAGCGTTGGTGCTCGTGACGCGGGTCGCTGTCGGAGGTCTTTCTTTTTGATCGCGTCTCGCCATTGCTGAAAGCGTGCTCGGCAACGGACAATGATGCACTCGCGGCGGCTTGGGTGGTGAGCTTGAAATGAGGCCGCCAAGCCGTGGCGGCCTCTCGTCGTCTTTGGCGACGTCCTCACAAACCCAATACGAAACCCACAGCAACGCCTGTCAGAATGAGTTCGCCCACCGTTTGACCCACACTCATGCCGGGGCCGCCGTAGGGCACATATGCACCGGGCGCTTTCGGGTCCATCTGGCCCCGGCCATCGTTCATCATGCCGCCGCCAACCGCGTCGAGATCGTCGATGGAAAGAAAATCCACATCCAGCGTGTTCATGTTCATTCTCCTTTGTAAGGGACCATTCCCTTACATGGCGGAGTATGCGGTGCGGCTTTTCGGCGCGGTGATCGCTGTCACACAGGAACCGCCAGCGCACGCGCCCGTGATTACCTTTGAACAGATGGGGGCGTCCGGGAGCGCTCAAACGCGAACATCCAAGCCGGCCGACACACGGCCCGCCGTCGATTTGCGTTGAGCGGGCCTTCCTTGCGAAGTTTACGAGTGGGTGTCCGCTGTGGGGCCGCGTTGCAGGCCTTCGATCGCTTTCCGATAGTACTCGGCCACCTTGAGAAGACCCTCTCGCTCAAGATCGAAGGAAGCGATGGACGCGTGCTCTCTGCAGGCGCGTTCGAGCCTGCGGAATTCCTTTAATTCCCGATTCAACGATAGCTCCTCAATTTGAGGCAACCCCGTTTCATGGCGGTGTCAATCTATCCAATTGCCCAAAATTCCCGCAACAACAATTATCAACCGCGGCCTGTTCCGGCTTGGAACCGCCGGGCCTTGGCCAGCCGATTGGTGCTCCCGGTGGCGACCGTGCAGCGCGAGCTGATCTATGGATGCCTCGGGATAATGTCCGACCAGAAAAACTCGTTTCGCAAATGTCGCCTATTGGTTTCGGGGCGACGCTTCCCCTGTGCCGCGAGTCTGAGAACGCACTCGGCCACATCTACGGGCGGTCGCCGACGCTGGAACGTTGGTCTGGTTAGAACTTCGCCTATGCCAAAAATTTAGGATGGCGCTTGCTCGCGGTGTCAATCGGCTAACTCGAGCTTCCTCATTTCCTGGAGGTGAGCTGAGCCAAGCAAAACTCCCGGCAAATTCTGTCAATGAATGGCCACATGACAATCCCCGTTGGTCAAACAATCGAATGCCGGGCCCCCTTATTTCAGTGGCTTTACGGCGCTAGGGAAATGGCTTCGTGGGCGAGGGGCCTTGTCAAACCTGCGTCGCGGAAACTGTACGCGCGGACGACGCCTCGCGAAGGCATGAAAGAGGCGCGCGGATTGATACAATTCGCGCGCCTCTGAGACCGTTCACGACGACTGGGGTCAGCAGCCGTTCAGAACGGCCTCCAGCGGCGCGGATGGTGCCGGTAATAATCGTAGTCGCGGTCGCAGTCGTCGTAGCCATAGTGACCGGATCCGCCGAGGACGATGGTTACACCACCCCGATGGTCGCCCCCGTGATGCCAGCCGCCAAACTCGAATGCGGAGGCGGAGGTCGGGGCCAGAGCAGCCGCACCCAATGCAACTGTGGCAACAGCAATAAAAGAGAACTTGCGCAACATGGATTGATTCCTCTCTGTCAGGTTTGATGGAAGTCCTGCGTCGACATGGCCTGGGGCCTGCGAAGCGGTGAATGGATATCGCGACACGGCGAGCACAATCTGTGACACGCGCCACACATCGGTTTGCGATACCGGACCGTGTCCTGTCGGATCGGCGAACGAGGTCGGAGAGCGGGGCGGCATTGCATGCGCAAGCAGCGAAGCGCGAATGGTGTCTACCCGACGGGAAAACTCGGAAATCGCCTGTTTAACGCAGCAAGGTCCCTTGCCCGCGCCTTGTGGGCCCAGGTTCATAAAAGGTTCCCTCGGTCCGCTTAAATTTTAAGTCTGCGCCATAAACAGTTTAGTTCGGGGGGTCCGAAACCTACCCGCCGGGCCGGTCGTTCCTAGGGGGATGGCTGCGCCATTCCACCTCCTGCGGCCGTCCGGCCCCGATGTGCTCGCGCGCCGAGGCCGTCTTTTTGTCTGGGGCATCCCCAAAACCAACAACGCCGCCCGCTTGAAATGATCGCGGACGGCGCTGCTCCAGCCCCGGGAAGGATTGGCAAAATCCCGGTAGCGGTAAATTCGCAATTTTGTGCGCTGCGGTCAATTCGGGCCGGCCGGTTATCGTCAAATTTAATGCCCGGCGTGCGATGCGCTTCTCACAGGGCGCACGAAAGTCACTACAACTCTGCCCGCCAAATGAAACCCGCCCCCTGCGTGATCGTCTTTGCGGGACGGCAGGGGGCGGGCGGCAGAGATATTACTATGCGTAGCGCCGAAGCGCTGACGTAAGCTACACCAACCGGGAAAAAGTGGCAATCCCGAGTTCCATTTCAGGTGAACCGGTCGGGCAGGTGACTGACACCGACCGTAGACAGGGGTCGGTGGCGGCGTCCGGAAGTCCAGCGCCTTAGGTGGGCGCTGCCGGTTCTGGCGATAGTGGTGGCCGTTCAGTTGGGAGGCGAGGTTGCGCTTGGGGGCAGCGCGGCCCCAAGCTTGCCGAGGAAGAGAAGATGGCTTTGCCATCACCACCTCCTCAAAATCACGGATCGAAATCCGGGAAAAAATAGCAGTTTCAGGAGCCGGGCGTCGTCCGGCGACAAGGTGAGTCCTGCACACCCTTCGCCTTCACCAACTGGCGGATGACACGTTCGCAACGACAAGCCTGTCACTGGCGAGATCGCCGGCGTTACCGCCGAGCCGGATCGTCTGGAGGTGGCGAGGCCCGCTGGTGACGCGGCGGGCCTTTTTCATCATGCAAGGCAAGCAATGATGGCGAGCACCACGTCGGTGCCGAGGTCGCCGGAATACATCCAGATGGCAAATCCGGCGCCGAGAGCAACTGCAAACACCTTGAGAGCGATCATCTTCAGTCTCCCTCCAACTCGACGCGAAGCTAGTGCCGCTCGGTTTCCGCAGTGCTTCGAGAGGAGAGAGAATGCGTTTCCTTCACCGAACCGTGTGTTTGCGGCCACCAGTCCCTGAAATGGTCGACAGGGATGTATCGGTGATCTCGCTCGGTTTCCTGGTTGATTTCGCCCGGAATCGCCGCCGCGCCTGTCAGCGACGTGGCTGCAACTTCTTCGGTGCGGGTTGGGGCTGCTGCTGTTGCTTGAACCTCACGCGCGGATTGATGTCGCAAGTCGTGTTCCAGCGGCCTGACGCCGACCACATGCATTGCTCCCGGGTCTCGTACATGCACTCGCCCGGCCAGACGAGATCGTCGCCGACGACGCACCAGGGATAGTCGCGGTCTGCGTGCGCAGCAGGGAGAGATCCCAGAAGGATCAGCAGGGCGAGGACTGTGGTGCGCATCTTGGTTCTCCAGGAAATGACGCCCTCAATGAAAGCCTCGAGGGCCGAAGCCAATGGCAAGTCCGGGCCTTGGTTCCAGCGGGGCCCATGGGGAGGTCGATCGATTTCGGAATAATCGCATTATGCCAGTGTTTTGCCCGGCGCGTCAATTGGCTTTTGCAACGTCGCGGAGGTCCGCTGCGTAAAACGTTGATTCGACATGCGTGGGCTACGGTGCATGGGGTTGTTTTGATGGTTTGGCGGGGGCTGAGTCTTTGGAGCCTTCGATGCCGTCGGGTACTTATCCGCTAAGCGATTGAAACGGTGTAGATTTCCGTTCATCCGATGCGCGCGGTCAGGCCGCGAGATGGAACCTTCTCCCCGCCACCGCGTTATCCCGGCATGACCGATGACCTTTCCTTCCGACGCAAGCCCCTGACCCCCGAACAGCGCCAGGCGCGCGATGCCGCACGCCGGATCGAGGCCGAGAAGGCCATGCGCGACCATGAGGAAGCGCAGCGGGCGTTTCATGCCAATCGCGAGCGGCTCAAGGCCGAGCGGCTCGCGCGCGAGGCGGCCGCAGCCAAAGCCTGAGAGGGCTTGTCCGTCGGGTTTCCCCGGTCGCTTTCACCGAACAGCGTATCAGTGCCGGCTGGGCGTGCGCCCTGACGTCAGCGCCAGCCTGAAGGCCTGGACGGCGGCGGCGATCGCACCGCGGGGCACCGGCTGGGCCTCGATGGCTTCGGCCGCGAGGCGGCAGTCGTCGGCAACCTTCAGCAGGCCCGACCGGGCGAGATCCATGGTCGACAGCGCCGCCTGCTCGAGGCACACGCGCTCAAGCCGTCGAAATTCCCGAAGCTCTCTGTTCATGCATCGGCTCTCGGTTTCCCCAGGGACCCATGCGGCCGTGAGTCTGTTTAACAAGTCGTAAACATGCCGTTTGGCCGGCCGGGCTGGTCCGGGCCTGACGCTCTCGCCATCCTCGACCGAGCGGCGACTTGACGGCGCCGGCCTTCGGTCGGAAGATTCAAATGATCCACAATTGACGAGAACCCACGGAGACTTTCGCTCCCGATCCAGATCCCACCAGCGATAGCGCAAATGGAGCTGACCATGACCACGTTCGACAAGCGCGAGCAGGGCTTCGAGGCCAAATTCGCCCACGACGAGGAGCTCATGTTCAAGGCCGCGGCCCGGTCGAACAAGCTGCTCGGGCTCTGGGCCGCCGGTGAGCTCGGGCTCAGCGGCGATGCCGCGTCGGCTTACGCGACGGCGCTGGTCACGGATAATCTCGGCAACCAGACGATCGTTCAGACCCTGAACAAGGTGTCGGACGATCTCGCCGCAAAAGGGATTTCGCGCGAGCAGGTCGCCCAAAAGGTTCAGGAGTGCCTGCATCAGGCGCTGGCGCAGCTCGAGGCCGCGTCGCGTCAGGCCAGCTAGGCGGGAGCCTGCGCCTCACTCGGCGGGCTTGCGCGCGGTCGCGTCGCTGAACTTGTCGACGAAGGCGATGCCGATCGCCGAGACCACGAAGGTGAGGTGGATCAGCACCTGCCACATAACGCCGTTCTCGGTGAAGCTGGCGCGGCTCGAGCCGAGATTGCCGGCCTCGATGAAGGTGCGCAGCAGGGCGATCGAGGAGATGCCGATGATCGCCATCGCGAGCTTGATCTTGAGCACGCTGGCGTTGACGTGGCCGAGCCATTCCGGCTCGTCGGGATGGCCCTGGAGATCGAGCCGCGAGACGAAGGTCTCGTAGCCACCGACGATCACCATCACCAGCAGGTTTGAGATCATGACGACGTCGATCAGCGCCAGCACGCTCATCATGATCTCCTGCTCGGTGAGATCGAGCGCGTGCCAGGAGAGGTGCCAGAGTTCTTTCAGGAACAGCACGATGTAGACGCACTGCGCCACGATCAGCCCGAGATAAAGCGGCAGCTGGAGCCAGCGTGAACCGAAGATGATCATCGGCAGCAGGCCGAGCCGCGGCGAGGGCGGGCGGGGTCCGGTGGTGGTTTCTGGCTCTACCGACATTCAACGTCCACACATCTGGATGACCTCGTCCTGATGTACCCCGTCGAGTTGGCAGGTGGAAGACGGCAGCGCCAGTTCGCCGCCTCTCATGCTATCGTGCCGAACGCAAGCCGTTCGAGCGGCGGGGAAGCGGAGTGGGGCTCAGTGCTGCGGAACGGCTCTTGGAGAGGGTTTGGCGGGCTTGCGCTTGCGGGCGCGGGGATCGTCCTCGGCGCCGGCTGGGCCGCGGAGACTTCTGCGACACCGCTGACGCCGTTCCGCTACGAGGCGCAGGCCCAGCGCCATTGCCCCGGCGACAAGGTGGTGTGGCTGGATTTCAAAAAGGGCGTCTACTACCGCAAGGGGCAGAAGCTCTATGGGCAGGGGTTCGACGGCAGCTTCGTCTGCCAGACCGAAGCGCGCGACAGTCTCTATCGCAGATCGCCGTTCGGCTTGCGCTGAGCGACCTGCACGCCGCTTCTATTTCCGGCTCGGCAGAGCCACAGGAACGTGCGGGGAGGTGCTGATGACCCGGGGGCTTCCGTCGGGGTAGTTGCGGCCGCCGCGGATCAGCGATTCCAGAACCAGGAAGAATTTCTCGGCAAGCATGTGCGTCACCTTCGTTGGTGGGGCCTCTTGAAATGTGTCGAGGCGCCGAACGCGGAAATTCAATCAACTAAACGGGAGCGGGAGAATCCGGCCTGCTGCGCCGTAGGAGCGCCGTGTCGTGAAAGCAGAAAGGTGTGAACTGTGGATTAGCCGAAGGCCAGGGCGACGAGGCTCGAGCAAAGCAGGACCAGGCCGCCTGCGGTCAAAGCCAGAAAGCCATCGGATACGAGGTCATGTCTGCGCATGTGACACCTGCTGCTCTCGTCTTCGATGTTCGATCGGATCGATTAAAATTGTCCGAACGCGCCGTCTTGAAGAGGTAATGCAATGTCGCCCGCGCGAGTGCCCTCAGGCCCTCGTGCGGTAGCCTTCAAACGCATGGGCCAGGAAAATCCCCGCGCTTACCAGACCCATCAGTGCCGAAACCGTCTCGATCATCGTTAAATTCCAATCCCGCCCCTGCAGGCGAGAAAACGCGTGCAGCCTTGCACAGTCAAAAGAATTCCAGTGAAGCCGGCGATATCGGGGGTGGAGTGAGCTTTTGGCGCAACAGCTTGTGTGGGACTGGCACATCGGAGGCAGCGTTGAGGGCCTGGTGCACCGTAGATCAACGGAGAATTGCGAACGTCCTGTTTACCATCCCGCTGCGAACGCTGCGGGCTCCCCATTTCCGCCGTGTTCGGGTTGCGTTATCGTTACCGCTGAGACGGTGGTGGGCCGTCTCGGAGCGTTGAGGTCCGGACGGCGCCCCCGCAGCAAGCGGGCTGGGTCGGTCTCCGGCGAAATGGTATTTGGGGCGAATGGGGATCCGACGGTCAGATTCGGTGGTGCGGGCTGCGCGGTGCGTCGCGGTGGTCGCCAGCTGCCTCGCGCTTGCCAATTGCGCCTCGTCCAGCAAATTCGCCAGCCGGGTCGATCCCAAATACGGCGTGTCCTCGAGCCCGCGAGTCGTGGCCTGGGGCGAGTCCGTGCCCAAGGGCGGCGGCACCTATCGCGTCGGCAAGCCCTATGTGGTGGCGGGGCGGACCTACGTGCCGGAGGAGGACGTCAACTACCGCGCCGAGGGCATGGCCTCCTGGTACGGCGATGATTTCCACGGCCGCCTGACCGCCAATGGCGAAGTGTTCGACATGGGTTCGTTGACCGCGGCGCATCCGACCCTGCCGATGCCGTCCTATGCGCGCGTGACCAACCTGTCCAACGGCAAATCGCTGATCGTCCGCGTCAATGACCGGGGGCCCTATCACGGCAACCGCCTCATCGACGTCTCGAACAAAGCCGCCGAACTGCTTGAATTCAAAGGCAACGGCGTCGCCAAGGTTCGCGTCGAATATGTTGGCCGGGCGCCGCTCGAAGGCTCCGACGACCGCCAGCTGATGGCCACCCTGCGCACCGGCGTGCCGGCGCCGTCGCCCTCCATGGTCCGGGTCGCCTCGGCGAGGTCGTTCGTGCCGGAGCTGCCGTCGTCTGGCCGCGGCGCCATCCGCGGCGAAGTGCCGATGCCGGAGGGCCGGCCCTACAGCCTCGGCAACACCTCGGCCGATGTTGCCTCGCTCAACGCGACCTCGGAGATGTCGGCCTCGAGCCGCAGCCGCGGCCGGGCCCTCCAGAATGTTCGCCAAGTATCCTACGACCAGGACGGCCGCTACGCCAGCAATAGCGCTCCCGGGCCTGCCGATGACGGCGCGGCCGAAGCGCGCAGCATCCTCACCGGCCGCGGCTTGTACTGATCCCGATATCTGCTGCAGCACGATGCCCGTCCCGTGGGGCTGCCGCTTGATGATCAGAACGGGACGCGCGCGCGTCCGGTGAATGTCCAAATCTGCGTGTTGCCGCCAATGCCGCCGAGCTCGGCGCCGAAGCCAACCGTGGCGCCGCCCGCAAGCCTTGCACCAACACCACCAGTCACGCGCGCCGACCAGCCCTGGAGCAGAGGCGTCGAGGCCAGTGGCACGGCGCCGGCGGCGACGATCGCGGCAGCATCGTCCTGGGTGAAATAGTAGTCGGCATAGACGCCGGCGTAGGGTGCCAGCACAACATTATCGAGCCACGGCACGGGAACGGAGACCTTATTGCCGGCGGAGGCGCGGCCGCTTGAGAAGGTGCGGGCGGCCTGCTGGGTGCCGAGCGAATCGACATAGGCGTTCTCCCGCTCCCACAGCGCATAGACTTTCGCCGACGGCTCGAAATTGAAATTGGCCCAGCGGTAGCTGCCTGTGAAGCCGGTCGCGAGCATCCAGCGATTGCCGTTGAAGTTGCCTTGTGCCGTGCCGGCGGTGCCGTCATAGCCGATGCCGGAATAGGTCACGGCCACGTCGTAGCGCAGCGTTGGGATGATCTTCCAGCCGAGATAGGTGCCGACGGTCCAGCCGTCGCCCTTGAGCTTTCCGTTGATGTCGGTCTCGGTGTAGCTGAAATTCTCGTAGCCTCCGACCACGCCGACCAGAAGGTCGGGCCGCACTCTATAGGTGAGGCCCGACAGCAAGTTGATCTGCTGACCGTAGAGCGTGGCCTGGGTCGCTCCGGTACCGATATTACCGGACGAGCCCCAGCGGTCGATGCCGGTGCCGCGCAGATCCATCCAGAACAGCCAGTCCTTCTGCTCCTTGAACCGCGAAGCCGGTGCCTTGGTGGGGGCTGCCTGGTCGATCGCGGCGAAGGCATCGTCGACCCGTGAGGAGCCGCGGCCGCGGCCACCGCTCCGGCCGGAGCCGCCGGCGCTCGAATAGGCGTTCAAGCCTTGAGAGCCTGACTGCTGACCGGATTTGGGCTTGTCGTCTTCATCACCGTCGGGCGCGGCAGCAAAATTGATGCGCATTCCGCCCGCGCCTGGCGTGATGTATTGCCCGCCGTCGCTGAAGCCCTCGGAAATTGCGGTGTCGATCGAGCCGGAGATCGCCTGGCCTGAACTCTGCGCCACGATCTTGGTGACGTTGACCTGCAGCGCGCGCAGCTTGGCACTGTCGGCGGGAATGTCGACCGTCTGGTTCAGGGCCGGCGAGGTCGAGGTGTTGAAGGCGGGGCTGCTGTTATAGGTCGCCGTGATGGTGTGGCTTCCGACCGCGAGTGTCGTCGTCGCAAAAGTGGCGTCGCCGCCCGAGAGCGTCGACGTGCCGATCGACGTGGCGCCGTCGAAGAACGTCACCGTACCCGTTGGTGTCCCGCCGGTGCTTCTCACTTTGGCCGTGAACGTCACGGAGTCGCCGTAACTGCTCGGATTCTTCGACGATGTGAGCTCCGTAGTGGTCGTCGCAGACAGATAGGTGAACCTGTCCGCCGGCGAGGTGGGCGATGTGCCGCCGACCGTCGTCACTGTGACATCAACCGTGCCGGCGCCGGGCGGCGACGTTGCCGTGATCGACGTTGCCGAGTTCACTGTGAAGCTCGTCGCGTTGTTGGCGCCGAATTTCACCGCGGTCGCACCCGTGAAGCCGGTACCCGTGATTGCCACGGAGATGCCGCCGATCGCGGATCCCGTGTTCGGCGAGATCGAGCTGACCGTTGGCGCCGGAGTGTAGCTGAATTGATCCGCCGCGGATGTCGCGGAAGTTCCGCCGGGTGTCGTCACGATGATGTCGACCGTGCCGGCGCCCGCCGGCGACGTCGCGGTGATCGAGGTCGCCGAATTGACCGTGAAGCTGGTCGCATTGGTCGCGCCGAACTTCACGGCAGTTGCGCCGGTCAATGCGGTGCCCGTAATGGTGACAGACGTCCCGCCCGTCGTGGGGCCCGCATTCGGTGCAACAGACGTCACCGTCGGCGCCGCGGCGTAGGTGAATTGGTCTGCCGCAGAGGTGGCCGACGTTCCGCCCGGCGTCGTCACCCTGATGTCGACGGTGCCGGTGCCGGCCGGCGATGTCGCGGTGATTTGGGTCGCCGAATTGACGGTGAAGCCGGTCGCCGCCGTTGCCCCGAACGTCACGGCGGTCGCGCCGGTGAAATTGGTGCCGGTGATCGTCACCGACGTGCCGCCAGCGAGCGGGCCGCCCGTCGGCGAGATCGACGTCACGGTCGGCAGAGCGAAATAGGTGAACTGGTCCGCGGCCGACGTCGGCGATGTGCCGCCTGTGGTCGTCACCCTGATGTCGACAGTGCCGGTGCCGGCCGGCGATGTCGCGGTGATCTGGGTCGCCGAATTGACGGTGAAGCCCGTTGCCGCCGTTGCACCGAACGTCACGGCGGTCGCGCCGGTGAAATTGGTGCCTGTGATCGTCACGACAGTGCCGCCGGCCGCGGGTCCCGCTGTCGGTGAGATCGACGTAACAGTGGGCGAGGCCACATAGGTGAACTGGTCGGCCGCCGATATCGCTGACGTGCCGCCCGGATTGGTCACGCGGAGATCAACGGTGCCAGATCCGGCCGGCGCCGTCGCGGTGATCGACGTCGCGGAATTGACCGTGAAGCCCGTGGCCGAAGTCGCGCCAAAGGTTACGGCCGTTGCGGTCGAGAATCCCGTCCCCGTGATCGTGACGGTCGTACCGCCTGCGCCCGGGCCTGCCGTCGGCGAGATCGATGTAACGGTCGGTGCGGCGAGGTAGGTGAACTGGTCCGCTGCCGACGTGGCTGACGTTCCACCCGCCGTTGTCACCCTGACATCGACGGTGCCTGTACCCGCCGGTGAGGTCGCGGTGATCTGGGTCGCCGAATTGACGGTAAAGCCCGTTGCCGCAGTTCCGCCGAAGTTCACGGCGGTTGCCCCTGACAAATTGAGACCGGTGATCACGACGCTGGTGCCGCCAGCCAGCGATCCCGACGTCGGCGAGATCGATGTAACGGACGGGGGGCCGACATAGGTGAACTGGTCGGCGGCCGATGTTGCGGATGTACCGCCAGGAGTCGTCACCCTGACGTCCACGGTGCCGGTACCGGCGGGCGCAGTCGCCGTGATCGATGTCGCCGAGTTGAATGTGAAGCTGGCCGACGTCGCCCCGAACGTTACGGCTGTGACACCCGTGAAGTTGGTACCGGTGAGTGTCACGCTTGTGCTGCCGGTATCCGGGCCGCTGGTGGGCGAGATCGATGTGACGGTCGGTGCAGCGATGTAGGTGAACTGGTCCGCCCCTGATGTCGCCGAGGTGCCGCCTGCGGTCGTCACGGTGATGTCGATGGTGCCGGCGGCATGCGCTGGCGAGGTCACCGTCAGGGACGTTGGGGAACTGACGCTGACGCCAGTGCCGGCGGTCCCGCCGAAGGTCACCGTCGTCGCGCCAACGACGAAGCCCGTGCCAGTGACCGTCACCGTGGTGCTGCCGGCGGCTGGGCCGGACGTCGGCGCGACCGAGGTGACCGTAGGCACCGGAGTATAGGTGAACTGATCGGCAGACGAGGTCGCAGACGTGCCGTTTGCTGTGGTGACCGTGACATCGACCGTGCCAGCACTGGCGGCGGCCGTGTGCGCCGTAATCTGGGTACTGGAATCGACCGAGTAGCTTGCGGCATTGGTGGCGCCGAATTTCACCGCCGTGGCGCCGGTGAAATTGGTACCGGTGATGATTACCGTCGTGCCGCCAGCCGTTGGACCAGCGGTCGGTGAGATCGAGGTCACGGTGGGCGGGCTGGGTAGATTGATCGTGAACGTGTAAGGGGTGTTCGCTATCGAACTTCCGGTGCAGCCCACGTTGAAATCGCTACAGCCCGGTGTGTAGTACAGGATGATAGAGTCCTGCCCATTACCCGTCTTGCTGTTCAGCGTAATATCGATCTCGGCCTGGCCGGCGTTTGCGCTCACACCGTTTTGGTTCGGGTTTGTTGGATGAAATGTGTAAGTTGCATTTGACGTGGTCGGACTATAGTCAGCTGCTGTGAATATTGGGCTGCCCGAATGGCCGCTCGTATTGGCGATCGGCGCATTGTAAAATGCATCTGTACCCGCGACGGAATAAACGCCGTAGACAACCGAGTCATCGGCCGAGGGCGCGGCCGTGCCAACGGTTAAGCACAGATGATAGGTCTGGCCGACTGAGGTGAAGTTGATGGTCACTCCCGTCGTGGAATCCGTCGTTTGATCGCAAGCCGCGTTCGCCGCAGCCGTTGCGCCGAGCATCAATAGCGCCGCGATGCAGAAGCGTTGAGTTGCGCGCCAAAGAGTGCGCAGGAATCGTGAGGGCGTAGCTGCGCGATCGCGCGACCGGATCGCCAATTTCCCTGCTGTATCTGGCTCGGCCACCGCAATCGCGTGACTCACCGGCCCCCCTTGGCGGCAGCTCCCTGAAAAGCGACCGCACTGAAATCCCTGATTGTGAAATTATTCGCCTACATTTTTGCGTGCATTTGGCCGAGACGCAGTGCACAACGCAAGCGTGCGAGCCGAACAAACTGCACTAGCCAGCCCTCCCGCACCACTTTTCGGCGAACCGTTGCAGGGCGGCAACAAGGGCGTGCTTTGATGGCAATCGAGGGGGCACGGCCGAGGCGCTTATGTATAGTTGCGCGTAGCTTGACTGTCAGCACAGGGTAGTGAACAATCTTTACGCGTCGTACTAGTAGTATTCATTCTATAGTTTAAGCGTCGACGTCCTGATCGAATTCGTCTCGACGGATCGCATGAATTTCAGGGGGAGGGTCATGCCGTACTCGCCAGTACTCGGCCAAATCATGCCTTTTGCGGGCACGGTCATTCCAAAAAACTGGGCGCCTTGCAGCGGCCAGCTCATGTCGATCCAGCAGAATCAAGCGCTGTTCTCGCTGCTCGGCACTTATTATGGCGGCAACGGAACGACGAATTTTGCACTGCCGGATCTGCGCGGTCGCGCGATCCTCGGCTCTACCGGCAACGCCGGTCAGTATCCCGTGGGCACGGTCGGCGGTTCCCCGACTGTCACGCTGATCGGATCTCAGCTGCCAGCTCACAATCATCTCATTCAAGTGTCTGCTGCGACCGGGGGCGGAGGACGCGGGGCCGTGCCTCCGACCAGCAACGTCTTTGCAACGAACTCTCTGCCGGCGACTAATCCGACGAAGATCTTTGCGACGGCCGGGAGTGGCGACACGTCATTGGCGCCCGGCACCAATCTGGTGAACGAGGGGCGTGGGCAAGCACACAACAACATGCAGCCCTATCTCACCATCAGCTATCTGATTGCGCTTCAGGGGATTTATCCGTCGCGAAACTGATCGACCGCGCTGAGGCGTTGTCGCAAACGAAATCCATTCACATCAATTCGAAAATATTTGCGCCTTCACGGACCAAACGAACGGGGCGCACAAGCAAAGGATCATACGCGATGTCAGATCCGTTTGTCGGCGAGATCAGGTTGTTTGGCTTTCCGCGGGTGCCGATTGGCTGGTTCGCTTGCAACGGGCAGGCGCTGCCGATTGCTCAGTATCAGGTGCTTTACACTGTGATCGGCACCACCTATGGCGGCGACGGTGTCACCACGTTCAACCTTCCCGATCTGCGAGGCCGTGTGCCGATCGGACAGGGGCAGGGTCCAAGCCTTCCGCCTTATACATTGGGCCAGCCGGGGGGTGAGGAGACGCACACGCTGATCGAAGCCGAAATGCCGATCCACAGTCACGCACTGATGTCGTCCACCACAGTGGGCACGACGCCGACACCCGGACAGACCGTCCATCTTGCGACGGCGTCAGCAGGTGAACTCTATGCACCGATTGCGAACGTCGGAACCTACGACACGATGGCCGCCTGCGTCGCCACCGCAGGAAACAGCGTCGGCCACAACAACATGATGCCGACGGTCGTTGCCAATTATTGCATCTGCAACGAGGGCATCTTCCCATCATCCGGCTAGGTTGCGCGCACCCGCATTCTCGAGGAAAGACATCATGTCCGATCAGTTTGTTGGAGAAATCCAGGCCTTTCCGTTTCCTTTTGCTGTCACCGGCTTCAATAGCGCCTGGCTGCCCTGCGGCGGCCAACTGGTGCCGATTCAGCAATTCACTGCGCTTTTTGCATTGATCGGCACCTATTACGGCGGCAACGGCACGACCAATTTCGCCCTGCCGAACTTGAACGGCGCGATCGCGATCAACCAGGGGCAAGGTCCGGGTTTGCAGAATTACGACATCGGCCAGACTGTCGGCAGCCCGACGGTGACCTTGATCGGCGATAACATGGCTCGGCACACGCATACCCTGCAACTCGGCGCCAAGACCACACAAGGCGCCACCGCGGGTCCCGGAGCGGCAGGAACGACAGCGGCGATTGATCCGAACTTCACGGGCTTCGTGCCGCCGCCAGGCAATTTGACCTTGGTGACCAATGCCGTCACGTTGACCGGGCAGAACCAGCCGCACGACAACACGCAGCCCACGCTGGCGATCGTCTGGTGTATTGCCTATGCGGGAACCTTTCCTTCCTTCGGGTGAGCAATCTGCCATGAAGCGGCGTCATGATTGATCGTGCGTCGCTCGACATCATCCCGCATGATCCGGCCCTGCGGCTGCGGCCCGCGAGCCCGATCGACGGGCCGTTCATCCGGCATCTCTTCGAGCAGGTGCGGACAGGGCAGATCACAGCGAGCGGCTTGTCTGGGCCGATCGTCAGCCAGGTGATCGCGCAACAATTCCGCAGTCAGGCGGCTGGCCATGCCATGCAGTTTCCAGGGGCGATCTCAATGATCGTCACACGGGACGGAACTGCGATCGGTCGGCTGCTGCTCGCTTGTGCGAGCGAGCGCTGGCATATCGTCGACATCGCGCTGCTGCCGCGCGATTGCGGTCGCGGCACCGGTAAGCAGATTTTCGGTGCTCTTGAAACGAGCGCGCGGCAGCGGGGTGTCGGTGCGCTGACGCTCTCGGTGCTCGCGAGCAATCTCGCCGCGCGCCGGTTCTACGCAAGGCAAGGATTTACCGAAGCCGGATCTGTGGGCGCGGCCCACATCGCCATGAAGAAGGACCTCGCCTAACTACCGCGACGCCGCCTCGCGCAGGAATCTCGCCAGTGCGGCGTTCACCTCGTCGGGCCGCTCCTGTTGCACCCAATGGCCGGCGCCCTCGATGATCATCTTGCGCGTGAGATTGGGCAGCACGCGCTCCAGCTCGTTGACGCGCTTGGCACCGATCAGGCCGGTAATGACGGCGTCCTGCGCGCCGGCGATGAAAAGCGAAGGCTGGTGAATCTGCGCGCCCTGCCAGGGCGCGGTGAGCTCCCAATTGCGATCGAGGTTGCGATACCAGTTCAGCCCGCCACGGAATCCGGACTTGCGGAAATTTTCGGTGAAATGGGCGAGGTCATCCTCGCTCAGCCACGCCGGCAGCGGCTCCTCAGCCGTCGCATGGCCGAGAAAGCCCTTGCCCTCCTGCACGAACATCGCAGCGTTCGGATCGGCAAGTGCGCGTCCACCGAGCACGATGCGCATGGTGCGGGCGACGTCGTGCTCGAACTCGCTTTCAGCAACACCAGGCACCTGGAAATACTGCCAATAGAAATTGGTGATGCCGCCCTGGCGCAGCAGCTCGAGCGGCCTGCCGCGCCCGCGGAACGGCGGCGGCACGCTCAGGCCCGCGACCGCGGTGAAGATGTCGGGCCGGAATAGCGCCGCATGCCAGGCGACCGGCGCGCCCCAATCGTGGCCGACCACCGTGGCCTTGGTCTCGCCGAGCGCCTGCACCAGGCCAACCATGTCGCCGACCAGGTCGAAGATCGAATAGGCCGCGACATCGGCGGGCGCTGCGCTCTGACCGTAGCCGCGCATGTCGGGGGCCACGACATGAAACCCGGCAGCCGCCAACGCCGGGATCTGATGACGCCAGGAATAGGACAATTCCGGCCAGCCATGGCACAGCAGCACCAGCGGCCCCTGACCTGCCTCGCGGATGAAGAGGTCGATCCCGTTGGCCTTGATCACGCGGGTGGTGGACATCGCTTTTCCGCCTTGTTTCAGGGGTTTGGTCAGGAAACGTGAGGTGCCACGATAGGGATGCGGCGAGAATCGTGCAATCTCTGGGACAGGCACCGGTCTGCGTGTTGTTCGCCCCGGTCCCATTTGTTAGAACGCCGCTCTCAGGGCTTTGCCATGGCATTTCGTCTCATCTCGTTCCGTCACGCCGGCGTCGCAGCCGGAGCGCTGGCGCGCGGGCTGGTCGCGATGGCGCTCGCCGTGAGCCTCAGCTGGGGCGGGGTGCTGTATGCCGCCAACCAGAGCGTCCAGGGCGCCAAGAAGACCGAGGATGCCGGCTTCGACGGCGACGCTCCCACCGCAATCCTGATGGAGGCCTCCAGCGGCAGCGTGCTGTTCGAGAAGAATGCGGATGAGCTGCGCGCGCCCTCCAGCATGATGAAGCTCGTCACCGCGGAGGTCGTGTTCAACGCGATCAAGAAGGGCGACATCAAGCTGACCGACGAATACCGGATCAGCGAGAACGCCTGGCGCAAGGGCGGGGCGCCCTCCGGCACCTCGACCATGTTCGCCGCCATCAACAGCAAGGTCTCGGTCGATGACCTGCTGCATGGCGCGATCATCCAGAGCGGCAACGACGCCTGCATCGCGCTGGCCGAAGGCATCGCCGGCAACGAGAAGATCTTCGCCTCCGACTTCATGACCAAGCGCGCCCGCGAGCTCGGCATGACCAAATCGACCTTCGCCAATTCCAACGGCTTGCCCGACCCCGGCAACAAGATGACGGTACGCGAGCTCGGCATGCTCGCGCGGCACATCATCCTGGACTTCCCCGAATTCTATAAACTGTTCGGCGAGAAGGAGTTCACCTGGAACAAGATTCGCCAGCCCAACCGCAATCCGCTGCTCAATTCGATGGAAGGCGCCGACGGACTGAAGACCGGTTACACCAAGGAAGGCGGCTACGGCATGGTCGGCTCGGCCGTGCAGAACGGCACGCGGTTGATCGTCGTCGTCAACGGGCTTGAAGACGTCGAGGACCGCGCCACCGAAGCCAAGAAGATGCTGGAATGGGGATTTCGAAATTTCGAGACCCGCACGCTGATCGCGGCAGACCAGCCGGTCGGCTATGCCAAGGTGTTCGGCGGCGAGAGCCGCTCGGTGAAGCTTGTCGCGAAAGAGCCGGTGAAGGTGATGGTGCACAAGAGCGGCGGCGACAAGCTGATCGCGCGCGTCGTCTATAGCGGCCCGGTGCGCGCACCGATTCAAGCGGGACAGTTGGTCGGCGTCGTCAGGGTCTGGCGCGGCGGCAATATCGCGGTGGAAACGCCTGTTTATGCGGCCGAGTCGATCGGCACCGGCTCGACCGTGCGGCGCGCGATCGACGGCGCCAGCGAGCTCGTCATCGGCATGTTCCGCGCAGGCGCCGAGAAGCTCTGATCATGAGTGAGAGCACGGGACAGCGGCCGTCCGGACGCGGACGCTTCATCACCTTTGAAGGCGGCGAGGGGACGGGCAAGTCGACCCAGATCAAGAAGCTCGCCGATCGTCTCGGCGCGGCCAGGCTCCGCACCCTGGTTACGCGCGAGCCGGGCGGTTCGCCGGGCGCCGAGATCATGCGCCATCTGGTGCTGTCTGGCATGGGCAAGCTGCTCGGACCGGAGGCGGAGACGCTGCTGTTCGCGGCGGCGCGAGATGACCACGTCCGCACCGTGATCGAGCCCGCGCTGAAGCAGGGCGTCTGGGTGCTGTGTGATCGCTTCGCCGACTCGACGCGGGCCTATCAGGGCAGTCTCGGCAGCGTGCCTGCGGAGTTGATCAACGCCATGCAGCGGGTCACGATCGGCGACCTCAAGCCTGACCTCACCATCATCCTCGATCTGCCGGTCGAAATCGGCCTGGCCCGCGCGGCGGTACGGCGCGGCAGCGGCACGCCTGACAGGTTCGAGGGCGAGAAGCTTACCTTCCATCAAGACCTGCGCGAGGCCTATCGCAAGATCGCCGCGGACGAGCCCGCGCGCTGCGTGCTGATCGACGCGAATTCCGACCCCGACACGGTCGCCGGGCGCGTCTGGACCGCGCTGCGCGATCGTCTCCTGCCGACGCCGGCCTCGGTGGTCTCGGCATGAGCCCGCGTCAGGTCGAGCGCGAGAGCGCCATTCCGCATCCGCGCGAGACGAGCCTTCTGTTCGGCCATCGCGAGGCCGAGACCGCGCTGCTGACCGCCTATCGCAGCGGGCGTATTCCGCACGCCTGGCTGATCGGCGGGCCGCAAGGGATCGGCAAGGCGACGCTGGCCTATCGCATGGCGCGCTTCGTGCTCGCCCACGGCCAGCCGCTTGCACCTGCTGTCCAGAACGCCCGGGACCTCGCGATCGATCCAGATGATGCCGTGGCGCGGCAGGTCGCAGCGAGTTCGCATGGCGGCCTGCTGACGCTGGAGCGCACCGCCAACGACCGCGGCGTCATGCGCACCGTCATCACCGTCGACGAAACGCGCGAAACCATCTCGTTCTTCGGCTCGACGGCTGCCGCGGAAGGCTGGCGCGTCTGCATCGTCGACACCGTCGACGAGCTCAACCCAAATGCTGCGAACGCGCTTCTGAAAATCCTCGAGGAGCCGCCGCAGCGATCGCTATTCCTTTTGGTAAGCCACGCACCGGCGCGCGTGCTTGCCACCATCCAGTCGCGCTGCCGCAAGCTGCGCCTGCGCGCGCTTTCAACCGACGAGGTGATAGGGGCAGCCGCCGCGGCCGCTGATCTCGCGCCGACCGATCTCGCCCTGCGCGAGGCCGCAGAAGCCTCCGAGGGCAGCGTTGCACGGGCACTGACGCTGCTCGGCGGGGATGCGCTGAAACTCCAGCAGCGCACGGCGGCACTCCTGGCGCGACTGCCGGAGGTCGATCCGCGCGAGTTGCACACCCTCGGCGAATCGCTCGGTACCAGCGACCGCGTCGCGCTTGCGGCCTTCATCGACGGCGTCGATCGCTGGATCGCGGACCGCCTGCATGCGGACGAGGCCAACGCCAACCAGAACCTGCCGCGCCTTGCGCGCCTAGCCGAGGTATGGGAAAAGATCGTCCGCGCCGCGCGCGACACCGAAACCTATAATCTGGAGCGAAAGCCCTTGGTTTTCTCGGTGTTCGGCTGGCTGGCGGACGCAACGCGCTAGAGCACGATCCGGAAAAGTGCGGAGCGGTTTTCCGAAATGAACGTGCTCAAAGCAACAACCTAACGCAAATTCGATTTCATATTTCGAGAAGCCGGTAAAGGAATTCGTCGTGGCAACGCGAGCTAAGAAAACCGCCAAGGGCAAGAAGGTTGCGAAAAAGGCAGCCAAGACGACTGCCAAGAAAGCCACGAAGAAGGCCGTGAAGGCGCTTGCGCGCAAAGCTGCCAAGAAGGTCAGAAAGACCAAGAAGGCTGCCGCGAAGAAAGGCGTGAAAAAGGCTGCCGCGAAAACAGCAAAGAAGGCAGGCAAAAAGGCTGCGAAGAAGCAGGTCGTCGCCAAGAAGACGGTGAAGAAGGCAGCTAAAAAGGCAGTCGAGGCTCCCACGAAGAAGGCGGCCAGGAACGCGACAGCACCGGCCGTCATCGCCGCACCGGCTTCTGGTGTCGCTCCGCCGAAGGCTGTGAAGCCCAAGGTCTCAAGACCCAAAGCCCGGCCTGCGCCGAAGCAGGCAGCGTCCGTTGCCGCCCCCGCGCGCGACAATGTTTTCTACATCACCACCGCGATCGCCTATCCCAATGGCAGTCCTCATATCGGCCACGCCTATGAGGCGATCGCCACCGACGTGCTGGCGCGTTTTGCGCGGCTCGACGGCAAGGATGTGTTCTTCCTGACCGGTACCGACGAGCACGGCCTGAAGATGGTCCAGACCGCGCAGAACGAGGGCCTGACACCCGCCGCGCTCGCAGCTCGCAACGCCGCCCGCTTCAAGGAGATGGACGAGCGACTGAATGTGTCGTTCGACCGCTTCATCCGCACCACGGAGGAGCAGCACCATCGCTCGACCCAGGAGATCTGGCGTCGCATGGAAGCGAACGGCGACATCTATGCCGACACCTATTCCGGCTGGTACTCCGTGCGCGACGAGGCGTATTACGCCGAGGACGAGACGCGCCTGAACGACGACGGCGTGAGGTTGGGCCCGCAGGGCACGCCGGTCGAGTGGGTCGAGGAGAAAAGCTATTTCTTCCGTCTCTCGGCCTATCAGGACAAGCTGCTGAAGCTCTACACGGATCGCCCCGACTTCATCGGACCCGACTCCCGCAAGAATGAGGTGGTGAGCTTCGTGAGGGGTGGCCTGCGCGATCTCTCGATCTCGCGCACCACGTTCGACTGGGGCGTGAAGGTACCCGGCGACGAGGAGCACGTGATGTATGTCTGGGTCGATGCGCTGACCAACTACATCACCGGCGTCGGCTTCCCCGACGAGAGCGACAAGAACTGGCGCTATTGGCCGGCGGACGTCCACATCATCGGCAAGGACATCATCCGCTTCCACGCGGTGTACTGGCCTGCATTCCTCATGTCAGCCGGCATTCCCGTGCAGAAGCGGGTCTATGCCCACGGATTCCTGTTCAACAGGGGCGAGAAGATGTCGAAGTCGGTCGGCAATGTCGTCGATCCCTTCAACCTTGCCGACCAGTACGGCGTCGACCAGATGCGCTATTTCTTCCTGCGCGAGGTGCCGTTCGGGCAGGACGGCAACTACAATCATGAAGCCATCGTCGCGCGCATCAATGCCGATCTCGCCAACGATCTCGGCAACCTCGCGCAGCGCTCGCTGTCGATGATCGCCAAGCAACTCGGTGGCGTTCTGCCGGCGCCCGGCGAGTTCAGCGACAACGACAAGGCGATCGTGGCGATGGCCGACGGCATGGTCGCCGCGTCGCGGGAGGCAATGTCGACGCAGCAGATCCATCAATGGCTCAATGCCGTGTGGGCCGTGGTCGCGGAGGCCAACCGCTATTTCGCGGGCGAGGCGCCGTGGGCGCTGGCCAAGACCGATCCTGTCAGGCAGAAAACGGTGCTCTACGTCACCGCCGAGGTCGTGCGCCAGATCGCGATCCTGGTCCAGCCGGCGATGCCGACAGCCTCGAGCTTGCTCCTCGACAGCCTCGGCATTCCCGCGGACGAGCGCAACTTCGCAATGCTCGGCGGCGCGAAGCGGATCGCACCCGGCTCGACGCTGCCAGCGCCGACGCCGGCCTTCCCGCGCTACATCGAGCCGGCGGCCTGAGGCGTTGACCGGCAACTCGGAATTCACGCGCGCCTTGGGCGACCTGCGCTGGATTCCGGGACCTGTACCATCCCTCACCTGATCACCTTAGACAGGTATCCAGATGGGTAACGAATCGCGCGACTGACGATGACTGCGCGACTTCGTCGGAGTCATTGATCCGAATCAATGCAATTCGTGTCATGGACTCCGCTCTTCGCACCTAAGCAAATAGGTGAGAATTGAATCCACTGGCCATCAAAGAGGACGGCAAGACGCTCGGAAGGTTTGGTAGTTTGCCCAGACTTGGACTGCGGCAGCGATTACGAAACCTACGATTGGGGAAGGGGGCCGCACATCGAGACCAGACAACAACCGATTTGCGCGCGAGCGAGGCGAGGTTCAAAGGAGTCCTGGCGGCCAGTCCAGACGCTGTTATCATAGTCAACGACGCGGGCCTGATCGAATTCGCCAGCGACCGTGTCACGGATATCTTCGGATATGCGCCTGGCGAGCTTGCCGACAAGCCAATTGAGGTGCTCATCCCCGAACGATTTCGTGGTGCACACCTCGATCAGCTCAAAACCTATTTCAGGAAGCCGACGACCCGGATGATGGGAAGTGGGCTGTTCCTATGGGGCCGTCGCAAGGATGCGACGGAGTTTCCAGCGGAGATCAGCCTCAGTCCGGTTGCAATGGCCGATAGAGCCGCCGCAATCGCCGCGGTGAGAGACATTTCTGCTCGCAGAGCCCTTGAAGCCCTTCAGCAAAAAGCAGCGGAAGCCTTGCGGGAAAGCGAAAGGCGCCTGAGATACTTCATCAAATACTCTCCGGCCGCGATTGCGATACTCGATAAGGAACTGCGCTACCTCGTTTACAGCGACCGGTGGCTCGCCGACTATGGCCTCGCGGGGCGGGACCTGCGCGGGCTGTCACATTATGAAGTCTTTCCTGAGATCCCGGATCGCTGGCGCGACATTCATCGCCGCGCACTTGCAGGCGAGACGCTTCGTGCCGATGAAGATTCGTTCACGAGGGGCGACGGGCGCGTGCAATGGCTGCGCTGGGAGGTGCGCCCCTGGTTTGACACCCTTGGCAATATTGGCGGCGTTGCCTTCCTGACCGAGGACATCACGGATCGCAAGCGGATGGAAGCGCAGCTGTTGCAGGCGCAGAAGATGCAGGCCATTGGGCAACTGACGGGCGGCATCGCGCACGACTTCAACAATCTCCTGACGGTCATTCTCGGCAACGCAGAAACCTTGCTGGACGAGATGAAAGATGACGATGCACATCGAAAGCTGGTCGAACCTATCTTTGCGGCCGCCGAGCGCGGCGCAGGTCTGACGCATCTGATGCTCGCCTTTGCTCGTCGCCAGGCGCTCGAGTCGAGCACTTTTGATCTGAATGAGGTCGTGACGCGCATGAATGCGCTGATGCGACGCACTATTGGCGAGAATGTCGAAGTCGATCTTCGGCTGACGAAATCGTTGTGGAGAGTAACAACCGATATCCGTCAAATGGAGACTGCAATTCTCAACGTCGTTCTCAACGCGCGCGATGCGATGCCGCAGGGAGGCAAGCTGACGATCGAGACTGGCAATGTCGAACTGTCGGAAGATTATGCGGCCCACAGTGTGGAGGTGATTCCGGGCCAATACGTCATGATGGCCCTGTCCGATACGGGAAGCGGCATTGCGCCCGAAATACTCGATCGCATCTTCGAGCCGTTCTTCACGACCAAGCCCGTCGGCAAGGGAACGGGCCTTGGGTTGAGCATGGTGCACGGCTTCGTCAAGCAGACCGGCGGCCACATCCAGATCTACAGCGAGGTCGGACACGGCACCTGCGTGAAGATCTTTTTGCCACGTGCCAAAGCCGATGCGACGACCGCTGTTCCATCAGCCTGGACTCCTGCAACTCTCGCGACGGGCACTGAATCGATCCTCGTTGTCGAGGACGATCCTCATGTGCGCCTATTCGCGGTCCAGCAATTGCGCCGCTTGGGTTACAGTGTGACCGAGGCCAGCGACGGACGTTCCGCGCTGCAGGAGGTGGCGCGTTCAGGTGCGCCCGATCTGTTGTTCACAGATGTCGTCATGCCTGGCGGCATGACCGGAAGCCAACTCGCCGAGCGGGTCGGGCAGATGGCCCCCGGCATCAAGGTCCTGTACACCTCGGGCTATACCGAGAACTCGAGCCTCCATCATGGCCGGCTGGATCCCGGTGTGCATCTGCTGCAAAAGCCATACAGGAGCGAGAAGCTCGCGCACAAGGTACGAGAGGTTTTGGACCTCTGATACCGCAGCAACTGCTGGTCTCAGCGTTTGGGTGAATGTGCTTCGGAGCCGGCCGACTGAGCCATTTTCGGTCCCGTTGACGTCCCCGCACGCTTCGCCTACCTGTGAAAGGATGGTCCCGTCCGACCTCGGGACTCTTTGGAAAGCGATACTCGAAAAATGCTGGTCGACAGCCACTGCCATCTGGATTTTCCCGACTTTGCGGAAAATCTCGACGGGATCGTGTCGCGTGCCCGTGCGGCCGGCCTCACGCGCATGGTCACGATCTCGACGCGGGTGCGCAGGCTCGATCAGCTTCTCGCCATCGCCGGGCGCTACGACGACGTCTATTGCACGGTCGGCACTCATCCGCACAACGCGGATGAGGAAGACGGCATTTCGCCGGACGAACTGATCGCCCTCACGCAGCATCCCAAAGTCGTTGGGCTCGGCGAAGCCGGGCTCGATTATTTCTACGATGACGGCTCACCGGAAGCGCAGGCGAGGGGCTTTCGTGCCCACATCGCGGCTGCCCGCGCCACCGGCCTGCCGCTGGTAATCCATACCCGCGAGGCGGATGAGGATTGCGCCCGCATCCTGGAAGAGGAGGCGGCGAAAGGATCGTTTCGCGCCGTGCTGCATTGTTACACCGGCGGGCGCGAGCTGGCGCTGAAGGCTGTGTCGCTCGGGCTCTATATCGGCTTCACGGGCATCCTGACCTTCAAGAAGTCGGATGCGTTGCGCGCTCTTGCGGCCGAATTGCCGTCCGACCGTATTCTGGTTGAAACAGACTCGCCCTACCTTGCGCCGGGCAAGTTCCGGGGCAAACGCAACGAGCCGGCCTATGTGGTCGAGGTTGCGAAGGTGCTGGCCGAGACGCGTGGCGTGTCGTTTGACGAGATCTCACGCCAGACCAGCGAAAACTTCTTCCGCCTGTTCTCCAAGGTGAAAGCTTGAGGTTCAGAGCCGCATGACGCTGACGCTGACGATCCTGGGCTGCGGCTCTTCCGCCGGCGTGCCGCGCCCGGCCCTCGGTTGGGGTGCCTGCGACCCTGCGAATCCCAAGAACCGCCGCCGCCGCTGCTCGCTGCTGGTCGAAAGGACATCGCACCACGGCACCACGCGCATCGTGATCGACACCTCGCCCGACCTGCGCGAGCAGTTGATCGCGACCGACGTCGACCACATCGACGCAGTGTTCCTGACGCATGAGCATGCCGACCAGACCCACGGTATGGACGACCTGCGCTCCGTGGTGATCCACATGCGCAAGCGCATTCCCGTTTATTTCAACCAGTCGACCGCGAAAGACATCATGGCGCGGTTCTCGTACTGCTTCATCTCGCCGGAGGGCAGCGATTATCCGCCGATCCTGACGCGGCATTCGATCGAGGCCGGCGGGAGCCAGATCGTCATCGGCAAGGGCGGAGATGTGACCATGACCGCCTTCCTGGTCCAGCACGGCAACATTCCCGCCCTCGGCTATCGCATCGGCAATGCCGCCTACACGCCCGATCTCAACGACATTCCGCGCGAGAGCTGGGGCGCCCTGGAGAACCTCGATCTCTGGATCGTCGACGGCCTGCGCTACACCGGCCATCCCAGCCATTTCAGCATCAACGACGCACTGTCCTGGATCGAACGCTTCAAGCCAAAGCGTGCCGTCATCACCAACATGACCGCCGACGTCGATTACGAGGTCATCCGGCGGACGCTGCCCGTGGGCGTGGTGCCGGCCTACGACGGGCTGCGGCTGGAGACCGTGTAGGCCCGGCTGGGGGAAATTCTCCAACGCGCCGGCATCTTCCTTGCTTGCAGGGGCCGTATCGTGTTGGTCTAACGTCTCAAAGACAGGCGTGTGACGGCGGCCATAATCAACGAAGCCGGCAACGCGCCGAATATTGGGGTGCGCGAGGATTGGGGGCCGCATTGGCGGAGCATGACGACATCGAAGCACCGGGACTGCTCCGGCGCGCTCTCGACCTTCTCTATCTCGGGGCGGGCTATGCTGCCGGCATGTTCCTGGTCGCGATATTTGCGATCATGATGGTCATGTCGGTCGGCAGGCAATTCGCGATCAACATTCCGGCCGGCGACGATTTTGCGTCCTGGTGCATGGCCGCGATGGCCTTTCTCGGCCTGGCTCACACCTTCAAACGTGGCGAGATGATCCGCGTCGGCCTTCTGCTGGAGCGTCTGCGCGGGCGCATGCGGCAGTTCGCAGAGGTCGTGGCACTCGGAATCGCGACGATCTTCATCCTCTATTTCACCCGCTGGGGGGCGCAGATGGCCTACGATTCCTGGCGCTTCAACGACGTGGCCCAGGGCGTCGTCGCCGTCCCGCTGTGGATTCCGCAGCTCGGCTTTGCCGGCGGCCTCGCGATACTGTCGATCGCGGTGATCGACGAGATGATCAACGTGCTGCGCGGCCGTCGGCCGAGCTACGAGAAGGCATCGCCGGACGAGACGCCGGACGAGTTCATCGAGCGCATCTCGCAGGGCGGGGGAGGGTGACCATGGCCAATCTCGGCATGATCGAACTCTCGTTCATTCTGCTTGGCGTAATGATCCTGCTGCTCGGGAGCGGCGTCTGGATCGCAGTGTCGCTGGGACTCGTCGGCTTCGTGGCGATGGCTCTGACCACGAGCCTGCCGCTCGGTTCGGTGCTGGCGACCACGACCTGGAGTGCGAGTTCGTCCTGGACTCTCGCCGCTTTGCCGCTGTTCATCTGGATGGGAGAGATCCTGTTCCGGACGAAGTTATCGGAAGAGATGTTCCGAGGCCTATCTCCCTGGGTGCAATGGCTGCCCGGGCGGCTGACGCATGTGAACGTCATCGGCTGCGGAATCTTTGCGGCGGTGTCGGGCTCATCGGCTGCGACTTGCGCGACGATCGGCAAGATCGCGCTACCTGAGCTCGATGGACGCGGCTACGACAAGGGCCTCAGCCTCGGCTCTCTGGCGGGCTCCGGCACACTCGGCCTGTTGATCCCACCGTCGATCCCGATGGTCGTGTATGCAGTCACGGCCAACGTCTCCGTCTTGCAGGTATTCCTTGGCGGCTTCCTGCCAGGGGCACTCGTCATGGTGCTCTACTCCGGCTACATCATCATCTGGTCGCTGCTCAATCCGACGAAGATCCCGCCGCGCGATCCCCCGATGCCGTTCCGGCGGAAGCTCAAGGAGTCGGCCAAGCTCGTACCGTGCCTGCTGCTGATCCTCGCCGTCTTCCTCTCGCTCGTGCTTGGCTTTGCAACCGCGACCGAATGCGCAGCATGGGGCGTCACGGGCGCGCTGCTGCTGGCGTGGTGGAGCGGAACGCTCACGCGCAAGAACTTCGTCGAGAGCGTCATGAGCGCGACGCGCCTGACCTGCATGATCATGCTCATCCTTGCGGGAGCCGCCTACACCACCGCCGCAATGGCCTATACGGGCATCCCGGCGGCACTCGCCACCTGGGTCCAGGGGCAGCAGCTCACGCCCGGCATGCTCGCACTGTATCTGAGCATCATGTACATCATCCTCGGCTGCCTGATCGACGGCATCTCGATGATCGTGCTGACTGCCGTCATCGTGCTGCCGATGGTGAAGCAGGCCGGGCTCGATCTGGTGTGGTTCGGCGTCTACCTCATCATTCATGTCGAGATGGCGCAGATCACCCCGCCTGTCGGCTTCAACCTGTTCGTGCTTCAGAACATGAGCGGTCGCGATACCCTGACTGTCGCCCGGGCGGCGTTCCCGTTCTTTGTGCTGCTTCTAGCCGCCGTGTTCATCATCACCGAATATCCGCAGATCGTATTGTATCTGCCCAAGCTCGCGTTCCCCGACTGAGGTTGGCGCGTTTTACCGTGAGGAGAAGTTCGATGACGTCTCGCTTGTTGCTCTCAGGACTGATCGCTGGCGCGCTGTTTGCCGCCACGCCTGCCTTCGCCCAGACCAAATGGAATTTGCCGGCGGCATATCCGGTCGACAATCCGCACTCGGAAAACCTGGTGGCGTTCGCCAAGGACGTCGAAGCCGCCACCTCCGGCAAGCTTCTGATCACGGTTCATCCCAACGCCTCGCTGTTCAAGGCGCCGGATATCAAGCGCGCCGTGGTGACCGGGCAGGCGCAAATGGGCGAATTGCTCCTTTCGATCCACGAGAACGAAGATCCGGTGTTCGGCATCGATGTCGTGCCGTTCCTTGCGACGAGCTTTCCCCAAGCGATGAAACTATATCAGGCGTCGAGGCCGCTGATCGAAAAGAAGCTGGACGCGCAAGGTCTCAAGCTTCTGTTCGCGGTGCCGTGGGCGCCGCAGGGCGTCTACGTCAACAAACCGCTCGCCTCGATCGAAGACATGAAAGGCCTCAAATGGCGCGCTTATAACGTCGGTACCGCGCGTATCGGCGACTTGGTCGGTGCCCAGTCGGTCACGATTCAGGCCGCGGAGCTGCCGCAAGCGCTGGCCACGGGCGTGGTGAATTCATTCATGTCGTCGGGCGGGACGGGCTACGATTCCAAGGCCTGGGAGTCACTGAAGTACTTCTACGATGTGCAGGCCTGGATTCCGAAGGACTACACGTTCGTCAACAAAGCCGCGTTCGAGGCGCTCGACAAGCCGACACAGGAGGCCATTCTCAAGGCCGCCGCCACCGCGGAAACGCGCGGCTGGAAGGCATGGGAAGAGAAGGCCAATTGGTACATCGATCAGCTCAAGGCCAAGGGCATGACCGTTGAGCCGCCCAGTCCGGCGCTGAAGGCGGGTTTCCAGAAGATCGGCGAGCAGCTTGCCACCGACTGGCTCAAGAAGGCCGGTGCGGACGGCCAGGCCATTATCGACGCCTATAAGAAGATGTAACGACAAAGAGAAATCCCGTTCGCAGTCGTGCATGCGGGCGGGATTTCTCGCTTGTGTCTTGCAGATCGATCACCAGGCGTAGCGGACAATCGCCTTGCCGGTGTAAGCGCGCACCAGGCTCGACAGCTCGCTGTCGAAATTTGCGCTGGCCGACCAGCCGTTCATGCCGCGCAGCTCGAGAGCTACGCCTGTCAACGCCGAGTTCGGCGCAAGCGCCGTGGTCCCGATCACGAAACCTTGGCCGGAACCTTGGCCGGAGATCGCCTGGAACACTGCAGGCATTGCCTGCATCGCGCTGAAATCATGCGCCCAGGCCACGCGCCCACGCAGATCGAGCAGACTGCCCGCCAGCACGAAGGACATGCTCGTGCGCAGGCCGAGCTCGCTCCGCCCGTCGGTGAAGCTGTTACTGATCGCTGACGGCTGGGATGGATCGGCGTAGGACGACTGTCCCGTGTAGGCGGCGAGGCGGAACATCGTCACCTGGCCGGCCACGTAGGGCGTGACGCCGAGCCATGGCGTCGCGATCCGGTAGCCGCTCTCGATACGGCTGGAATAGGCGTTGGCGTTGACGGCGGCGCTGAGCTGATCGCCGCCGGCAATGGCCGTCTGCCGATCGCTGGTGATAGCCTGCCAGCCATAAGCCAGCGCGGTCGCGACATAGGCCGCGCCGATGGAGCGCCTGACGAAGGTGCCGGCCTGGAACAGGTCGGAGCGGCCGCTCGAAAAACTATTGGCAAAGCCGGTGCCGCCGCCGGCGAGCGCAAATCCCATCCGCGTCTGCGGCGAGAGCGAGTAGTCGGCGCCGACGGCCGTGGCGTAGCTGCGGGCCGACGAACCGTTGCCGTCGGTCGTGGCCTGCGAACCGCCGAAGCCCGCAGCCCATATGCTCCAATGCGGAGCTGCAAGTGACGGCTTGCCGTAGATTGCCGCATAGGCCTCGCGCCCGATGCCGCCATGCGTGCGGTCGTTGCCGAGATCGGCATAGTTCGAGAGCTCCGTGTCGAACTCGGGACGGCCAAGGCCGCGTCCATCGATCGCGGGATCGAGCAGGGTCTGGGTGAACTGCGTCATCGCGAGGAACGTGGCCTGCGCGGTCTCGGTCTGCGAGGAAGCCGCGGAGCCGGCAAAGGCCTGTCGCATGCCGAGCCTGCCTGCGCCGGCGAGACCTGGCGGCACGGCGCTCCAGCCAGGGTTCGACTGCATCCCCGGGCCGCCAATATTGCCGGCGCCGTACGGTGCGCCACCAAAACCCGGCATCGGGGGTGGGGTAGCGAACATCGAGCCGCCGCCCATGCCGCCAAAGCCATTGCCATTGGCAAAATTGCCGAAGCCGCCGGGCGGGTTTGGACCGGGATAGCCAAAATTCTCGGAGCCTGCGAAAGCACCGTACTCGCGCATGACCTGCGCGTCCGCCGCGCGCGATAGCAGCAATCCGGCCACCAATAGCAGCAGCGCCAGACGCACACGCACGTCTGTGCTCACGACACGAACCGCATGAAGCGCCCCAACCGAGCCGGTCGCCGGCCGCGCAGCCTGCGCGGCGAATCAGGTGGAATCGGCGAATCCGACGGGAGAGAAACGTAAATGCGCCTCTAATCTTTTCCAATCTTTTCCTGCGGTGTCCCGATGTCGTCGGGCATGCACGATCATTTCAAGGTTACGACGCAGCCACATCTCCCGTGCTTCTACGGGGGTCTGAGGCCCGAGCGCGCTTCATGCCGTGATGGCCTTGGCAGAGCCGACCTCGTTGCGCAGCAGGAATTTCTGGATCTTGCCCGTGGAGGTCTTCGGGATCGGTCCAAACACGACCGCCTTCGGCGTCTTGAAGCCGCTCATATGCGTTCGGCAGAACGCGATGATGTCGGCTTCGCTTGCGCTCGCGCCGTCCTTGAGCTCGACAAAGGCGCAGGGCACTTCGCCCCATTTTGGATCGGGCTTGGCGACGACGGCCGCAAAAAGCACGGCAGGGTGCTTGTAGAGGATGTCCTCAACCTCGACGGAGGAGATGTTCTCGCCGCCGGAAATGATGATGTCCTTGGAGCGGTCCTTGATGGTGACGTAGCCGTGCGCGTCGAGCACGCCGAGATCGCCGGTGTGAAACCAGCCGCCTTCGAAAGCTTCCTTGGTCGCCTTCTCGTTCTTGAGGTAGCCCTTCATCACGATGTTGCCGCGGAACATGACCTCGCCGATGGTCTCGCCGTCGCGCGGCACCTCCTGCATGGTCTGCGGATTGATGACGGTGACGCCTTCCTCGAGCGGGTAGGGCACGCCCTGGCGCCGCTTCATCTTCGCGCGCTCGGCGGCGGGCAACTCATCCCAGCCTGGCTGCTCGGCGCAGACGGAGGCGGGGCCGTAGACTTCGGTCAGGCCGTAGACATGCGTCAGCTTGATGCCGATGCTCTCCGCGCCTTCGAGCACGGCGACCGGCGGCGCCGCGCCGGCGATCAGGCCGACGACGCGGCGGGCGGTGCCGCCCTTCGGCGCATCGGGCGCATTGATCAGCGTGTTGTAGACGATCGGCGCGCCGCACATGTGGGTCACGCCGTGCTGCTTGATCAGTTCGAATATCTTGGTCGGCTCGACCTTGCGCAGGCAGACATTGATGCCTGCGGCGGCCGCAAGGGTCCAGGGAAAGCACCAGCCGTTGCAGTGGAACATCGGCAGCGTCCAGAGATAGACCGGATGCTGGCCGAGATTGCCGGCGAGAATGTTGCTGACGGCGTTCAGATAGGCACCGCGATGATGCGTGACGACGCCCTTGGGATTGCCGGTGGTGCCTGAAGTGTAGCTCAGTGCGATTGCGTCCCATTCATCCCCAGGCGGGATCGCCGTGAAGCTCGGATCGCCTTGCGCAACGGCGGCTTCATAATCGATCTCTCCGATGCGCTTGCCCCCCTTGAAGGATACATCGTCAACGTCGACGATGAACGGCTTCGGTCCCTTCATCTGCGCGAGCGCGTCGGTGATGACGAGTGAAAATTCGGGATCGACCAGAATGATCTTGGCGCCGCCATGATCGAGCTGGAACGCGATGGACGGCGCGTCGAGGCGGATGTTGAGCGCGTTGAGCACGGCACCGGTCATCGGCACGGCAAAATGCGCCTCGTTCATCGCCGGAATGTTCGGCAGCATCGCCGCGACGGTATCGCCGACGCCGATGCCCTTACCCGCCAGATACGACGCAAAGCGCTTGCAGCGTTCATGCGTCTGGGCCCAGGTGAAGCTGCGCCCCTCATAGACCGTGCTGACGTGGTCAGGATAGACGGCGGCGCTGCGCGCGAGGAAGCTCAGCGGCGACAGCGGCACGTAGTTGGCAGGGGTCTTGTCGAGGCCGATATTGTACTGGTTGTTCCGATCGCTCATCGACATCCTCCTTGACGCCGCGCGCTCTACAGGAATCCGATCGAGATCCAGGGGAAGACCGCGACGATGATCAATCCCACCAGCAACGCCAGCAGATAGCCCCAGATCGGCCTGATACCCTCGGCCGGCTCGACCTTTCCGATGGCACAGGCGGCATAATAGCCGACGCCGAACGGCGGGGCGAATAGCCCGATACCCATAGCCAGAATGATGATCATGGCGTAGTGCACTTCATGAACGCCGACGGCGCGGGCGATCGGAAACAGCAGCGGCCCGAACAGCACGATTGCCGGAATGCCCTCCAGCACGCTGCCGAGGATGGTGAAGGCCAGGATCGACACGGCGATGAAGCTCGCAGCTCCCCCCGGCAGTCCGGTCATGGCTGATGCCAGCGAGCGTGAGAAGCCTGATTGCGTCAGGCCCCAGGCCATGCCGGTGGCGGTGCCGATGATCAGCAGGATCGCCCCCGACAGCGCGGCCGTCTCAACCAGCATCGGAAACAGTCGCCGCCAGTCGAAGCGGCGGTAGATGATCAGGCCGACGAGGGCGCCATACACGATGCCGATGGTGGAGACTTCGGTGGCGGTCGCAATGCCTTCGACGACGGCGTAGCGGATCACGAAGGGCAGCGCGAGCGCGGGCAGGGCGATAACGAAGGTCTTGCCGATCTCGGACGCTGTGGCGCGACGGACATGGCTCATGTCCTCGCGGCGATAGCGCCACCACACCAGCGTGCAGAGCGTGAGCGCGAGCACGACGCCGGGCAGCAGGCCGCCGGTGAACAGGGCGGCGATCGAGACGCCGGTGACCGAGCCGATCGTGATCAGCACCAGGCTTGGCGGGATGGTTTCAGTCTGGGCGCCGGTGGCCGCGAGCAGCGCGACGAGATCGCCGGGCTTGGCACCCCGCTGTTTCATCTCCGGGAACAGCACGGGCGCGACTGCAGCCATGTCGGCGGCCTTGGCACCGGAGATGCCGGAGACCAGGTACATGGCGCCGACCAGCACGTAATGCAGACCGCCGCGGACATGGCCGAGCAAGCTCGCCAGGAACGCCACCATGGCCCGCGCCATGCCGGTCATCTCGATCAGCAAGCCCAGGAACACGAAGAGCGGCACGGACAGCAGGATGAGATGGCTCATGCCTTCGTCCATCCGTCCGACCAGTACCATGACCGGCGTGTGCGTGGTCAGCGCCAGATAGCCGAGAATCGCAAGGCCAAAGCCGAACGCAATCGGGACGCCGGCGAATACGCAAAAGCCAGCGACACCGACGAAGAAGATGAGGAGGTTGAGGTTGCCGAGCGGCCGCAGGTAAGGCTGTGCCAGCCAGAACAGCCCGACGACGACAGCGACCGTCAGCGCGGCCGTCAGCACCGTCCGGTAATCGGCCTCGCGTACGAGACGCAACAAGGCAAAGGCCGCCATCAGGCAGATGCCGACCGGTAACGCGACGGCACGCCACATGTTCGAGATCTGGAGCGCCGGCGTGGTGATGAAGCTCTCTTCGTAGGCATAGTCGTAGGCCGGCCAGACGATCATCGCCAGAAACGCCAGCGCGGCTGAGACCGCCACCAGATCGAGCCACGCTCGCGCTGCAGGTCCTGCGCTGGCGACGATCGCGGTCATGCGCATGTGCTCGGAGCGGTGGAACGCCACCGCCGCGCCCAGCATGGCCAGCCACAGGAACAGGATCGAGGCAAGCTCGTCTGACCAGATCAGCGGCCGATGCAAGCCGTAGCGCGCGACCACACCGGCAAACAGGATCGCGATCTCGGCGACGACCAGAATCGCTGCGGGAATCTCAACGGCGAGGCCGAGAACGCGCTCCAGCGAGGCCAGCCATGAAGGTCGGCGAGGGGACTGAACAGCCACCTCGCCCACCATTTCGGTCACCTGAACCTCGACATGAGCCATGACGGCCCCAGCGCGTTACGACAGCTTGCCGACGGACTTTTCCAGGAGCTCCCAGGCCTGCTCGCCATATTTACCCTTCCATTCGGCATAGAAGCCGGCAGCCCGCAGCTTGTCGCGGAAGGGCGCGACCGTGGGCTGGTTGAAGGTCAGGCCCTTGCCGGCGAGCTCCTGCTGGAGGCTGGCGTTCAGCTTGGCGGTATCTTCACGTTCCTTGACCGCGGCGGCATTGATATTCTTGGCGACGATGGCGCGTACGTCCTGTGGGAGCTTTTCCCAGGCTCTCCGGTTGGCCAGGAACCAGAAGCCGTCCCACATGTGGTTGGTGAGCGAGCAGTATTTCTGCACCTCATAGAGCTTTGCCGTCGAGATGATCGCCAGCGGGTTCTCCTGGCCTTCGACGATCTTGGTCTGGAGCGCGGAATAGACCTCGGCGAAATTGATCGACGCGGGCGCCGCGTCGAACGCCTTGAACATCGAGGTCCACAGGGGTGACACCGGCACGCGGATCTTGAAGCCCTTGAAATCATCCGGGCCGGTGATCGGCTTGGTCGATGAGGTGGTCTGGCGGAAGCCGTTGTCCCAGATCTTGTCCATGACCTCGAGGCCGGCCTTCTTGATCTCGCCGCGGACGTAGGCACCGAGGTCGCCGTCCATGGCCTTCCAGACCGTTGGATAGTCCGGAAACGCAAAGCCGATGCCGTTGATCGAGGCCGCCGGCACCAGGGTCGACAGGATCAGGCCGGACAGCGTGAAGAACTCGACGCCGCCGGAACGGATCTGGCTCAGCATGTCGGTGTCGGAACCGAGCTGGTTGTTCGGAAAGATCTGGAGGTCGAACTTGCCGTTGGTCTCGCTCTTGATCGCCGCAGCCATCTCCTTGGCGCGGGCGTTCATCGGGTGCGAGTCAGGCAGGTTGTTGGCGTATTTGTACGAGAACTCGGCGGCCTGGGCACGGGCCACATAGGGCGCGCTGACACCGCCAAAGACGGCGGTCGCGGCGGAGGCCTTAAGAAGCGTGCGGCGGGAAAAACTCATGGGTCTGCTTCCTCGGAAGTTTGTTCTTGTTCTGAGACGCAAACCTATACGGACGTCTGGTCAGCAGTCATCTGCGATCTCGTGAGGCTCGCTTATTGCAGCCGGATCAGGTCGCGGCAATATCGGCTTTCAGACAAGATCATCGATGCTTGCGACGTGTGGATCGATGTTCGGGCCAAGGCGGCGAGAATGTCGAGCCAGTGAAGCTGCGATAGAAGGAAACGGGTGCAACTATCTGATCCAATTAGATATAAATAAATTCCATAATATACCTTATGCGAATTTCAGATAAAGGTAGGGCTGTTGTCGAACGTCGTCGGGACCATCCGCCTTGCGGAGCCCCCGTTCTTCAGCGACGTGACGGAGCAAGCCATCAGCCGGTTGGCCGGTCCAGCTGGCAGGAAGTTGCTTGGAGGGTTCCTTCGAAGCAAGAAGGACGGACGCCATGTCGCCTCGGGCGATCCATACGGCGATCAGGCGGCAACCGATTCGCTTCGCTGGGCACTCTTGCCGACCAACGGGGCAAACTGTTCCGACGTCACCGTTTCGTTTGCGATCAATAGCTCTACACCGGCTTCGAGATCGGCACGCCGCCGTTGCAGGATATCGTGGGCGCAACGCTCGCCCTCCTCGACCAGGTTCCGCACGGCAAGATCGATCTCTCGGCCGGTGGCTTCCGCGGCCGCAACGACCATATCCTGGGGGGCCGCAACAAAGGTTTGCGGTTTGGGCGCGTAGGTGCGTTGGCCGACCGTCTCGTCCATGCCGTATTTGGTCACCATCTCGATGGCGACTTCGGTCGCTCGCTGAAGATCATCTGCGGCGCCGGTCGAAATGGCCCCGTCGAAAATCAGGCGCTCCGACGCGCGTCCTCCCATCAGCACGGCGATGCGGTTTTTCAACTCCCCGGCCGTGAGCAGGAACCTGTCTTCGGTCGGTCGCTGGATGGTGTACCCCAGCGCTCCGATTCCACGTGGAATGATCGACACCTTCTGCACGGGATCGACGCCGGGCAGGCTGGCCGCGACGAGGGCATGTCCCATTTCGTGATATGCAACCCTTCGCCGTTCGTCCTTGCCGAGCACCCTGCTCTTCTTTTCGATCCCGGCCACGATCCGTTCGATCGCCGTGACAAAATCGGCGAACGACACCGCTTCGCCGCTTCGCCTGGTCGCAGCGATGGCGGCCTCGTTGATGAGGTTGGCGAGATCAGCTCCGGTGAATCCGGTCGTGAGACCTGCGACCTTGTCGAGGTCGACATCCTTGCCCAGTTGAATCTTGCGGACGTGCACCTTGAGAATGGCAACGCGTCCAGTCCTGTCCGGCCGGTCCACAAGGACCTGCCGATCGAATCTCCCGGCCCGCAACAGTGCAGGATCGAGGATTTCGGGGCGATTGGTGGCTGCGAGCAGGATCACGCCTGCGCTTGGGTCGAATCCATCGAGTTCCGACAGGAGTTGGTTGAGCGTCTGCTCTTTCTCGTCGTAACCGCCAACCGACAGCGGCCCGCGGCTGCGTCCCAGCGCGTCGAGCTCGTCCACGAAAATGATGCACGGGGCGGCCTTGCGGGCTTGCTCGAACAGATCCCGAACGCGCGCCGCGCCGACCCCGACGAACATCTCGACGAATTCAGAGCCCGAGATCGAGAAGAATGGGACACCGGCCTCGCCCGCAACCGCGCGCGCAAGCAACGTCTTTCCAGTCCCCGGCGGCCCGACCAGCAAAATTCCCTTCGGCACATGGGCCCCGAGGCGGCCGTAACTCTTGGGATCCTTCAGAAACGACACCACCTCCTGAAGCTCGAACTTCGCCTCGTCGACGCCGGCAACATCGGCGAAGGTGACCTTGATGTCCTTTTCGATATAGACCTTGGCGTGCGATTTCCCGATCGACATCAGTCCGCCGAAACCCTGGCGCCCGGCCATGCTCCGCCCAAGCCAGAACCAGATGACGAAGAAGACGATGACCGGGAAAATCCAGGATAGCAGGTTTTGCAGCCCGCTGTTTGCGGGAACGCCGGTCACGCTCACGCCCTTTGCCGCAAGCTTTTCGGCCAGCGCCAGATCAACCCGTGCGGTCACGAAGGCTGATTTTCCGCTCGAGAGCGGTTCCTTCAGTTTTCCCTGTATCGTATCCGGACCGACGGTCACTTCGACGAGCTTGTCCTGGGCGAGCAGTTGCTCAAACTGGCTGTAGGGAATGGTCTCGATCGAGTTGTAGGCAGTGAACATGAACTGCAGCACCACGAGCAGCATGCCGCCCGCGAAGATCAGGGCCATCGCTATCGTCTGCTTGCGGGAAATCTGTTCGGACTCCACCTGCTCCTCCCATCGACGTCGGCCGCAATGGTACCGGGGTCTGTTGGGCGTTTACCGCGACAGCAGTCTGAGCAGATTGCGCTAAGTCAACGCAGGAACGGTTGCGAGTGCCGCTCCAGATTGAGCAAGATCAATTTTCGCATCGCCGACCGTGAGTACGCTTGTCGGCGACCAAGATGGTCAAGCCTCTCAGGAGAAATGATCATGGCAAACGAGACCAAATTACCCGTGACGAAATCTGCAACGTCGCCGACAGTCACTGGACAGACCTGGCGACCGTTTCAGGCATTGAGGAGCGAGATCGACCAGATCTTCGACGAGTTCGGCAACGGCTTCTGGAACCGGCCTTTCCGGTCTCCTGCATGGCTCGAACGCGAACTTGCCAAGTCGATCTCGGCGCCGGCGGTCGATGTCGTCGAAAGCGCCAACGCGTATGAAATCACGGCGGAGCTTCCGGGCCTGGATGAAAAGAACATCGACATCAAGCTGGCCAATGGCGGCCTGACCATCAAGGCCGAGAAACGGGAAGAGACCGAGGAGAAGAAGAAGGACTATTACGTTTCCGAACGCCGCTATGGCACTTTCGAACGGTACTTCACCCTGCCCGACGGCGTTAACGCCGATAAGATCGAAGCGACCTTCAAGAACGGCGTCCTCAAGGTTACGCTTCCGAAGACCGAGGACGCGCAGAAGTCGGCCAAGACGATCAACGTGAAGGCCGCCTGAGCGACATTGCCGAGGCGGGACTACATTCGCAGTCTCGCCTCGGATGACGCGCAATGGTCCATTACTGCGCGGCCACAAAGAGCTTCCTGACCGCGTCGACCGGCACTGCGAACGCAAACCCGCTCCGTCGTGCGAGGACCACCCCGATCAGCTTCCCCTGCATGTTGACCAGCGCGCCGCCCGCATTCCCTTGGCTGACGCGAACGTCCGATTGGATCAGATCGGTATTGGCAATGCCCGGGCACGAACGATGCAAGGCCGACACAATTCCAAGTGTCACGCTCTGTCCCCAATCACCGGGATTGCCGATCGCCAGCACCGGGTCTCCCACGTCGAGCGCACCGGCATAATCGAGCGTCATCGCGCGAAGATGGTCGGGCTCCACCCGGAGCAGCGCAACATCATCTCGATCGGACCGCACGAGCACGAGGGCGTCCAACGCTCGCCCATCCTGGAGCTGAGCCTTTACGACGGTCGCACCGGCGACCAGCTGATTTGCGGTCACGATGAAACCTGCCAGGGCATCCACGACGACACCCGCTCCCTGCCGTTCGCGCAGCCCGGGAGGATCCGGGAATCCGGCTTCCGGATCATAGATCCTCGACTCCGATCGCATACCCCAGGCCCGGATTCCCACCACGGCCGGCGAGATGCGTTTCACGAGAGGCGCAAGGTTCGTGGTCGAAAACGCTTCTGTGTGTTCCCTGTAGAATTCATTGCCTCGGCAGACCCCGGATCCGAGGACGAGCGCCAGACTCAGCGCCGACACGCCTGTCCATTTGAGAGAATGGTAGAAGGAGCTACGCGACATGAGAGACGCCTCCGACGATCCGAGTGACGCTGCTCGGAGAGCCTAACCACAGCGGTTTGGCGCGATTTGAGGATTCTCAAGGTTCGGCACGGCCGTTTCGGAACCTTCCCGTGAACGTCGGGCGCGAGCCCCCGCGCCTTGTTGCGTGCGGCGCTACGGATATTTCCCTAGGTGACGGGCCCGAATTTCAGTTGCCCGACTGATGCGTTAGAAGCAGATCGCCAGCACGCATTCGGGTCGTTGAGCCCGCAGTGAATCACTCGATCTACATCGTAGATAAGACGACCCACCTGAAGGTGGTCGTATTGGTGCTTGTCGGCAGCATCGCCATGATGGCGATGTCGTTGACGGCCCGCATGGCACACCCGGACGTCAATGCGCGAGTGACGGCGGCCCGGACCGTGTACCAGCCTCATTCAGGCCATGCGCTTGCCGAAATGACCCGACTGGAGAAGCATCCGATCTAGATCCCATTTGGTGGAGGATACCCAAATGACGAATGAAGCGATCAAGGCGCTGATGGTGCTCGCGCTCTACGGAGTGCTCGAGATCGCGTTCTTTTCCTCGTCGATCGGCAGCTTTGCCAGGCGTACCGTGCCGTCCAGAAAGCGTCGCGCTGGTAGGTAAATTCGCGAGCGCGGCTCTGAACGATGGCGGCTTTCGCTTTGACTAGAGGGGTTCGTCATCGAGGGTGGACGGCTCCGTCTGAAGCGACACGAAGTCGCCTCCGCCGTAATCCTCCTCGGGATCGGGTTGTTCGGACTGGACACAAAGGCGGTCATCGACCCTCCGAACGCCTGGAACGTTCTCGCACGTCACGATGACTGCCCTACGCGCGTTTCCTGCCTTGACGACGCCACGCAGGGTGACTGTGCCATCCTTCACGCTGACGTTCAGGCAGACCGGTTGCCACGGTATTCCGGCCAGTGCGGCAATAACGGACCGGCGGACCTGATTGTCATCCCTGGCGTAGCCGGAAGCGCTCGTCAGCGGACCGGCAATTGCGGACAGGAAGTCTGATCGGGTGATGATGCCGACGATACGCTCGTCACGCATGATCGGAACATGATTGAAATGCCGCCGCTCCATCAAGTCCGCGACCTCCGCAAGCGTCGCCTGCTCAGTGGTCGAGACCGGTTGGCGGGTCATGACTTCCTCGACCGTGCCTCCGTGTTCCTTCACGAACTCACCTGCGATTCGATTGGTACCGAGCAGCATCGTGAGCAATCGGTTGCGCACGTGCTCCGTCCCGATTTCGGCCCGCCTGAGAAAGTCGCTCTCGCAGAGGATGCCGACCAGTTTCCCCGCCTCGTCCACGACCGGCAGGCCACTGATGTGATGGGCAAGCATCACCTTGACTGCATCGGCGATCGGCGCGTCGGGCCGGATCGTCACGACGCGTCGGGACATGATGTGGTGTGCGCGCATGTCTTTCTCTCCGAGAGACGCAAGAAGTATTTGCCGTGGCAGATGATGTCTTGATCAGGATCAAGTCCGGAACAGGCCGCGGTGCCATCCTGACCGCTGAAATCGGAACACTTCGATCATGCGCATGCGAACGGTTCTGTTGGTTTGGATCCTCGTCACGCTGTTCGCCTCCAGCGCTGCGGCCCCGGCAGACGTGTCTGTCGCACTGTCCGACCTCATGACCAAACTCCAGCTTCAGCACGCGAAATTATGGTTTGCGGGCAAGCTGAGCAATTGGCGCCTGGCGGACTACGAGGTTCAACAGATCGGGGCGAATCTCGAAGCGGCGCGCAAATTGTTGGCAGACCCGTCGCAAGCCGATCGGGTTCAGGAACGGCTTCGGGCCGTGCGCAAGGCACTCCAATCGAAGGACGTTCCCGCGTTCATGGCGTCGTATGGCGCTCTGACAAACGAGTGCAACGGGTGCCATCGGAGCAGCGGATATGCCTCGATCGTCATGCAGATCCCGCTCACCCTACCCGTCCCCAATCAGTTGTTCGTCGACCAGGTGTCCGAGGGCCGTGCGCTTGCCAATGCATCTTGCGGGACCTGCCACCTCGTCGCTGATACCGTGAGGGACACGCCTGCCTTCCGTCCACCACCACCAGGCTTTCCGGAGATCGTCAGCCGACCCTCGTTCTCCGCCGACGGCCTCCGGCAGTTCCTGACGTCAAGCCATCGGCGCCTCGGTCCGGATCAGGCCATGCCGAATCCGAGACTCTCCGAATCTCAGATCGAAGCCATCGTGGCCTATCTGGAGACTTTGCGCGCGGACCAGCGTCACTGAGACCAAGCCGTCAGCCGAAATCGGCGATACAGGCATCGAATGCGAACGTCGCTTGATAGATGTGCCCGCGTATCAGCCGGTGCCGATAGTCGGTCAGGTACTGCGCCGCGACGTCGCTCCAGATGGCGAGAAATCCCGATCCGCGCATCGCCCTCCTGCTCATGCTTTGCCCGCCGCCGCGAGCCCATGCAGAGCCGGCGGGATGGTTGCGGGCAATTGTCCGAGCCGCTGAACGGCCGCCAGCATCGCGGCGAGATAGCCATACGGGCCGAGGCCGCAAATCATGGCCGTGCAGGCGCTCGACGTGATCGAGTGGCGGTGCAACTCGTCGCGGGCGTGAATGTTCGAGATATGCAGCTCGATCTTCACGCCCTCGAAGATCTTCAGCGCATCGATCAGCGCGATCGACGTGAAGGAATAGGCGGCCGGGTTGATGATGATCGCGTCCGCCGTGCCGTGCGCGGACTGGATCAGGCTGACGAGTTCGCCCTCCATGTTGGACTGATGGAACGAGAGCGAGACCCCGAGTTGGTCGGCCATCGCCTGGCAGCCCGTCTCGATCTCCTTGAGCGTCGTCCGACCGTAAATATGCGGCTCCCTGATGCCGAGGAAATTGAGATTGGGCCCGTTGAGGATCATGATTTTGGCGGCCATTGCCCTGCTCCGTTCCAATTGTTTTTCGCTACGACCAGCCGCGAACCATTTTGCCGGAATCGTCACCAGTCCGGGGAACAATACCATCCCGAACAGGACGATCAGCTGCCCAATCATGAAGGGCCAGATCGTCGGCGTACGACGCCGCGCAGGACCTTTGGAAACACCGCATCGATTAGCGCAACGGCAATTGCTCCAACTGGCTTTGCGCCTTCCTTACGGTCGCAGCGAACCAGCTCTGGCTTGGTGCTTCCCTGGCGAAACACTTCGTGTAGGCATCCATCGCCTGATCTTCCCTGGCCATGGAATCCTGCGGGACCTTCCTGGCCATCATCTGCTTCCAGATCTTTTCGCAAGCCGCGATCTCGGCCGTCTTCACGGCTCCGCTTGCCGCGAGGAAATAGACCTTATCGCCCCGGATCGCCACCACATCGATCTCGTGCGGCGGCCCCTTCAAATCGCCATTGCCGCGGACGCCGAGCACGGCCACTGCGGCACTGACAGACGCCGGCTTTGTGATCGGCAATTCTGCATATTTGGCGAAGGCCGCGTCCTGGATGGCCTGATAGTAGAAGCGATCCGATCGGATCGCCGCATCGATCTCCTGCGGCATGCCGTCCTTGCAGTGCTCGCGCAGCCAGTGTTTGAGCAGCGAAATCGTGGTCACCACGGCCTGCTGCTTGTCGCCTTCGGTGGCAAAGCCGAGCCCGTCGAGATGGCCGAACCCGATGTCCTCCTTGAACAGCGTGTCGACGTTCGATTTGCCATCGGCCGGGAGCCCCTTGATCGTGACGGGACCGACAAAGCCACGCAGTATCCCTGTCGACTCGCTGAGGGCCGCATCGTGCTGCCTAGAGGTCTCGTCGCTTTCCTTGGCCTTCGAGAACTTTGCAATGTAGCGGTCGCGCAGGTCGAGATAGTGCTGCTCGGGAGACGCCGCGTTTACGCGCGCCGCGAAGGCGAGCAGGCAGAGCAAGGCGAGCAATCTCATTGCGACGTCCTGAAGGCCGGGAGCGATCTTCAGTCTTGGTGGCGTTGTTGGTCCGGAAGGTTCATCCCGGCGGGGCGCCCTGCCGACGGCCGGCTAGCCTTTGTGGCAGCACGACCCGCTGCCGGCGCCGGCGCGGGTCTGATCGCTGGCCAGCACGCTGCGGCTGTTACGATCAGGCGGAATGTCGCCGGCGGCGTTGGCTGCGAAGAAACCGGTCGGCTTCAGCGTGAAGCCGGCATATTCGACCGGCATGATCGGAAAATCCTCGGGCTTGCAGATATGGGTGTGGCCAAACGAGTGCCACAACACGATATCCGTATTCTCGATGCTGCGGTTCTGCGCGACGTAGCGCGGCAGGCCGTCGCCCCCGGCATGGTTGTTGGGATAATCGCCGCTGGCGTACTTTTCCGCCGCGTCGAAGGCGGTGACCCAGACATGCCTGGTGGCAAAACCGCCGCGCTTGCGCACGTAGCTGCCCTCCTGCGCCAGCATCAATGGGCTCGGATTGACGACGAGCTTGTACGCGGGCGCATTGCCGACCGAATTGGTCTCGTTGGGGTTGCTGATCTTCCAGAACCGGCCGGTCTCGCCATTGGCAATGGCCGCCGCATCCCGCTCGCGTGACAATACGCGCGTCGTCGTGTCGAACACGTTGCCGTGCGGATTGTCGCGTCCCCAGGGCCGCGGCACGAACTCGTGCTCGCTGACGGTGTTGCCGCCGCCGTCGAGATCCATGTGCATGCGCACGTTGAAGAAGTGCTGATGCGTGGGGCCGCCCAGATTGTCGTCGACCATGCCGCCCCATTTGTACTTCTCGCCCGGCTGCACGGCGGCGGTCTGGATGATGCCGGTGAGTTTTGTCTCTAACTGGATCGTTCCGTCCTGATAGAGATACCAGTAGAAGCCATAGTCGTAATTGCCGACGGTCGCGAAGAACGAGATGACGAGGCGCCTTGAACGCCGGACCTCAAACAGGCCGTTGCGGAATTCGTAGTGTTTCCAGGCAATTCCATAGTCTTCTTCATGCAAGCAGATGGCGTTCTGCATGACGAAGGGCTCGCCCTTGTTGTCGGCGGCCGGCACGTCGAAATAGTGGATATTGCCGAGGCAGTCGCAGCCGAGTTCGAGTGCGTTGGCGAGCATGCCGAGCCCGTATTCGCCGGCATCAAACGCCGACTTCCAGAAATGGTTCGCGGTCGGATCGGCGTAAGGCACCACCATCTCGGTGACGCTGGCGCGATGGATCAGCGAACGCTTCCGGTCGCCGTCCTGGTAGGCAAGCTGGTGCAGCACCAGTCCCTCGCGCGGCGTGAAGCCGGCGCGAAAGCTCCATTTCTGCCAGTCGACCTTCCAGCCATCGACCCTGAAGCTCGCGCCCTCAGGCTGCTCGATATGCAGCGGCTTGATGTCGGTGCGCGGATTGGTGACTTCGTGCGCACCGTAGTTTCGTTTCTTGCGCGGGATCGGCACGACCGGATCCTCGTCGGTGAGGTCGATGACCTTGCCGCCGATCAGATCGACGACGGCAACGACGCCCTCGATCGGATGGGCGTAGCCGTTGTCCTGGAGATACTCCCGGAAGAAGCTGACGGCACGAACGATGCGCGCACCGCGCTCGTACTCATAGTCGAAGAAGCCTGAAGAAAACGGGTCGACCTGGACCAGTTCGATGTCCTTGTCCGTGAGGCCGCGCCGAACCATTGCCGCACGCCAGCCGGGATCGGCCTTGACCACGGCCTCGCACTTGAAGAACTCCTCCAGCATGACCGATGGCTGTCCAAAGGGCGCCTCGCGGTTCGGAATGACTTTGCGGCCGACGATCTCCTTGCTTGCGAGATCGACGATGTGCTCGGTCGCTTCGCCCGTCATCACGTCGAGCGTCAGCGCAAAGGCGCGGCGCGGCACGCTGCCTGCGGCCAACTCCTGCTTGGTAGGCTCCTCCAGCCGCACAGTCGGGAAGCGGCAGCTTTCCGGCGAGACGGCTGCTGCACGCACCACCGTGCAGGCCGCGGTAATCTCCTCCGCCGTCAGCGGATCGAGCGGATGCAGCGTCGCGCTCTGCGCCTGCGATTTGGCTTTGGCGGTATCGAGCATCGTGATGTCCAGAAATCAGCGTGGAGCGAGATGTGTCGTGATGGCGCGGAAGGCCGCGAACCAGCGTTGGTCGATCGGGACGTCCATCGCCTTGGGCTGCGTCGCGAGCTTGACGATGACGGTATCCGAATCGAGATCGACATAGAGGTGCTGGCCGTGAATGCCGATCCCGGTCAGCGCATTGCGCGAGGGGTCGATCGTGAACCATTTGCTGCGGTAGCGCGCACCCGGGAAGTACTCGGCGAGGTCGCCGTCGGCCCAGGCCTTGGGATCGCCGTTCTCTCTGATATCGTCGATCCACCAGCCCGGCACCACCTGCCGCCCCTCCACCACGCCGCGATTGCGCATCATCTCGCCGAAGCGCAGCAGATCGCGCGCGGTCACGGAGATACCGCCCGCGAGGCGGCCCATGCCGTGGCTATCGAGGGTGAGCGAGCCGTCCTCCTCGGCACCCAAGGGCTGCCAGAGATAGTCGGAGAGGATACGATGGTAAGGCATGCCGCAGGCACGCTCATAGACCCAGCCTAGCACCTCGGTGTTGGTCGAGACGTAGTGAAACACCTTGCCGTGTGGCTTGCCGGTGCCGCGCAGCGTGGCGAGATAGGCCCGTTGATGGCCTGGCTCGACGCCAGGCGGCGGCACGTCCCACCCTGAAGAGAACCGGTAGCGCGCGACGTCGCCGGCGGGGTCCTCGTAGTCCTCCTCGAACTGGATGGCGACGGCCATGTCGAGCAGGTTGCGCACCGTGCAGCCGCCATAGACCGAAGTCTCGAGCTCCGGGATGTAGCGCACCACCCTCGCTTCCGGATCGACCAGGCCGCGCGCGGCAAGTACGCCGCCGAGCGTGCCGGCGATCGCCTTGCTGATCGAGCAGATCAGGTGCGGCGTGATCACGCTCATGCCGTCGCCGTACCATTCGTGGATCAGCGTGCCTCGATGCATCACCAGCAGCGCATCGGCAAAGGTTTCCCGCAGCGTCGCCTCGATCATGGTCGCCTTGCCGTCGGGCGCGGTGAAGCCAAGCTTCGCCAACTCGCGCGGCGCGCTCGGCATGGGCGTCGGTCGGGCGGAGCGGCGGATGTCGGCGGTCGGCAGCACTTCGCGAACGTGAGTGAAGCCCCAGCGTATCGCGGGAAAACTGCGCCAGTTGGCGCGGGTCACCTGGACCTCGGGCGCGGGCGGGCTGCCGCGCATGATCTCGGTCGGTCGCATCTCGATCCCTCCGCAAGGCCCGGCCTCGCTGCCGGGAATGGCAATGAGCCAGCCTGCACAGCGGCCGCGCTGAGCGTTATCGAGATCCCGCAATATTTTGCTGGACAGCGCCCGGGGCCGTGCCAAGCTGGCGCGGCCCTTGCTCGCTGTCCGGCTTGTAAATTCAGACGTATTATTATGGACTTAAGCGCAATTCTTCCGATTCAAGACTCGGCTGCAAACCTGTTCGAGGCGAGCAGCACCGATGTGGACGAGCATTGCGCAGCGCTCGGCCGCTGGCGGCTGAATTACGACCAGATCAGCGCCGGCGCATTCTCCGGCAGCTTTACCCAGCTCTCGCTCCCCCGCGTCGATGTGTTCCGCGAGATCACCAGCCAGCAGGTCCGCCAATACGGCCAACTTGGTGCCGACAGCTTTGGCATCGGCCTGCCCTGGCGCGGCGATGGCGAGGTCAATTGCAATGGCACCAGCGTTGCAGGCAAACAAGTGATCGCCTGCATCGACGCCGAGGTCGACATGTGCACGCCGAAGGCGTTTGAACTCCGCGGTGTCGTGACCGGCGTGGCTCTGATCGAGGAGCTTGCCGCCAACCTCGGCATCGAGCTGCCGCGTTCGGTCTGGCACCAACTGCTGGCGATGGAGATGGCGGAGGCGCCGGTCGCACGGCTGCGTACCCATCTTGCCGCGATCCAGGAAACCATCGCGACCGCGCCCGAACGTTTTGACGATCCGGCCGCCCGGCAGGCGCTGGAGGATGCGCTCCTCGTCGAGATCATGGATATGCTGCCCACGGCGCGCCCTGCCGATCCCGGCCGCAGCGCCCTGGCGCGCAAGCACACCGTGGACCGCGCCCGCGCGCTGATGCATGGCAGCGGCGACCGCTCGCTCTCGCTGCTGGAGGTCTGCAAGGCGGTCGGCGCCAGTCCGCGCAAGCTCGGCTATTGCTTCCAGGAGGTGTTGGGCACGAGCCCGATGCATTATTGGCGCGCGATGCGGCTCAACCGCGTCCGGCGCGACCTCAAGCGCGGCACGGATGCGTCAGTCTACGACGTCGCCGTGCAGTACGGCTTCTGGCACTTCAGCCAGTTCTCGCTCGACTATAAGCGCCATTTCTCAGAGCTGCCTTCGGAAACGCTGCGGCGGTCGAAGCTCGCCGCCTGACGCGGATCAGCGGTGCCGCGGCCGGCGATTAACCCGGCGCGCCAGATAACCGCCAGCGCTCTGCACGAGCAGCGAAGGCCTTTCGCCTCAGGTGCCTTCGAACTGGCGGTCATGCGCCCTCCCCCTGAATCGTCGTCGCACCGCGCGGCCCATCGACCGGATCGTCCCCGCAAGCGTATGGCCTAGCTAGCGCCCCTTGAAGTGCGGCTTGCGGCGCCCCAAAAACGCTTCGACGCCTTCCTTGTGGTCGTCGCTGAGGCTCGCCAGCGCGAACTGGTCGAGGTCCATGTGGCTGGCGAGATCGTCCAGCGCATGCGCAAGCCGGTTGACGGTGAGCTTGGTCATGGCAACCGAGAGCGGCGGCTGCGCGGCGACCTTGCGGGCCAGCTCCATCGCGGCATCGAAGGCCCTGCCGGGGTCCACGACCTGCTCGACCAGGCCCCATTCATAGGCTTCGTCGGCGGTGATGCGTTCATCGGCCAGGATCACCGCCTGCTTGGTGCGGGCAGGTCCGATCAGATGCAGCATGCGCGGGATGCTCTGCCAGCTCATGTTCATGCCGAGCCCGATCTCGGGCACACGCAGATGCGCGTCGCTCCCCATGACGCGAAAGTCGAGCGCGACAGCAAGCGCCACGCCGCCGCCAATGCAGAAGCCTTCGATCGCGGCGATCGTGATCTGCTCCATCTCGTGCCAGGCATGCGTCAGGCGCGGTCCGAGCTTGAGATGCCGCCGCAGCGTGCCAAGGTCCATCTCCTTGCGCGCACGCCCTTCGGCGTCCTTCAGGTCGAAACCGGCGCTGAAGGCACCCACATTCCCCGTCAAGACCACGACGGAAGTCGCCGCGTCGTCCTCGAAACTGCGCGCGGCCGCCGTGAGCTGGCGCATCGCGTCCGGCGACAGGGCGTTGATGCCGTCATCGCGGTCGAACCGCACCACCGCGATCCGTCCCTCGGGCCCAAGACCTTTCTCGATCTTGACGAAGTCTTTCATGGGCGCCTCCAAGGTCGATTTTTCTTTGATCGTAGCGCGCAAACGGCGTCAGGAATATGAGACCGATCGTGGCGCAACGAATGCTCGACAGGCAAGGGCCATGCGCTTAGTCTTTCGGGCCATGAGCGACGATCACGACCACCATCATCACGACGACGATCATTCGGAATTGTCGGAGACCGAGCTGCGCGTGCGCGCGCTCGAGACGATTCTGACAGAAAAAGGCTATGTCGAACCGGCCGCGCTCGACGCCATCATCCAGGCCTACGAGACCAAGATCGGCCCGCATAATGGCGCGCGCGTCGTCGCCAGGGCCTGGACCGATCCGGCGTTCAAGAAGGCGCTGCTGGAGGACGGCAGCAAGGCGATCGGCACGCTCGGCCATGTCAGCCGCGTCGGCGACCATCTCGTCGTGGTCGAGAACACGCCGCAGCGTCACAACATGGTCGTGTGTACGCTATGCTCCTGCTACCCCTGGGAAATGCTGGGTCTGCCGCCGGTCTGGTACAAGGCCTCGCCCTACCGTTCGCGTGCGGTGAAGGACCCGCGCGGTGTGCTCGCCGACTTCGACGTCATACTGCCGAAGGACATTGAGATCCGGGTCTGGGATTCCACCGCCGAGACGCGCTTCCTGGTGCTGCCGATGCGCCCTGCGGGCACCGAAGGCTGGAGCGAGGAACAGCTCGCCGAGCTCGTCACGCGCGACTCCATGATCGGCACTGGGTTTCCCAAAACGCCGGGAGCGCCGTCGTGAACGGCGTCCATGACATGGGCGGCATGGATGGGTTCGGCAAGGTCGAAGCCGAGCCGAACGAGCCGATGTTTCATGAGGAATGGGAGTCGCGCGTGCTCGCCATGGTGCGCGCGATGGGCGCGGCCGGTGCGTTCAACATCGACACCTCGCGCTTCTATCGCGAGACGCTTCCGCCACACGTGTACCTGTCGAGCTCCTACTACAAGAAGTGGTTCCTCGGCCTCGAGGAGATGCTGATCGAGAAGGGCTACCTTACCCGCGAGGAGGTTGCCGCCGGCCATGCGATGCAGCCCGGCAAGGCGCTCAAGCACGGCAAGTTCGATCTCGCCAATGTCGAGCGCATCATGGTGCGCGGCAAGTTTGCCCGCCCAGCGCCTGCGCCCGCCAAATTCAACATCGGCGATCGCGTTCGCGCCAAGAACATTCATCCCACCACGCACACGCGGCTGCCGCGCTACGTGCGCGGCCATGTCGGCGTGGTCGAGCTGAACCATGGCTGCCACGTGTTTCCTGACACGGCCGCGATGGAGCTCGGCGAGAATCCGCAATGGCTCTATACGGTCGTGTTTGCAGGCCGTGATCTCTGGGGCGCGGATGGTGATCCGACCCTGAAGGTCTCGATCGATGCGTTCGAGCCCTACCTGGACCCGGCGTGATGAGCAGTGAGGCTGCTGCCGCCGCGACGGCGGCCATTCCGAGCATTCCGCGCGACGATGACGGCCCGGTTTTCCGCGCGCCCTGGGAAGCCCACGCCTTTGCGATGGCCTTGAGCCTGCACGACCGTGGCGTGTTCACCTGGCCCGAATGGGCTGCAGCACTCGCCGACGAAATCAAGCGCGCGCAGGCCGCCGGCGATCCTGACACCGGCGAGACCTACTATCTGCACTGGCTCGCCACACTGGAGGGCCTCGTCGCGCGCAAGGGCGTCGCGTCGATGGATACACTGCATCGCTATCGCAATGCCTGGGATCATGCGGCTGATCGCACGCCGCACGGCAAGCCGATCGAGCTAAAGCCGGAGGATTTTGGCTAGCTGGTGCCGTTTGTCGTCGCCCGGCTTGACCAATGACCAACCAGTCAGTGATGTGTCCGAACAGGTGTCAGCCATGTCTCCAGACTAAACATTTCGCGGGCAATGACACCATTTCGTTGGCTACCTCTGCGCCACAAACTCCCGCCATCCCTTCGCGCGCAGGCTGCACGCCGGGCATTCGCCACAGCCATAGCCCCAATCGTGCTGCGCGCCGCGTTCGCCGAGATAACAGGTGTGGGACTGCTCGCGGATGAGATCGACCAGCGCGTCGCCGCCGAGGTCATGCGCGAGCTTCCATGTTGCGGCCTTGTCGATCCACATCAGCGGCGTATGCAGTTCGAACTTCCTTGCCATACCGAGCGAGAGCGCCGACTGCATCGCGCGGATGGTATCGTCGCGGCAATCGGGATAGCCGGAATAGTCGGTCTCGCACATGCCGCCGACGATGTGGGTAATTCCCCGACGATAGGCCAGCGCCGCGGCGAACGTCAAAAACACCAGATTGCGGCCGGGCACAAACGTGTTCGGCAACCCGTCGGCGCCCATTGCGATCGCGACATCGCGCGTCAGCGCCGTCTCCGACACGGCCGCCAAGGTCGGGATGGACAACGTGTGGCTCTCACCGAGTTTTGCAGCCCAATCCGCGCGAAGACCCTTGATGCCGTCGACCAGCCGGTCGCGGCAGTCGAGCTCGACGGCGTGGCGCTGGCCGTATTCGAACCCCAGCGTCTCCACGCGGGCGAAGCGGCTCAGCGCCCAGGCGAGACAGGTGGTGGAGTCCTGGCCCCCGGAAAACAGCACCAGCGCGGTTTGTGATGAAAATGCGTCACTCATGGCCTTGCGCTTTAGCATTGCAGGACGTGTCAGCCAATCGGTGGAAATCGGCCCTTTCCGGCGCGCCCCGCTGGGAACGGCGGCCCGCTTTTGGCATAAGGTTTCGGACCCAGGAGACTGCCCCGCAATGACCCCTTCCCGCGACATTTCCCGCCTGATCGAGATCATGGCGGCGCTGCGCAAGCCGGTGACCGGCTGCCCCTGGGACCTCGAGCAGAATTTCGCGACGATCGCGCCGTACACGATCGAGGAAGCGTATGAGGTGGTCGACGCCATCGACCGCGGCGACCTCGACGATCTCCGCGAGGAGCTCGGAGACCTGCTCTTGCAGGTCGTGTTCCACGCCCAGATGGCGTCGGAGCAGAACGTTTTTTCGTTCGGCGATGTCGTCGAGGCCATCACTCGAAAAATGATCCGGCGCCATCCACATGTGTTCGCCGACAAGGACGGCAACCTCGCCTCCTCGCACGTCAAGGAGGTCTGGGACCGCATCAAGGCCGAGGAGAAAGCCGAGCGCGCCGCGCGCCGGCGGCCGGAAGCTGCACCGAAGCACCAATCGCTACTCTCGGGCGTCAAGGCCGGCCAGCCTGCTCTGACGCGCGCAATGGAGCTGCAGCGCAAGGCCTCCACGGTCGGCTTCGACTGGAACGATCCGCGCGCTGTCTTGCAAAAGATCCGCGAGGAAGCTGACGAGATCGAGGCCGCGCTCGACCGCAACGACAAGCAGGAGATTGCGGAAGAAACCGGCGACCTCATGTTCGCCCTCGTCAACCTCGCCCGACACGTCGATGCCGATCCCGAAGCCGCATTGCGCGCGACCAACGCGAAGTTCGAAAAGCGCTTTGCCTATATCGAGCGGGCGCTGGAAGCGCAGGGCCGCACGCTGGAGCAGGCGTCGCTGGCGGAGATGGACGCGTTGTGGAATGCGGCGAAGACGGCAACCTGACACGGGGACACGCAGTGGAGATCAAACAGGACGACCCGAAAGCGCCCCATGTTGCCGCCTTGTTGGCGCATCATCTCGAAGAGCTGCGCAGCGTCATGGGGGAGCACGCGCAGGCACTCGACGCGAGCGGCCTGTCGGCTCCGTCCGTAACGTTCTGGACGGCCTGGCAGGACGATATGCTCGCTGGTTTTGGTGCGCTGAAGCAACTGGACGCAACGCATGGCGAAGTGAAGTCGATGCGCGCCGCACCCGCTGTGCGGCGGACCGGCGCCGGACGCTCGATTCTGAACCACATCATCGCTGAAAGCCGAAAGCGCGGATATTCGCGTCTGAGCCTGGAGACTGGGACGGCTCCCCTGCACGTTCCGGCCGTCGCGCTCTATCGCAGCGTTGGCTTCGTCTCCTGCGCGCCGTTCGCCGACTACCAGGCGAGTGCGCACAACCAGTTTCTAAGCCTCGACCTTTCGCGGTAACTTAACTAAGCGGCTCACGCCGACAAACGCGGCACCGCGTCGAACCTGTTCACCACGATATCCCGCTTGGTCTCGTCCACCCGCACGGTCATGTCGAAGCGGCCGTCGTGCAGCTCCTTGGCCAGCACCTCGGAATTGCGGTGCAGCCAGGAGATTCCCGCGCCGTCGGCAGCGTCGATCGAGAGGTCGAGCGTGGTGCGTTTGGCGGCAAGCCGTTCCTCGATCGCGGCGAGCAGCGCGTCGATGCCTTCGCCTGAGACGGCCGAGACCAGCATCGCAGGATGATCCTCCGGCCGGCGCGCGGCGATGTTCAAGAGCTCTTCGCGCTGCTCCGGATCGTAACGATCGATCTTGTTCCAGACCTCGATGATGCGGCCGGAATCGTCGGGGTTGATACCGAGCTGGCGCAGCACGGCGTCGACGTCGCTCTGCTGGGCCTCGGCATCCTCATGCGAGATGTCGCGGACATGCAGGATGACGTCGGCTTCCAGCACCTCCTCCAGCGTGGCGCGGAAGGCGGCGACGAGCTGGGTCGGCAGATTGGAGATGAATCCGACGGTATCAGACAGCATCGCCTTGCCGCCATGCGGCAGTGTCAGCGCCCGCAAGGTGGGATCGAGCGTCGCGAACAGCATGTCGGCGGCTTGCACGTCGGCGCGGGTCAGGCGGTTGAACAGTGTCGACTTGCCGGCATTTGTGTAGCCGACCAGCGCGACGACGCGGTACGGCACACGCTGGCGCCCGGCGCGATGCAGACGGCGCGTTGCCTGCACCTTCTTCAGCTCGCCCTCGAGCTTGGTGATGCGCTCCTGGATGAGGCGGCGGTCGGCTTCGATCTGCGTCTCGCCGGGGCCGCCCATGAATCCGAAGCCGCCGCGCTGGCGCTCCAGATGGGTCCACGATCGCACCAAGCGCGAACGCTGGTAGTTGAGATGCGCGAGCTCGACCTGGAGCGAGCCTTCCTTGGTCTTGGCGCGGCGGCCGAAGATCTCGAGAATGAGCCCGGTGCGGTCGAGCACCTTGGCATGCAATTCCTTCTCGAGATTGCGCTGCTGGATCGGCGCCAGCGCGCAGTCCATCACCACGAGCTCGACGTCGAGACTCTTGGCGAGCGCGGCAATCTCCTCGACCTTGCCCTTGCCGATATAAGTCGCGGGCCGGATCTGGCTGATCGGCGCAATGATGGCATCGGCAATGACGAGATCAATCGCACGCGCAAGGCCGGCGGCTTCGTCGAGCCGGGCCTCGGCGTCACGCTGGACATGACTGGCAGAGGCATGGCTCTCCGATTGCGCGTCGGCATTACCCGCACGCGCCCGCAAATAGGGGCCGATGACAAGCACCCGCCCCGTCTGCTTAACCCCTGCCGACCGCGGACGGTCGGCATCCCCGTCGAAATTCCGGGGTTCCAATCAGATCACTCTCAAGCCGGCTGATCCTCGCCGCCTTCGAACAGCTGGATCGGAGCGCCCGGCATGATGGTCGAGATCGCATGCTTGTAGACCAGCTGCGAATGACCGTCGCGCCGAAGCAGCAGACAGAAGTTGTCGAACCAGGTCACGATGCCCTGGAGCTTCACTCCGTTGACCAGAAAGATCGTCAGTGGCGTCTTGGTTTTGCGAACGTGATTAAGGAAGGTGTCCTGTAGGTTTTGTGCGCGGTCTGCCGCCATTGTTTTTTTCTCGCTTTGAGTTTCTTTTTATAGCGCCGGTCGCGGCCCTGTTTTGAAAGTTTGGGCCTTCGTCCGGTTGCCGTCCCTCATGAGATCCCCCTCTAGGGAACAGCAGGATGATTAGAAGGCAGGCGAACACTTTAGGCAAGCCGCTTCACGCGGCAGGGCGCGCCGATTTTCTCCGAAAAATTACGGAAACAGATGATTTTCCTCAGATATCCCTAAAGGTAGCGCCGCGCCGTCGCGCGTCAACCGACCCCGAGCGCCTTCAACTTCCGGTGTAGCGCCGAACGTTCCATGCCAACAAACTCGGCCGTACGAGAAATATTTCCTGAGAAACGGCTGATCTGGGCAATCAAATAGTCGCGCTCGAACACTTCACGTGCCTCGCGCAGGGGCAGGCCCATGATGTGCTCGCCATTGTTGCTGGTCGGCATCGCCGGGACCATCGAACCGACGTCCTGCGGCAGCATGTCGGCGGTGATGATCACCTCCGGCCCGCCGGCAGCCAGAATCATGACTCGTTCAACGTTGTTGCGGAGCTGGCGCACATTACCCGGCCAGACATGCGATTGCAGCACCGCCATCGCGTCCTGTCCGATCTGCCGCTTGGGCAGGCCGCTGCCGGCCGAGATCTGCTCCATGAAATAGTCGATCAGCTCAGGAATGTCCTCACGCCGCTCCGACAGCGCGGGCACGCGGATCGGCACTACCGACAGCCGATGATACAGATCTTCGCGGAAATGGCCGGCCGCGATCTCTTCTTCGAGATTGCGCGCGGTCGAGGAGATGATGCGGACGTCGACCTGCACCTTGGCGGTGCCGCCGACGCGCTGGAACGACTGCTCGACGAGCACGCGCAAAATCTTGTTCTGGGTCTCGCGCGGCATGTCCGCGATCTCGTCGATGAACAGCGTGCCGCCGTGCGCCTCTTCGAGCGCGCCGGGCTTGCGCGGCTGCTCGCCGTTGGATTGCTCGACGCCGAACAGCTCGTGCTCCATCCGCTCCGGCGTGATCGCCGCGGCGTTGATGACGACGAAGGGACCGTCGGCGCGACCCGAGGCCGTGTGCAGCGTGCGCGCGGTCAATTCCTTGCCGGCGCCGGCGGGGCCGACGATCAGGATCCGGCTGTTGGCTTTGGCCGCGCGCTCGATGGTCTGGCGCAGCTGGTTCATGCTGGGCGAGCGGCCGACGAGCTGGCTGGCGCTCGGCGCGAGCTGCTTCAGCTCCTTCACCTCGCGCTTGAGGCGCGAGTTTTCCAGCGCGCGGTTGGCGACCAGGATCAACCGGTCCGCCTTGAATGGCTTCTCGATGAAGTCATAGGCGCCGCGCTTGATCGCGGCGACTGCGGTCTCGATGTTGCCGTGGCCGGAGATCATCACGACAGGCAGGTCGGCATTGTCCTTCTTGACCTGCTCCAGGAGCTGCAAGCCGTCGAGCTTGGAGCCTTGCAGCCAGATGTCGAGGAAGACGAGGTGCGGCCTGCGGTTGGCGATTTCGGCCAAAGCCGAGTCGCTGTCGCGTGCCGTGCGGGTGACAAAACCCTCGTCTTCGAGGATGCCCGCAACGAGATCCCGAATATCGGCCTCATCATCGACAATCAGAATTTCACTTGCCATGGGTCGCGCCTGTCTTGTCAGCTGCCTGTTGAGGCTTCGATTTTCGTTGAATCATTGGTCTTTTCAGCGGGCTCTTTGGTTTCGGCCGCCGGCTCTTTTGTTTCCTGCGTCACGACGGCGCCATCGGCCTTCTTGGCCTGGCCGGAGATCGCAAAGCGCATCCGCATCCAGGCGCCACGCTGGCCCTGGCGGAAGTCGGAGGCGTCCTTCAATTCGATACGGCCGCCATGGTCTTCGAGCACGCGGCCGACGATGGCGAGGCCAAGGCCGGTGCCCTTGGCGCGCGTCGTCACATAGGGCTCGAGCAGCCGCGAGCGTGCGACCTTGGGCAGGCCGATGCCGTTGTCGATGACGTCGATCAGCACGTCCTCGCCGTCGCGCGACACCACGACGTCGATGCGACCCTTTCCCCCGTCCTTGCCAAGCTCCTCCGGCGGCACCTGCTCGATCGCCTCCGTGGCGTTCTTGACGATGTTGGTGACCGCCTGCGAGATCAGCCGCCGGTCGAACTGGGCGCGCAGCGGATCCTCCTTGAATTCGGCCTCGATATCGAGCTCGGGATGGGCGACCTTCATCAGGAACACCGCCTGCCGCACGGTGTCGGCGACGTCCTCGCCCTCCATCACGGGCTTTGGCATCCGGGCGAAGCGCGAGAACTCGTCGACCATGCGCCTGATGTCATCGACCTGGCGCACGATGGTGTCGGTGCACTGGTCGAAGATCTGCTTGTCCTTGGTCTCGGTGATGTCCTTGCCGAACTTGCGGCGGATGCGCTCGGCCGAGAGCTGGATCGGCGTCAGCGGATTCTTGATCTCGTGGGCGATGCGGCGCGCGACATCGCCCCAGGCCGAGGTGCGCTGCGCCGAGACCAGCTCGGTGATGTCGTCGAGCGTGATGATGTAGCTGTCGTGCGGCTGGTTCTTCTCGGCGCTGACCCGCACCGACAGATTGCGCTCGGTGCCGTCGCGCGTGATCGTGATCTGGCCCTGCACCAGGCGCTGGGTCCCTTCCCGCGCCGTCGTCATCATCTCCTCGAGTTCGGGCAGCACGTCGGAGAGCGGATGGCCGAGCGTCTCGGCCTCGGAATGCCCGATCAGCTTCTCGGCGGAGCGATTCAGGATGCCGACGCTGCCGGAGGTGTCGACACCGATGATGCCGGCGCTCGCCGACGACAGCACGGCCTCGATGAAGCGGCGGCGGCTGTCGATGAGGTCGCTGGCGTTGACGAGCTCGTCGCGCTGGCTGCGCAGTTCCTGCGTCATCTTGTTGAAGGTCTCGCCGAGCTGGGCCAAATCGCCTTCCGATTTGTGCACGGGCACCTGGACATGCAGATCGCCGGTCGAGACGGTGTTGGCGGCGTTCATCAGCCGCCGGATCGGCGCCACCAGAGAGTTTGCGAAGTTGAGCCCGATCAGCACCGAGGCCATCAGGATGGTCAGCGCGATCACCGCGAACATCAGCGCGAACGCGACCTGAATCCCGAGCTTGCGCGACTCGATCTGGGCGTATTCGGCGACACTCAGCTCGGTCTGCCTGAGCTGGGCGACGACCCTCGGATCGAGGGGGCGCGCGACGTAGAGGAAGGTGTTGGTGAAGCCCCTGAGCCTGATCACGGCGGCCACCAGATTTTGATCGGGCAAGACCGCGATCTCGGGCTCGTTCTCGTTGACGTTCTGAAGAAACTCCGGCGCAGGCGGCGCAAAGGCGAGCGGAACGCCACCGGTTTCCGCCGACAGGATCGGATTGGCGTCCTTGCCCATGAGCATCGCGCCCGGCAGGTTGCGTGCCGCCGCGCTCGAGGTCAGGAGCTGCAGGAACGACTGGCGGTCCTGGTCGAACAGCATCGGAACGCGCGAGACGTCGTTGGCCATGCCGAGGATGTCGCCGCGGATCACTTGCGCGTGCTCCTGCACATAGGCGCGCGCGATCGTCAGTGAGTTCTGAATCACTTCCTTGGTCGGACCCGAGAACAGCCGGTCGAGGCCGCGCTCGATCGTGACGTTGGCGACGACGGCGACCAGCACCGCCGGCAGCACGGCGACGATCGAGAACAGACCGACGATCTGGACATGCAGCCGCGCCGCTGCCCGTCCCCGCCGGCGGGCCTGGATCATCTGCCAGACCTCGCGGCCGATGATCCCGATCAGGAGCAGGATGGTGCCGGCATTGATCGCCAAGAAGGAGCTGACGACCTCCGGGGTCGGCTCGATGCTGGTCAACCCGGTCAAGACCAGGAAAGTCAGGAGCGCCGACAGCAACGCCAGCGCAACGGCAAACGGTCCCAGCCAGCGCCACACCGACCAGCGCCGGGGCTCTTCCGCTGGAGCCGTGTCAAAGGATGCGGCCGAGGTGTCTGCGCTGGTCATTCCGGGCAATGGGGTGCTGAAAACAGGTCCGCGACGCGCGGATACTGATGTATTCGTACCACATTGTTGCCGAATTGCGACAATTCCGCGGCGTCTATCCCGCGGCGGGCGGGCGCATCCACAGACGATGGTGGCCACCGGCGAGTTTCCCCGGAACGGAATCCGGCCATTCCGGCTTAAACCGGCATGGAAAGAATATTTCTCGCAATCATGGTCTCGGCGGTGCTGCTGCTGATCGTGGCCTCTGACCTTCTGGTCAACGGCTCAAGCAGGCAGGAGCAGACGGCGGAGATGGCCAATATTCAGCCGATCATGGCGCGCCTCATCAGATAGATGATGAGACGCCACGCCCTGCGGCCCGACGCTTCATTTTCCTGTGTTCCAGCGGAACATTCAGCCCGATCCGGACTTCTGCTCACCGCGCAGACCACAACGGCCAGCGCGATCCGGACAGGCTCAGCTCCGCTTTGGTAGGGGGAGCTGAGCCACTCCCGCGCAAACGCGTTGAGCGTTTGTCGCGATGATTAGCCCCCGCTCCTGTACACCTGGATATCGAGATCTCGGATCTTCTTCCGCAGCGTGTTGCGGTTGAGGCCGAGCAGGTCGGCCGCGCGGATCTGGTTGCCGCGGGTGGCGGCGAGCGCGGCCGTCAGCAGCGGCACCTCGATCTCCTTGAGGATGCGGTGATAGAGGCCCGGCGGCGGCACGCCGTTCGGAAAACCCTGGAAGTGCGACGAGAGATAGGCTTCCACCGCGCCGCCGAGATTGTCGACGCCCTGCTGGACCGCGGCCCCCGGGCTGACCGAGGGCGGCGCCAGCTCGCCGTCGATGACGGAGGCCGTGATCACGTCCTGCGGATAGAGCGCGGCGAGGCGGCGGGCGAGGTTCTCCAGCTCGCGCACGTTGCCGGGCCAGCGATGCTGCTTCAGCCGCTCCAGCGCCAGCGCGTCGAGCTTCTTCGGCGGCAATCCGTCCTTCTCGGCGAGAGCGAAGAAGTGACGCACGAGATCCGGCAAGTCCTCGATGCGTTCGCGCAAGGGCGGCAGCCGCAGCGGCACGACGTTGAGGCGGAAGAACAGATCCTCGCGGAACAGCCCCTGCTGGATCAGCACGCGCAGATCCTTGTTGGAGGCCGCGACGATGCGCACGTCGGTCTTGATCGGGGTGCGACCGCCGACGGTGGTGTATTCACCCTGCTGCAGCACGCGCAGCAATCGGGTCTGCGCCTCCATCGGCATGTCGCCGATCTCGTCCAGGAACAGCGTGCCCCCCTCGGCCTGCTCGAACCGGCCGGAGGCCCGCGTGTTGGCGCCGGTGAACGCGCCGCGCTCGTGGCCGAACAATTCGGACTCGATGAGATCGCGCGGGATCGCCGCCATGTTGACCGCGACGAACGGGCCGTTGCGGCGCTTGCCGTAATCGTGCAGCGCGCGCGCCACCAGCTCCTTGCCGGTGCCGGACTCGCCCGTGATCATCACGGTGAGGTCGGTCTGCATCAGCCGTGCGAGCACACGGTAGATTTCCTGCATGGCCGGCGACCGGCCGACCAGCGGGATCGCCTCCATCTCGGCGTCGTCGTCGGGCGTTGCAACCCGCTCTTTCGGCTCGGCGAGCGCGCGGCCGACGATCGCGATCAGCTCCTTCAGGTCGAAGGGCTTCGGCAGGTATTCGTACGCCCCACGCTCGGAGGCGCGGATCGCCGTCATGAAGGTGTTTTGTGCGCTCATGACGATGACGGGCAAATTCGGCCGCATCTTCTTGATCCGCGGCAGCAGGTCGAAGGCGTTTTCGTCCGGCATCACCACGTCGGTGATGACGAGATCGCCCTCCCCCTGGCTGACCCAACGCCACAACGTCGCGGCGTTGCCGGTCAGCCTGACTTCGTACCCGGCTCGGGAAAGTGCCTGGTTGAGAACCGTGCGGATGGCGGTGTCGTCATCAGCTACGAGAATGCTACCTGCGGGCATCGTTAATCCTCATTTTGCCCCCTGTGATGCAGACGACGACTTCCCGGCAGAGCCGTCGCGACTGCTGTGATCGGTTGTCCTGGCCGATGTCGAGTACATCGGCATCAGCACGCGGAAGGTGGTCTTGCGCGGCTGAGACTCGCATTCGATGATGCCCCCGTGATCGCCGACGATCTTGGCAACCAGAGCAAGACCGAGGCCAGAGCCGGTCTGCTTGGTGGTCACGAAGGGATCGAACAGGTTGGGCAGAAGATCATCAGGTACGCCTGGTCCATTGTCCCTCACGCAGAATTCAAGCGGCAGGGATACCCGGGTTTTTTGACCGGGGACTGACAGGCGCACGCCTGGGCGGAATGCGGTGGTGAGCTGGATCTCGGCGTCGGGCACGTCGATTAGCGCTTCGGCGGCGTTCTTCACCAGATTGAGGAAAACCTGGATGAGCTGATCCTGGTTCGCCAGCACCGGCGGCAGCGAGGGATCGTAATCCTCGATGAAGCGGATGTTGCGGGCAAAGCCGGACTGCGCCAGCCGCTTCACGTGATCGAGCACCGAATGGATGTTGACGGGGCCGCGCACCACGGGCCGCTCGTCGCCGAACACCTCCATGCGGTCGACCAGCGTCACGATGCGGTCGGCCTCGTCGCAGATCAGCCGCGTCAGCATGCGGTCTTCGGTCGAGGCCTGCTGCTCGAGCAACTGCGCCGCGCCACGGATGCCGGAGAGCGGATTCTTGATCTCATGCGCCAGCATGGCTGCCAGAGCGATCACCGAGCGCGCGGCGCTGCGGTGGGTGAGCTGCCGGTCCATCTTGTCGGCGATGGAACGCTCCTGGAGCATCACAACGATATGGCCCGGCCGCTCGGTCAGCGGGGCGACGTGGAGATCGACCTGACGATCGCCGCCCATGCGCGGCGTGCCGAGATCGACCTTGTACTCGTTGACCGGCGAATTCGACGAGCGCACCTGGTCGATCAAGGCCAGCAAGGGACTTCCGAACGGCACCAGCTCTTTCAGCGACTGCCGCTTCAGGAACTGTGTCGAGATATCGAAGAACGCTTCGGTCGCGATATTGGCGGCGACGATCTTGCCGTCCGGCCCGATCATGAGAACGGGATTGGGCAAGGCATCGAGAATCGCGTCGCTGTCGGTCGGCTTGCGATGGTCGGCGGCTGAGGTCATGCAGCGGCGCTCCATGCGAAGTCGTCGTACGCATCTTGCAGCGACTTGTGGACCAGATGCGGATCCTCAGACGTCAGAATCTTCTGGCGCCAGGCCTTCAACGTCTCGACCGGGACGCTGCTCGCTTCGGCAGCAACATCGAGCGCCCAGCCGAGATGTTTGCGTGCATGCTTGAGGCCCACGCGCATGCCGTAGAGCGCGCAGACGCCGTCATAAAGTGTGCGGACGTAATTCAGCTGCGTGGCGAGCGACGGCGTGGCTTCGGCCGCCCCGCCGTTCAGGCGGCGGCCGATCTCGCCGGGCAGCCAGGGCTGGCCCTGCGCGCCGCGGCCGATCATCACGGCGTCGGCGCCCGAGGCCTCGAGCGCCGCGAGCGCCTTCTCGAAAGTGGTGATGTCGCCATTGACGACGAGCGGAATGGTGATGGCCTCGCGGACCGCGCGGATCGCATCCCAATCGGCCTCGCCCTTGTAGAACTGGCAGCGAGTGCGGCCATGGACGGTGACGAGCTTGACGCCGGCGGTCTCCGCACGACGCGCCAGCTCGGGAGCGTTGCGGGTGCGATCGTCCCAGCCGAGTCGCATCTTCAGCGTCACCGGCACTTTCACGGCTGATATCGTGGCCTCGATCAGGCTCACGGCGTGATCGAGATCGCGCATCAGGGCCGAGCCGGACTGGCCGCCGGTGACGTGGCGTGCCGGACAGCCCATGTTGATGTCGATGATGTCGGCGCCCTCGGCTTCGGCGATCCTGGCGCCCTCCGCCATCCAATGCGCCTCGCAGCCGGCGAGCTGGACCACATGCGGGCCGACCCCGGTCGCTTCGCAGCGCAACCGCGACATGCGGTGGCCGTTGGCGAGTTCATCGCTGGCGGTCATTTCAGAGACGACCAAGCCGGCTCCAAGCTCGGCGGCAAGCCTGCGAACTGGTGAGTCCGTCACTCCCGACATCGGTGCCAGGAAGACCGGATTGGCGATATCAATATCGCCTATTTTCAACGGCTTAGAGCCTGATACTGCCGAGCCGGTCACAGGGGTCTCGTTGCGTGGGCAGGGCCTCATCGCGCCTGCCATGGCCTATCTTGCGCACAATTCTTGTGCAGTCAAGCGCCATGCCTACAGTTTAGACAGTTCTGCAGATCTTTCAAGTGCAGTGCAGCAAAATGCTGAATCCCACAATCCGGGGAAACCCCCTTTTTTTGCGGGCCTGCCGTGCTAGAGGCATGCCGGCAATCACCCCTCTTCCGACTCTTCCCTTAACAGCTGAATATTTGAGTCCTATGGCGAAATCACAGCGCACCGCAGTCGTTCTTGTCGCGGCCGGACGTGGCCTGCGCGCAGGCGTCGGCGGTCCCAAGCAATATCGCCAGATCGGCGGCGTGCCCGTGATCTATCGCGCAATGGAAGCGTTCAGCACCCACCCCGACGTGTTCGCCGTGCAGCCGGTGGTAAATCCCGACGACAGCGCCATCTTCACGGCCGCGGTCGCAGGCCTCAAGCACGAGGCGCCGACCAATGGTGGTGCGACGCGTCAGGCCTCGGTGCTGTCAGGCCTCGAAGCGCTGGCCAGGCACAAGCCCGACATCGTTCTGATCCACGACGCCGCGCGCCCCTTCGTCTCTTCGGGCGTGATCTCGCGCGCGATCGAGGCGGCAGGCCGCACGGGCGCCGCGATCCCCGTTGTCCCTGTCACCGACACCATCAAGGTCACCAGCGCGAGCGGCGATGTCGAGGACACGCCGGACCGGGCAGCCTTGCGAATCGCGCAGACGCCGCAATCCTTTCGTTTCGATGTCATCCTCGAAGCGCATCGTCGCGCGGCAAAGGACGGACGATCTGATTTCACCGATGATGCTGCGATCGCCGAATGGGCGGGATTGACGGTTGCGACCTTTGAAGGCGATGTTGCCAATATGAAGCTCACCACCCCGGAAGATTTCGTGCGCGAGGAAGCGCGCCTTGCCAGCCTGCTCGGCGACATCAGGACCGGCACGGGCTATGACGTGCACGCCTTCGGCGATGGCGACCATCTCATGCTCTGCGGCGTGCGCGTGCCGCACACCAAAGGCTTCCTGGCGCATTCCGACGGCGACGTCGGCCTGCATGCGCTGGTCGATGCCATCCTCGGCGCGCTCGCCGACGGCGATATCGGTTCGCACTTCCCGCCGAGCGATGCGAAGTGGAAGGGCGCCTCCTCCGACCGGTTCCTGAAATACGCCATCGAGCGCGTCACGGCGCGCGGCGGGCGCATCGCCAATCTCGAGGTCACCATGATCTGTGAGCGGCCGAAGATCGGCCCGCTGCGTGACGTCATGCGCGCGCGGATCGCCGAAATCTCCGGCGTCGACATCTCCCGGGTCGCCGTGAAGGCGACGACCAGCGAGCGGCTCGGCTTCACCGGCCGCGAGGAAGGCATCGCGGCCACCGCGAGCGCCACCATCCGCCTTCCCTGGAGCGTCTAGACCATGGGCGGCAGCGACGCACGCGCCCTCTCCCGCTCGCTGCTCGATCTATGCCGGATGCGCAAGCTGACGATTGCGACCGCCGAGTCCTGCACCGGGGGTCTCGTCGCCGGCGCCCTGACCGACATCCCCGGCTCGTCGGACGTGATCGACCGCGGCTTCGTCACCTATTCCAACGATGCCAAGCGCGCGATGCTGGGCGTCGAGGCCGGCACGCTCACCAATTTCGGAGCCGTCAGCAAAGAGACTGCGACCGCGATGGCCATCGGCGCACTGGAGCGCGCCGGCGTCGATCTTGCGGTCGCCATCACCGGCATTGCCGGCCCCGGCGGCGCCACGCCCGGCAAGCCGGTCGGCCTCGTGCATTTTGCCGCCGCCGCGCGCGACGGCCGCATCATCCATCGCGAGCAGCGTTTTGGCGCGATCGGCCGCACGGCGGTCCGTCAACGCTCGGTGGTCGAGGCGCTCCGCATGCTGATGGAACTCGCCCGCGGCCCGCAAGCCCCTGCCAAGCCGCGCCGCGCCGCGGCGGCAACGCGGCTCCGTCCCCGTGCCACCCGCTCGCCGCGAAGGCACGCCGTGAAACGAAGGCCGCCGCGTTCGCCGCGGCGTTGAAGTCCCGTCGCCCGGATGGAGCGAAGGGCAATCCGGGCTACAAGAGGTTGCGTTGCCCGACGAGCAAAACACCCGATCAGCGGGTCAATCGTCGCTGGCGAAAATATTCTCCTTTACCGAATTTCTGATTTGCAGTAGACATCCGCCACCTCATCCCGGTCAGGGGGCGTATCGCGATCGTCACGAACGTGGGATGAGCCGTGGTGGACGTTGGTCACACCGGCGCGAAGGGTTTTGCAGGGCGGGCAACCGTGAGCAAAGGCCTCGCGCACACGACCGGTGTGACGGCGTACGGCAAAACCGTGTCGTCCTGACGCCCGGAGTCTGTGCGTCAAGTCTTGCGGTGATGCGTGCAGCCCAACCGGGCCCGCGCATCAGCCATCTGCAAGGCGACGGGGGCAATAGTGCATCGCTCCCCGGGGAGACCACGGCATAAGCCGTCAACCCACTGCGCAGGGAAGGCCGGATGTTTTGGCTTCACCTGTATGCCGCTGTGCAGCCTCTTGTAGCGCAGATATCGCACAGTGGACCGCGGGTGCCAGCCGGCACCCGGTCTTCCCTGCACCCTCTGACATCGGAGGGATGATGCGGCGATGCAAGGCTCGGGCGCAACGCGCCGCGAGGATGAGAAGGTGTGTCTGCAAATTGAGACGAGAGCGAATGACCCTCTGTGCAGGCCTCGTACTCCGTCATCGCGAGTTCCTCGCGATGACGACGGCGAGAGAACGTGCTACGAGGACGCCAGTTTCGGCCGGCCGTAGATCGCGTCGGCGCGCTTTTCGAACGCGGTGGAGAACCGCGCGAACGCTGCGTCGAACATCGAGCCCATCAGCATCGCCAGCACGCGGCTCTTGAATTCATAGGCGAGAAAGAAGCCGACGTCGCAAAAGTCGTTGCCTTCCTGCTGGCCTTTCGGCTCGAACGTCCAGCGGTTTTCGAGATTGCTGAACGGACCTTGCAGATATTCGACCAGGATCTTCAGATTGGCGCGGTCGAGCGTCACGCGGCTGGTGAAGGATTCCTTGACCAGCTTGAACGACACCGTCATGTCGGCGACCAGCACCTCGGTGCCGTCGGGCTTGGCCATGCGCTGGCGGATTTTCAGCGCGCTGCACAGCGGCACGAATTCCGGGTAGCGCTCGACATCGGCGACCAGATCAAACATCTCGGATGCGCTGTGAGTGACACGGCGCTTGCTCGAAAATTTGGGCATGTCAGTCTAGCGGGCCGCTGCGGCCCGCGCGGCCTTCAATCTCGCAAAGTCCTCGCCGGCGTGATGCGACGAGCGGGTGAGCGGGCTTGCCGATACCATCAGGAAGCCCTTGGTGTAGGCGACCTTCTCGTAAGAGCTGAACTCGTCCGGCGGCACGTATCGCATCACGGCGTGATGCTTGCGGGTCGGCTGGAGATACTGCCCGATGGTCAGGAAGTCGACGTCGGCCGAGCGCAGATCGTCCATTACCTGCTGCACCTCGTGGCGCTCCTCGCCGAGGCCGACCATGATGCCGGACTTGGTGAAGACGGTGGGATCGAGCTCCTTGACCCGCTGCAGCAGCCGGATGGAGTGGAAGTAACGCGCGCCCGGCCGCACCGTCAGGTAACGCGACGGTACGGTCTCGAGATTGTGGTTGAAGACGTCGGGCCGCGCGGCAACGACCACCTCCAGCGCGCCTTGCTTGCGCAGAAAGTCGGGCGTCAGGATCTCGATCGTGGTCGACGGGCACGCCGTGCGGATCGCGCGAATGGTCTGGGCAAAGTGCTCGGCGCCGCCGTCGGCGAGATCGTCGCGGTCGACCGAGGTGATGACGACGTGGGTAAGGCCAAGCTTGGCGACGGCCTCGGCGACATTCTGCGGCTCGGCTGCATCGAGCGCATTGGGCAGGCCCGTCTTGACGTTGCAAAACGCACAGGCCCGGGTGCAGGTGTCACCCATGATCATGAAGGTCGCGTGCTTCTTGTCCCAGCACTCGCCGATGTTTGGACACCCCGCTTCTTCGCACACCGTGTGCAGGCCGTTGGCGCGCACGATGTTGCGGGTGTCGGCATAGCCGCGGGTATTCGGCGCGCGGACGCGGATCCAGTCCGGCTTCGGCGGCGAAGCGGAGTCCGGCCGATTCACCTTTTCGGGGTGACGCGGGCGCAACGGGTTCGTGATGGTATCGACAATAACGACCATGATCTGTCCGGTCTGTTCAGGTCCTACCTAGTCGGTCTGGCTGCCTGCCGCAACCCGGCTCGCGCCGCCTCAGGGAACATGGCAGATATGGGCAATATCCTGCTCTGTTCTCAGGCGATTCTCACCTCGAATGGCTCCAACCTCGAAGACTTCCACACCGCGGCTCGGCAAGGCCCTGAAGCGCGGTTTTTTCGACCGCGGCGTCCGCGAGGTCGCCCACGACCTGATTGGCGCGACCATGCTGGTCGATGGCGTCGGCGGGATCATCGTCGAGGTCGAGGCCTATCATCATACCGAGCCGGCGGCGCACTCCTACAATGGCCCGACGCCGCGGAACCAGATCATGTTCGGTCCGCCCGGCTTCGCTTACGTCTATCGCTCCTACGGCATCCACTGGTGTGTGAACTTCGTCTGCGAGGAAATAGGCACCGCCGCCGCAGTCTTGATCCGCGCGCTGGAACCGACGCATGGGATCGCGGCAATGCGGCGCCGCCGTCATCTCCAGGATGTGCATGCGTTGTGCTCGGGCCCGGGCAAGCTGACGGAGGCGCTCGGGATCACCATCGCGCACAACACCCTGCCCCTGGACCGGCCGCCGATCTCACTGCATGCGCGGACCGAGGACGTCGAGGTGGCAACCGGAATCCGGATCGGCATCACCAAGGCGGTCGAGCTGCCCTGGCGCTATGGCGTCAGGGGCTCGAAATTCCTCAGCAAGCCGTTTCCGAAATAGACTTACGACGCCTGCTTCAGCCGCTCCAGCGCCTCGAGCAGCTTGGCCTTGCGGGCCAGCGCTGCCTCGCGCTTCTCGCGCTCTTCCTCGACGACCTCTTCGGCCGCGTTGGCGACGAACTTTTCGTTCGCGAGTTTCGACTCAGCCCGCTTGATGTCGGCGTCGGCCTTCGCGATCTCCTTGTCGAGGCGCGTGCGCTCGGCGGCGACGTCGATAACGCCTTTGAGCGGCAACGCGGCGACCTCGCCGCGCACGAGGAGCTGGACGGCTCCATCAGGAGCGCGATCGGCGAACGAAATGTCCGACAACCGCGCCATGCGCTTGATGACGTCAGTCCAGCGCGGAGCGCGCTCCTTGGTTTCGGCCGACGCGCCTGCGAGCACAAGCGCTGTCAGCGTCGACGGCGGGATGTTCATCTCGGCGCGCACCGAGCGGATCTGCGTCACGAGGTCGATCACCCAGCCGATCTCGGCTTCCGCCTTGGGATCGGTGAAGTCGGCATGATCGAAGATCGGCATCACGAACGCCGGCGACACCAGCGGATCGGTCGGCCCGGCCGCCGCCGCGAGCATCGCGAGCTGCTCCGCCGTCGGTTCGGACCGCTTCAGCGGCCACGGCGCCAAAGCGAGCAGACCGTCGCGCTTGGCCGTCACCTCCCACAGCTCCTCGGTGATGAAGGGCATGAAGGGATGCAGCAGCTTCAGGATCTCGTCACGCGCCCACGCGACCATGGCGCGGGTCTCGTCCTTGGCGGGGCCATCAGGACCGAGCAGCACGGGCTTCGCGAGTTCGACATACCAGTCGCAATAGACGTTCCAGACGAAGCGGTAGATCGCGCCGGCGGCATCGTTGAAGCGATACGCTTCGATGGCCTCGGTCACCTCGCGCGTGGTGTGCGCGCTCTCATGGGCGATCCAGCGGTTGAGCGTTTCCTTCGCCTTGGCCGGCTCGAACCCTTCGGGCACGGCGCAGTGGTTCATCTCCGCAAAGCGGGAGGCATTCCACAGCTTGGTCGCGAAATTGCGATAGCCCTCGACGCGGCTGGTGGCGAGCTTGATGTCGCGTCCCTGCGCCGCCATCGCCGCCAGCGTGAAGCGCAGCGCGTCCGCGCCGTATTCGTCGATCAGGTTGAGCGGATCGATGACGTTGCCTTTCGACTTCGACATCTTGGCGCCCTTCTCGTCGCGGACGAGGGCGTGAATGTAGATCGTCGAGAACGGCACTTCCTTCATGAAGTGCAGGCCCATCATCATCATCCGGGCGACCCAGAAAAAGATGATGTCGAAGCCGGTGACCAGCACGTTGGTCGGGTAGTAGCGCTTGACCTCAGGCGCGTCTTCGGGCCAGCCGAGCGTCGAGAACGGCCACAGCGCCGAAGAGAACCATGTATCGAGCACGTCCTCGTCGCGGGTGATGAAGCCTTCACGCTTGTTGCGGTCGAGCGCCATCTCGCGGCCCTGCTCGGCCGTGATCACTTCCTGCTCGACGTAGTAGCCGAGCGCGTGGCTGATCGCCTCTTCCTCGGTCTCCGCGACGAACACCTTGCCGTCGGGGCCATACCATGCCGGGATCTGATGGCCCCACCAGAGCTGGCGCGAGATGCACCAGGGCTGGATGTTCTCCATCCATTCGAAATAGGTCTTTTCCCAGTTCTTCGGCACGAACGAGGTTTCGCCCGAGCGCACCGCCGCGATCGCAGGCCTCGCCAGCGTCTTGGCGTCGACGTACCACTGGTCGGTCAGGTACGGCTCGATCACGCTGTTGGAGCGATCGCCGTGCGGCACCATGTGGGTGTGCGGCTCGATCCGCTCGATGAAGCCGAAGGATTCCAGCCGCTCGACGATGCGCTTGCGCGCCGCGAAGCGGTCGACCTTGTTGAACTCCTCGGCGAATTGCGAGGCGCCTTCCGGCAGGTCGCGCAGGTAATCCTCGTTGTCGACGAGATCGAGGCAACCTTCCCTGTCGAGCACGCTGATGCGGCGCAGGCCGTGACGATTGCCGACCTCGAAGTCGTTGAAGTCGTGCGCCGGCGTCACCTTGACCGCACCCGAACCCTTCTCGGGATCGGAATATTCGTCGGCAACGATCCTGATCTTGCGGCCGACCAGCGGCAGGATCACGTTCTTTCCGATCAGCTTCAAATAGCGCTCGTCCTCGGGATGCACGGCAACGCCGGTATCGCCGAGCATGGTCTCAGGACGCGTCGTAGCGACCACGATGAAGGTCGAGCGATCCTCCGGGTCGAACGTCTTGCCCTCGATCGGATAGCGCAGATACCAGAGGTGGCCCTTCACCTCGGTCTGCTGCACTTCGAGATCGGAGATCGCCGTCAAGAGCTTGGTGTCCCAGTTCACCAGGCGCTTGTCCTTGTAGATCAGGCCGTCGCGGTGCAGCTCGACGAACACCTTGACCACCGCTTTGGACAGGCCCTCGTCCATGGTGAAGCGCTCGCGCGACCAGTCGCAGGAGGCGCCGAGGCGCTTGAGCTGGTTGATGATGGTGTCGCCGCTCTCGGCCTTCCACTGCCAGACCCGCTCCAGGAATTTCTCGCGGCCCATCTCGCGGCGGCCCGGCTGCTGGCGCTCCAGCAGCTGCCGCTCCACCACCATCTGGGTGGCAATGCCGGCATGGTCGGTCCCGGGCTGCCAAAGCACGTCGCGGCCACGCATGCGCTCGAACCGGCACAGGATGTCCTGAAGCGTGTTGTTGAGCGCGTGGCCCATGTGCAGCGAACCCGTCACGTTCGGCGGCGGGATCACGATGGTAAAGGGCACCGCGTCGCGGCGGTCGGGACGGCCGGCCTTGAAGGCAAGGCTGTCCTCCCACACGACGGACATGCGGGCTTCGATATCGGCGGGCTGGTAGTTTTTCTCGATCATGGGGCTGCTAGAAAGCCGCACGCGGGGTTCAAGTCAACGGAAAGCTCGGCGGCAGAAGGGCTTTCCGGCCCGACCGGCAGGTCAAGTATGACACGGGAGCAGGGCTTTATCGGGGCCGAGGGGCCTGCTTCAGCGACCGCCGCGCGAGACCCGCTCGATTTCGGCCTTCACGATGCGTTCGACCAAGCCGGGCAGATTGTCGTCGAGCCAGGATTTCAGCATCGGACGCAGCATTTCCTTGACGAGATCCTCCAGCGTCCGGGCGTTGCTGCTAAGCACCGTGTGAGCCAGAGAGTTGAAGGCGGACTCGACTGCCGAGACGGTCGACTGGGCCAGGATCGGCTGCTGTGGCGGCAGCGGCGGCCCGTCGAAATCCACCGGCGCATAGGATGGCGCGGGCGCCGGACGAGGCGGCGGCGCTTCGGCGAATTCGAGGTCATCGCGCGGCTCGACCCTGCGGAAGCTCGGCGGCGGCGGTGCCGGTGCGGGATCCATCGCCATCTCGTCGGTCAGCTCGAGCACGTCGGGCTCAGGCTCAGGCTCCGGTTCCGGGGCCCGCACCTCAGGAGCAGGCGTCGCCTCGTCGAGGCCCGCCAGCAGCGCGTCGATATCGTCCTGGTTGTTGGGGCCGGCATCCGCCGCAGGCGCGGGCTGAGGCGGCGGCGCAGCGGGCTTGGCAGCCGGTGGCGGCGCGGGCTTTTCAGCCGCCGGTTTTGCAGGCGCGGCGACTTTGGACGGCGGTATGTCGGCCATCGCCTGCGGCTTTGGTGCGGGCGCGGCCGGCGCCGGTGCGGGCTTGGCAGCTTCTGCCGGCGGCGGCTTGGCCTCATCATCGGCAATGATGCGCCGGATCGAGGCCAGAATCTCCTCCATGGAGGGCTCTGTGACCTTTGCAGGCTGCGTCATCTCCGACTCCACATCATCAACGCCCTCGCATGCGTTGTTTTACACCAAGCACGACAGGATTGGCCGGTTCCGGATGTGTGCCCCGACATTTTCGTCGCGACAGCCAGACTTGTCCCCAGATCACGGCTCAGCGTCAGGCGGCGCGCCCCTGCCCCGTCACTCACGCAGTACCCACGCAACATCGGATGCGGAGCGAATCGACCCGCAGCTTCTTGGCAAGGCTATGTCAGGGATTTTGATGATTGCAAGCAAAGCACCGGTCGGCGTCGACTGTTTGCGAGGCCGACCGGAGAACTACGGCAATCAGCGCCCGTCAGGCGTGCGCACGCCGGCCCAGCTGTCGCGAACCTGGTGGTAGTGCACGCTGGGATCGTAGACAGTGGTGTTGAGGCCGAGCACCTGCGGCGCGAGACGGCCAACCGCATTGAGCACGGAGTAGGACGCGACCACGCGGTCATGCTGGGCGGTGACGAGCGCAACGCGCGCGTTGACCAGCGCCTGCTGCGCGTTGAGCACGTCGAGCGTGGTGCGCTGGCCGGCCTTGGCTTCTTCGCGCACGCCGTTCAGCGCGATCTCGGAGGCCGTCACCTGCGCCTGCGCGGACTGCACCTGCGCCTTGCCGGCTTCCAGCTGACCCCAGGCCTGCACGACGTTGGCCCGGGTCTGATCGCGGGTGGTTTCGAGGTTCAGTCGCTGCTGCGCCAGGTTTTCCTTCGACTGCCGGATCAGCGCGTATTCAGCACCGCCCTGAAAGATCGGCACGGACGCTGTCGCGATGGCGGAGGCGGACGTCGTTCGGAAAACGGTCAGGGTCTGCTGATACGACTGGCTGATGCCGGCCTGAACCGTGACCGTCGGCAGCAACGCACCTTCGTTGATCTTGACCTGGAGATAGTTGACGTCGATGCCATACATCGAGGCCGTGACGTTGGGGTTCTCCACCAGGCTGAGATTGACTGCAGAGGCGATCGAAGTGGGCAGGAAGCGATCGACCGGCGAACCCGGGGCCAGGTTCGAAGGCTCGTTCCCGATGATCCGGCGGAAGTTAGAACGCGTCGTCGTGAGATTCGATTCGGCGGTCAGTGCCTGGGTCTTGCCGGCAGCCAGCTGCGCTTCGGATTGCGCGACGTCTGTGCGCGTGACCTCGCCGACATTGAAACGATCGCGCGTCTGCTTGAGCGTCTGCTCGAGCACGCGCACGTTGCTGCGCTGAACCTCGAGCGTCGCCGAATCACGCAAGTAGTCCATGTAGGTCGTTGCAGCTTGCAGAAGCACCGTCTGCTCGAGCACGCGCAAAGCCTCGCGCGCTCCCGAGACCTGGCTTTCCGCCGCGCGCGTCTTGTTGGCAGTCTGGTTGCCGTTATAGACCGTCTGGTTGACGGTCAGGCTGGCGGCGTTGGGCTGCAGCGGCGGATCGCTATGGATCCCCAGGCCCTTCTGCACCGCCTGAATGTCCTGATATTGATAGCCGGTGCTGAGACTCAGATTGACCTTGGGGCGATAGCCCGACAGGGCCTGCGGCACGTTCTCGTCGGTCGAGCGCACCTGGGCGCGCTGCGCGTTGAGCTGCGGATTGTTTTGATAGGCGCGCACCAGCGCAGCCTCGATCGTATCCGCTAATGCAGGCGTCGGCCCGGCAAGTGCCGCCAGGAGGACCGAAACCGCTGCTCCGGTGAAAAGCTTCACCCCATGCATCCCTGAAATTCCGTTCATTCTCACGCCAAGCTCGTGCCCGCGAACCTGGATACCGTATCCGAGTGGAGTCGTTGCCCCGTAGCAACATAGGACGCGGTCAAGCGCGACGGAACTACCTCAGGGTGGTTCTCAGCGGAAACTCTTCACGTGCAGCATCCCGGCCACACTTCTGATTCAGAACGGTATTTTAACAGGATTTCGGCCGTCAAAAGACGAAGGCGGCGGCCCGTTCCAGGCCGGGCAGCACCGGAGCCGCCGCGTCGAACAACGGCCGATAGCCGAATTCGCCGTGGGAACGGGTTACGATCATGGCGCGCGACGGCCGTGATTCGGCCGAGACCCCGACCAGGCGTCCACCTTCCCGAAGTTGCCCAAACAGGCCGTCCGGCGTCACCTCGGTGGCGCCGTTGAGGACGATCACGTCATAGGGTGCGGCGGACGCCTCGCCGTCGACACAGGCCGCGGCTTTGCAGGTCACATTGGTGAGCCCCAGGTTGGCGACGGCTTCCCTGGCTTTCGCGACCAGAGCCGAATCGCTTTCCGTTGCGGTGACCTGACGCGCAAGCTTGGCGGCGAGCGCAGCGAGGTAACCAGTGGCGCAGCCAACGACCAGCACGTTGTCGTCCTCGCCGATCTCGGCGGCCTGAAGCAGCTTGCCGGTAAGTTGCGGCTTGATCAGGAAGCGCTTGGCGCCGCTCTCGCTGACGTCGAGATCGAGGTCGAGATAGGCCAGAGCCTGCCGGCTCGCAGGCACGAACAGCTCACGGGGAACCGTGAGCATGGCATCGAGAATGCGGCGATCGGTGACGTCATTGGTGCGCACCTGGCCATCGACCATTTTTTGGCGCGCGGTCGAGAAACCGGACATTTGCGGACCCTGCAAGGCGGACGATGCCGCGGAGATGGATTGGCGGCATCTTTGGAGCAGGCTCCGCGAAAACGCAACACGTCCGTTGGCCGGTCCGCCAACGGTTGCACAGCGCGTGGCGGCGGAGGAGAGAGGTCCTATTCGATCGCGACGGCAAGGCGGCCGATCAGGGCTGCCACTTCGTCCAGCCGCGCTGAATCGGGGCTCTCGACTGCGCGAGCAAGACACGCGAGGCACTCATCGTCGCTCAATTCAGGAACATCCGCCGGCAAAATCGAAGGGGCCAGTTGGACACGTTCGATCTCGATGTCGGGCATGGGAATCAGCTCCGTAAGAGTCCGGCCCCACAAAGCTCGAATTGAATTAAGTCGATTTGGTGCCGTGCAGGACACGTCCGCTTGAACGCGATTCTGCGCTTGGTTCGGACGCCTCGAGGCTGCGAACTTAGTCGAGCGACGTCGCCTGTCACATCAACAGCGACCCACAAATCATTGGTGAGAAAGCGGAATTTGGCTCCCCGGGCTGGATTCGAACCAGCGACCATCCGATTAACAGTCGGATGCTCTACCGCTGAGCTACCGAGGAAAAGAGCGAACCAGTCGCTCGCGCGGGGCTGCGTATAACAAAGCCGGTTGCGCTTGCAAAGGACGAATTCGCCATCGTGCGCAAAGCATCGAGAAAGGGCTGATCCAGCCCCTCCTCGGCTTGGGTCAGGTCAAATTACTCGGCGACGAACGAGGTGGACTTGGTGCCGGAATCGTAGCGCAGGCGAAGCGCGGTGAACTTGCAGAGGTTGACGTTCTTCCAGAGCACGGACTCGTTGTAGTTCTCCCAAACAACGCGGATATTCCAGACGCAGCCTTCGTCATTATCATCGTCGAACTCGACATAGGTGCTGGCCTGGTTCTGCAAGACCTTGTCCAGTTCGTTGTCCCATTCGTCCAAGCCATCGTCCGGTGTGTTGAAGCCGAGGAATTGACGTCGATCGGCGCAAGCGCCGCGGCAACCAAGGCGTTGCCTTGAACAGTTCGTCCGGAGCGTGGTCGAGAGTTTCGACGGCCTCTCGACCCGCGCTCCGGCTCGTTGCGCGACGCGAGACGCGCAACGAGCGAAGTCATATCGTTTCGAATTCTCCGTAGCAATGAACCAACATTCATAGATCGGCGGAGTTTGTTTTCTCCGGCGCAGGCACCGCCGCCGGCACTGTCGCGGCACCGTTGGCCTTGCCTGTAACGGCGCCAACCAGCGACTTCACGGGATCATCGCCCGGTGCAAAGCCGCTCTGGCGCAGGATCTCGTCGATCATCGGACGCAGCGCGTGGACCTTGAGCAGTTCGCCGGCGAGCCCCTCGCCGAAGCCGACGCCGCCGCCTGCAGCTCCGCTGCCGTTGCCGCCGAACGCACCGCCGGTGTGCAGGATGCGAACGTCCTTGAGGTTGGCGATCGGCTTGACCATCTCGGCCAGCGCCGACGGCATCGTCTCGATCCGCTTCTTGGCAATCTCGAAATCGATGACGTTGCTGCCGAGCTTGTTCTGCGCCTCGTTCTTCATGGTGATGACGGCGGCCTCGGCCTCACCGATGTTGCGCACGCCAACCGCCTTGATCTTGTTGGACTCGGCTTCGGCCGTCGCCAGCGTCTTGACGGCTTCGGCGCGGTCGAGCGAAGCCTTCTTGTCGGCTTCGGCCGCGACGATCAACTCGGTGGATTTGCGTTCGGCCTCGGTGCGCGCGGCCAGCACCTGGGTCAGTCGGGCGCGATCCGCGACTTCGACGGCGCGCGCGGTCACGACCTTTTCCTCCGCCGATACGGCGAGTGCTTCGGCCGCCTTGGCTTCGGCTACGGCCTCTGAAGTCTGCTTGCTCTTGGACGCGATCTGGATCTCGTTTTCCTGGGTTGCGATCTGGATTTCGCGCTGCGCATCGGTCTTGCGCTTGTTGATCGCGAGATCCGACTCGATGACGGCGGTCTCCTTGACCTGCTTGGCGCCCGCCTCCTTCTCCGCGACCGCCCGGTCGGTGTCGATGCGGGCGTTCTCCTCGGTCAGGCGCGCGGTCTGCGTCGCGGTGGCGACCTCGGCGCGCGTGCTCGCGGTCTTGTTGGCAATGTCGCGCTCCTGCGACAGCTCGGCTTCCTTCTTGGTCCGCTCGATCCCCAGCGTCTGCTGGCGCGCCTCCAGATCCTTCTGCGCGATCGCGACCTCGTTGTCGCGCACGATCGCGTTGCGGTCGCGTCGGCGGGTTTCCGTGATGGTCTTGAGCTGGGTCAGGCCTTCGGCGTCGAAGAAGTTCTCGGGGTTGAAGAATTTGACATCGGTCTGGTCGAGCTTCGTGAGCGATACCGACTCCAGCTCGAGGCCGTTGGATTTCACGTCGGACTCCACGGTCGCCTGCACGTGCTTGACGAAGTCCGAACGTTTTTCCTGGAGCTCCAGGATGGTCATGGTCGCCGCCACCGAACGCAGGCCGTCGACGAATTTGGCCTCGACCTGGTTGCGCAGGGCTTCGGCGTCGTTGGTCAATGCGCCCAGGGTCTGGCTCGCCAGCGCAATGCTCTCGTCATCCGGGCGAACACGGACATAGAACTCGGCCACGATATCCACGCGCAGCCGATCCTTGGTGATGAGGGATTCCCTCTCTTTCCGCTCGACCGTAAGCCTGAGCGTTTTCAGGTTCACGCTCGCATAGGAATGGAAGATCGGCAGGATCATGGCGCCGCCGTCGAGCACGACTTTCTTGCCACCGAGGCCGGTGCGCACGAAGGCCTCATCGCGCGTGGCGCGCTTGTAGAGAATGGTGAAGATAATGCCCAAAACGACGATCAGCGCGACGCCGATCACGGCCGGGACTGCGATGTCGAACATGATTTTCTCCGATAATGACTTAGCTGCTGCTTGGAGTAGGTTTTGTCGGTTTCAGTTCATCGTCAGCCCTGACAGCCACGAAACGCGTGTCGACGCGATCGACCAGGAGCACCAATGTGCCTTGGGGCAGCGGCGATGACGTGGGCGCGGCGACCGCCGAGACGAAATGCCTGTTGCCGTGGATGTCCGCGACGCTGACACGGCCGGGCGGCCCTTGGTCGAGCGGACCGACCACGACCTCCCCGACGCGGCCGACGAGATCGCCGAGGCCGACGGCGTAGCTCTCGTCCTTGGGAATGATCCGTGCGATGCCGCCGCTGGCGGCACGGACCAGCGGCACCGAGACGACGACCGCGGCAAGGGAGGCGATCGAGGCGGGCAACGGGCCGGCCACCATCCGTGCGACGTCCTGGATCAGGAAGCCCGTGATCGAGAAGGCGCCGAGCGCCAGCAACAGGAAGATCAGCAGCGGCACGCCGCCGACGTTGATCCAGGAGATGGCGTTGATGACGCCGTTGTCGCTGGGATGGCTGAAATCGATGCTGGTGCCGAGCATCTCGCTGAGCGAGGCCCCGACCAGCATCGTGACCACTTCGAGCGTGCCGACGATGAGGATCATGGCCGCCGCGATCGCGAACGGCCGGACCTCCGGCGACATGACGTGTTCGAGCAATGCGCTCATGACACGATGCTCTCAGGAACGCGACTTCAACCGCGCGAGCCTCGCCGCAATTTCCTTGTCGCGATGGAGCGCGCTGAGTTCGTCGATGTCACTCGAATACGGAATGCCCGGCGGCACGCCGGTGACGCGCGCCACCGCCCTGCCCGCACGCAGCGCCTTCGCCGTCGCCGAGCTGCCGCCACGCTTCCGCGGCGAATTCGACGCCTGGTGGCTCGCCGCGGCCTCGCTCTTTTCAAGATCGACGCGGCGCCGTTCGGCATCCTGAAGCGCCGAGAGCACTGCGCGCAGCGAGGTGACGCATTGCTCGATCTTCTCGTTGTTCTCGTCGATGGCGCGGGAGAGCACCTCGAACTGCGCCTCCAGATCCATCTGCCGCGCGATACCGGCGCGAGCGAGATCGTCGCGGCTGTCGGCGATCGCGCCCTCGATCTTGGCAGCGAGATCGGTCATCTCGCGTTCGATCTCGGTACGACGCGCATTGAGGCGGTATTCCTCGGCGCGCGCGGCAGCAAGCGCATCGCGCGCCTCGCTCTCGGCGCGCTCGATCTCGCGAATGGCCTGGCCGACCACTTTCAGCTTGTTGTTGCCTTCCGCCTGCTCGATCGCGTCATAAGCGATGCCGGCAATGAGACGTCCGACCCGGGACAGGAAATTCTCGGGAGCGGCTGCGATGGTATCCATAGCGTTCTCCTCCTCTGGCAGACTGTTCGGCGTGACGCCGTAGTGAACTTCGAAACCGTCGTCGGTGCGGATCAGGTGCGCGGGCACGCTCTGGCCCCAGCCGTCCGCGTAACCGACGTAGTCGAAGGGCACGCTGAAGCGCCCTTGCACGGTGGAAATCGAAATGGTGGCCGGCCCCTTGATCTTGGCCAGCTTGTCGTCGAGCGGCAGGCGGCGGCCTTGCGCGGCGCGATAGTCCGCGCGGTCGCGCAGGCCCAGCGTCACCAGCCGCGACGGCAGCGCGGTTTCTTTCCGGATCGGCTCGTAGGCATGGGCATGCAGCAGCACGACATTGGAGCCCACGTTATGGGTTCGTGCGACCTCATCCAGGATCTCCATCATGCGGTCATAAGCCTGGAACGTCGCCTCCATGGCGGCCTTGGCGGCCGGATCAGGGGCAAGCCGGTATCGAAGCGCCGATGGCGCATTTCGGGGCGACGGGCTCATGGAAAGCACTAAAGCACCATTTTGGTGCTTTACAAAGGGGGAGTTCGATCACGTTCCGCTGATCCTGATGCACTCTGAAGGTTAGTCGCTGTCGCCCGGGGCCGCGTTCAAGGCGGGCCATCACTCCTAGTTCACCGCCGATCAAGACTTCCTGCACGCTCGGGTTGCAATTTTACGTAAAGTCGACAGCGACTGAGACATGAGACCAGGGTTGTGATGGGCAACTCTCTCGCCGTCATCGCCGCGTGCGGGGCACGGACTGTGCGCTATCCCTTCGCATCCCAACACGCAGACACAGCCTCGCGATCTCGCGGCGCGTTGCGCCCGAGCTTTGCATCGCCGCATCACCCCTCCTATGTCAGAGGGTGCAGGGAAGACCGGGTGCCGGCTGGCACCCGCGGTCCACTGTGCGATATCTGCGCTACAAGAGGCTGCACAGCGGCATACAGGTGAAGCCAAAACATCCGGCCTTCCCTGCGCAGTGGGTTGACGGCTTATGCCGTGGTCTCCCCGGGGAGCGATGCACTATTGCCCCCGTCGCCTTGCAGATGGCTGATGCGCGGGCCCGGTTGGGCTCCACGCATCACCGCAAGACTTGACGCACAGACTCCGGGCGTCAGGACGACACGGTTTTGCCGTACGCCGTCACACCGGTCGTGTGCGCGAGGCCCTTGCTCACGGTTGCCCGCCCTGCAAAACCCTTCGCGCCGGTGTGACCCACGTCCACCACGGCTCATCCCACGTTCGTGACGATCGCGATACGCCCCCTGACCGGGATGAGGTGGCGGATATCTACTGCAAATCAGAAATTCGGTAAAGGAGAATATTTTCGCCAGCGACGATTGACCCGCTGATTGGGTGTTTTGCTCGTCGGGCAACGCAAGGGATGGTGTTTTATGACGGACTGAGCCATCAATTCGTGACGGGACTGTCCTCAAGGATCCGCCAATGACGCGGCTCGAGACCGGGAAACATCGATGACACGTCCGCAACCGGCCACCAGCTCTCGCGCTCGAACCGGTCGGCTGCCCTGGCCGGTCGCGGCCAAGGTCACGCGCGGGCTGGTGTTGGCACTGCTCATCTGCGTGACCTGGTCTACGGCCCAGGCAGAGACCGCCAGGCTCCGGGTGGCGACCCGCGTCGTCCCACCCATGGTCGTCGAGAAGAACGGCACGCTAGGCGGCTTCAGTATCGAGCTCTGGAACAGCATCGGAAAACGACTGAACCGCGAGACCGAATATGTCGTGTTGCCGGATGTGCGCGAATTGCTCGACGCTGTGGCAAGTGGACGGGCCGATCTCGCCATCGCGGCCATCTCGATCACGTCGGAGCGAGAGGACAGATTCGACTTCTCCCAGCCGATCATGAACTCGGGCCTGCAGGTTCTGGTGCGTGGCAATGCCGTCAATGTCGCAGCCAATCCGTTGCGCGAGCTGATGCAACTGTTCTTCTCGCGCACGCTGCTGATCTGGCTCGGTGTTGCGCTTCTCCTGATCCTGGTTCCCGCGCATCTGATGTTTCTGGTCGAGCGAACGCATCACAGCGGAATCATTCCCACCCGGAAATATTTCCCCGGAATCTTCCATGCGATGTTTTGGGCGGCGGGCACGCTCGCCACCCAGGCCGACCAGATGCCGCGGCACTGGATGGCTCGCATCGTGGCCGTGCTATGGATGTTCACGGGGGTGGTGTTCGTCGCCTTCTATACGGCGCAGCTGACGGCGTCTTTGACCGTGCAGCAGATCAAGGGACCGATCAACGGCCCGCAGGATCTCGTCGGCAAGACCGTCGGCACGACACGGGGCAGCACGGCGACGGCTTATCTGAATGAGCTCAAGACCGAGGTTCGCGAATACGAGAAGGTCGATGACCTCTACCACGCGCTACTGGACCAGCAGGTCGACGCGGTCGTGTTCGATTCACCCGCCCTGCTTTACTTCACGACCCACGACGGCAGAGGATTGGCCCGGACCGTTGGCGAGGTGTTCCACAAGGAAGACTACGGCATCGTTTTTCCGATGGGCAGTCCCCTGCGCAAGCAAGTGAACGAAGCTCTTCTGGGGCTCCGCGAGGGCGACACATATCAGAGGATTTACGAGGAATGGTTCGGCAAACGTTAGATAGGTCAGCCGGAACGAGGTCCCGTCGTTCGGGCTGAGGCGTCCCGACAAATCAGACGATCTTGCTGCAAGGCGAATCTGCGTCACGAATCCGTCAGGTGTGATTCCGAGATTTCCCGGACCGGCCTCGGACCCCGGTCGTTCAACAGCTTGTCCGCAGCATATCCACAGCTCGACGCGGACGATTTGTGCAGAATTCACCAGCCACTTGCTGCGCACAAATCCACAGCCAACCCGGCTCAGCCGCCCGCCTGGTCGAACACGCTGCGGCAAGCCTCGCTCAGGCTTGAGCGGTTACGACGCAGACAGGCCGTGATGGCGCGGACGTTGGGGATCTCGCCGGCGCAGAGCCGGTAGACGTCGGGTGTGCAGGCCCGGCGCTGTTCCGGCGTGCCCTGTTGCGCCTGGGCTGTGGTGGCAAACAGCGTCAGGAACAGCCCGACCGTGGAGGCGCGGCGCGCCCGGCTTCTCACACGCGCAAACCGCAAGAACCTCGCCTTCATGACCAGTCTCCTGTCTGCCTTGCCCGCCCGGCCGCCGTTGGCCGGTGTGGGCAAAGAGGTAGGAGGATTAAATCCCGGGGAATGTGATCTCTTTCACACTGGCACCGCCGCGCAGGAACCTAGACTTTCCTTCGGGGTTTTTTCCGAGTGGGCCTCGGGGATTTTCTTTGGGGATTTTCACGAAACGCTAACCAAACGGGCCCTGATCGCCTGATCGTTAAAATGCGAGCGATCGGGTCAATCGGGTAACAAACCGGCTTTGCGACAGTGCGCCATCCGTGGTCCGGAGGGTGTGATGAGCGAAGCCGAATTCAACTTGATGCTGGATGCCGTCCGCGACGCCATGATTCATGACAATTTCGCGCCCGCACCGGAGGAGGACTTCCTGTCCCGCTCGTGGAGCTTCGACGCGACGCCGAAAGCGGCCAACGACAATGAGGGCGCCTGGCCCCTGCTGCCCTTTCCGGACGGTTGGTACGCCGCCTGCTGAGACATCCCGGCCCAGCCTGATACAACAGGTCGACGTCGCGACACGCGAGGCGCGATCACGCCGTCCGACGATCAATTCTTGACGCTGTCCTCGTCATCCTGCGGCGCCCGGTCGGGCACGGCAGGCGGGAAGATGCTGTCATAGATCGCGCGTGCCTCTTGAATGAGGCGCGCCCGCTCCAGCTCGGACTTCGGGATAAATCGTACGATCTCGCCCACGTGCTCTCCAGGGCTCGGTTGGTGGGACTGCATCACCCAGCTGATGCGAACTCTATGCCAGACCACCTGAATCGCGGGTTTCCGGCCACCCCCGGGCGAACACGGTGCCGGGCAGGCGCAAGATGCCGTCCCGGTCGCGTGCGGAACCGGCGCGAAGATTTTTTTTGCTGGGATATCAGGGAGTTGTGATGGAGGCCACGACCAGAATTGAACTGGTGTACACGGTTTTGCAGACCGTTGCGTAACCACTCCGCCACGTGGCCTCAACGAGGGCGGAGCAATATAGGGGATCAGACGTTTAGGCAACCCCGCGGGGCGGGCTCAGGCCTCCTTGTCCCGGGCTCCGCCGCGATGACCGCAAAATCAGGACCGCTTGCCTCGGCGGAAATCGCGTCGGCGGCCTTTTGGCGCCGGCTTCGGCGCGAGATCCGGCATCTCGGCCTGAACCTCGCGATAGCGTGCCAACAGCCGTTCGAAACTGGCGTTCAGCGTCTCGGCAATGTCGGGGCGCCGCTCCAGCCCCGACAGCAATGTCGCGGCCGCTTCGATTGTCGACAGTCCGTCCTTGCGTGGCTCGCGGCGCAGGCGCCCGTAGCGCGACGGGTGCTTCGGATTGAGGATCACCCGCTGGCATTTCAGCATCCAGGGATTGCGCCACCACAGCGCCTTGGCCTGGCTCCAGGTGCCGTCGAGAAGCACCACGCCTTCGAGCTTGCCGAGGATCGCGCGCTGGTTCTCCGCGACCTCGCCCTTGCGGTTGAGCGCGACGATCTCGCCGTCCACGTCGAGATCGGCCGCGCGCGCCGAGCCGAGATAGAGCACCGCCCAGTGCGAGGCATTCTCGATCGGACGGCCGAGCGCCTTGGACAGGCTCGGCCAGGACAGGCCGACCTTCACCGTCGCATCGGCGAAATGCTTGGCAAGCAGCCGCGCCGTGCCTAGCGCCCTGTCCTGCTCCTGTGGATGCTGCAGGATCAGGAGCGAGAGCTTGTTCTCGATCGGCGTGACACTGTCGCAGATGCACAGCGGCATCGGCTTCTGGCAGTGCGGGCATTCGGGAATGGGCTCGGGCGCTGCGGCCGCGGTCTCGGCTGGGTTCGACATGGTCGCCGCTATACGCTCCGCACGGCGGTTCAACAACCCGCCTATTCCGCCGGAGCTGCCAGCGCACGCGGCTCGGACCGCCGGCGCAGGCGGTCGATCAAGAGGTAGATCACGGGCGTGGTGTAGAGCGTCAGGACCTGCGAGACGAACAGGCCGCCGATGATGGTGATGCCGAGCGGGCGCCGCAGCTCGGTGCCCGGCCCGGTCGCGATGACCAGCGGAATGCCGGCGAACAGCGCCGCCATGGTCGTCATCAGGATCGGGCGGAAGCGCGCCTGGCAGGCCTCGAAGATCGCCTCGGCCGACGACAGGCCGCGTTGGCGCTCGGCATCGAGCGCGAAGTCGACCATCATGATGCCGTTCTTCTTGACGATGCCGATCAAGAGGATGATGCCGACAAAGGCGATCACCGTCAGCGGCGTATTGGTGATCTGGAGCGCCAGCAGCGCGCCGAGGCCTGCCGAGGGCAGCGTCGAGATGATCGTGAGCGGATGGGCGAGGCTCTCGTAGAGCACGCCGAGCACGATATACATCGCCACCAGCGCGCCGAGGATCAAAAGGGGTTGACGCCCGCTGGTCTTGGCGAAATCGCCGGCATTGCCGTCAAAACTGCCGCGAATACCTTCGGGCATATGCAACTCGTCCACCGCGCGCTGGATGTTCTGCGTGGCGGCCTGCAACTCCACGTCGGGCAAGGTGTTGAACGACACCGTGGTCGAGGGCACCGACTGCGAGTGATAGACCGCGAGCGCGGCGAGCCCGCGCGTCGCGTGGACCACGGCAGACAGCGGCACCTGCACGTCGCCGGCGCCGGCGACGTAGATGCGCTCCAGGTTGGACGGATCGACCTGGAATTTCGGATCGATCTCCAGCACGGTCATGTACTGGTTGCGCTGGGTGTATATGATCGAGATCTGGCGCTGCGAGAAGGCGTTGTTCAGGGCATTGTCGATGTCCTGGACCTTGACGCCGAGCGCTGCTGCCTTCTGGCGGTCGATGTTCAGCGTGAGCTGGAGTCCGCCGGGGTCGCGGTCGCTGGAAATATCGGTGATGCCTTCCACCGTCTCCATCCGCTTGGCCACGATCGGCGCCCACTTCTGCAGCAGGTCGAGGTCGGTGCTCGAGAGCGTATACTGGTAGTTGGAGTCGCTCTGGCGGCCGCCGGCGCGGACGTCCTGCGCGGCGAACATGAAGAGACGGATGCCGGGCACTGGGAACAGCGCCTTCCTGAGACGATCGATCACGACCTGGGTCGAGATGTGATCGCGCTCCTCGGGCGGCTTCAGGCTGATGTACATGACGCCGCGGTTCGAGGTCGCGCCTCCCGGCCCGGCTCCGCCGCCGACGGTCGAACCGATGCCGGCCACGGCCGGGTCCTGCATCACGATGTCGGCGAGCCTCTGCTGGAGCGTCAGCATCGACTGGAACGAGATGTCCGCCGAGGCCCGCGTCGCGCCGATGACGAAGCCGGAATCGTCAGTGGGGAAATAGCCCTTGGGCACCTTGATGTAGAGCATCACCGTCAGGCCGATGGTGGCGAAGAACACGAGCAGCGTCAGCAACGGGAAATCGAGCACGGCCCGCAGGGTGCGGGTGTAGAACGCGACGATGCGCGACAGCGAGCCTTCGATCAGGCGGTCGAACAGCGTGGCGGACCCCGAGGTGGCTTGCCTGACGTAGTGCGCGCAAATCATCGGCGTGACCGTCAGCGACACCAGGGTCGAGACGACGATCGCGAAGGTCAGCGTCAGCGAAAATTCGCGCAAGAGGCGGCCGACGATGCCGTCCATGAAGATCAGCGGCGTGAACGCCGCGATCAGCGACAGGCTGATCGAGACCACCGTGAAGCCGATCTGCCTGGCGCCCTCCAGCGCCGCCCGCATCGGCCGCATGCCATGCTCGAGATTGCGGAACATGTTCTCGATCATGACGATGGCGTCGTCGACGACGAAGCCGACCGAGATCGCGAGCGCCATCAGCGACAGATTGTCGATCGAGAAGCCGGCGACCCACATGCCGGCGCAGGTGCCGGCCAGCGCCAGCGGCACCGAGATGCCGGCAGCAATCGTCGGTGTCACGCGGCGCAGGAACACGAACACCACGACCATGACCAGAACGGCGGTCGCGAGCAGCGTCCACTGCATGTCCATCACGCTGGCGCGGATCGTCGAGGTGCGGTCGACCAGGGTGGAGACATCGACGCCGGCCGGGATCCACTGCTTCAGCGCAGGGATCAGCGCCTTGACCCGGTCGACGGTGTCGATGACGTTCGCGTCGCCCTGCTTGGTGATCTGGATCAGCACCGCCGGCTGCTTGTTGAACCAGGCGATCGAGCGCGCGTTGCGGACTGAATCCTCGATTTCGGCGACGTCGGCGAGCCGGACGAAATTGCCGTTCGAGCTCTTGATGATGATGTCGCGGAATTCCTGCGCCGTGCGCATCTGCTTGTTGAGCGACAGCGTTTCGCTCTGGCGCTCGCCGTTGAAGATGCCGACGGGCCCGAGCGGGTTGGCGTTGACGATGGCGGTCCGCACGTCGTCGGTCGCGATGCCCGCGTTCGACAGTGCCACGGGGTTGAGCTGGATCCGCACCGCCGGCTGGTCGGCGCCCGACACGGTCACGTCGCCGACGCCCGGGACCTGCGAGATGCGTTGCGCCAGCACGGTATCGGCGACGTCGTAGATCGCGCTGGCGGACAGCGTCTTGGAGGTCAGCGCCAGCACGAAGACCGGCGCGCCGGCCGTATTCGCTTTCCGGAAGCGCGGCAGCGCCGGCAGATCGCTCGGCAAATCGACCAGCGCGGCGTTGATGGCGGCCTGCACGTCGCGCGCGGCCTTGTCGATGTTGCGGCCGATGTCGAACTGGAGCTGGATGTTCGCCGTGCCGAGCGACGACGTCGAGGTGATCTGGTTGATGCCTGCGATCTCGCCGAGCCGCCGTTCCAGCGGCGCGGCGACGGTCGCCGCCATCACGGAAGGATCGGCGCCGGGACGGCTCGCCGAGACGAAGATGGCGGGGAAATCGACGTTCGGGACCGAGGCGACCGGCAGGAACTCGTAAGCGACGCCCCCCAGCAGGAACAGCCCGATCGACAGCAGCGTGGTCGCGACGGGGCGCCGGATGAAGGGCTCCGAGATCGATGCCATCACTGCATCCCCTCGGTCGCGCCGGCCGTTGGCGCTTCGGGCTCCGGCGGCGGCAGTGCCTGCTCGAGGCGGCGGTTGATGCGGTCGAGCGCGAGGTAGATCACGGGCGTCGTGTAGAGCGTCAGCAGCTGGCTCAGCAGCAGGCCGCCGATGATGGAGATGCCGAGCGGAAAGCGCAGCTCGGCGCCGGTGCCGCTCTCGATCGCCAGCGGCAGTGCGCCGAACAGCGCGGCCAGCGTCGTCATCATGATCGGGCGGAAGCGCAACAGACAGGCCTGCACGATCGCCTCATGCGCCGGCATGCCCTGCCCGCGCTCGGCCTCCAGCGCGAAGTCGATCATCATGATCGCGTTCTTCTTGACGATGCCCATCAAGAGGATGATGCCGATCAGGCCGATGACCGAGAGGTCCTGCCCGCACAGGATCAGCGCCACGATGGCGCCGACGCCGGCCGAGGGCAGCGTCGATAGGATCGTGATCGGGTGGATGTAACTCTCGTAGAGCACGCCCAGCACGATGTAGATCGTGATCACGGCGGCAAGCAAAAGCCAGGGCTGGCCGGCGAGCGCCCTGGCGAATTCGGCGGCATCGCCCGCGTACACGCCGACGATGCTGCTGGGCATTTCGATCCGGGTCTCGATCGCCTTCACCGCCTGGACGGCGTCGCCGAGCGCGGCGCCCGGCGCGAGGTTGAAGGAGAGCGAGATCGCCGGGAACTGCGCCTGGTGCGAGATCGCGAGCGGCGCCGTGGTGCGCTTCAGCGTCGCCACCGCATCGAGCGGCACCTGGGCGTTGGGCGCGCCGGCCGCGGAGTTGCTCGCGCCGCCCGGCAGATAGAGCTTCGACAGGATCGAGGGATCGCGCTGGTACATCGGCAGCGCCTCCAGCACCACCCGGTACTGGTTGGCCTGGCCGTAGATGGTCGAGATCTGCCGCTGTGCAAAGGCGTCGTTCAGCGTGTCGGTGATGGCTTGCAGGCTGACGCCGAGCTGTCCGGCGCGGGTGCGGTCGACGTCGAGCTGCGCGCGCAGGCCACCTTCCTGCGCCTCCGAGGAGACATCGCGGAACAGGGGATCGCGCCGCATCTCGTCGACGAGCTTGCGCGCCCATTCCGATACCAGCGCCGCATCGGTGCCGGTCAGCGTGTACTGGTATTGCGAGCGGCTCGACTGGGTCGAGATCTGCACGTCCTGCACCGGCTGGAAATAGACGGTCATGCCGGGAATGCCGGCAACCTTCTCCTTCAGACGGCTGATGACCACGCCGACATCGTCGCGTCGCTCACCTCGCGGCTTCAGGGTCATGACCAGGCGCCCGACATTGGTGGTCGGATTGACCGAGCCCGCGCCGATCACGGACACCACGCCCGTCACGTCAGGATCGGCCTTGATGGCGCCGGCGGCCTCGGCCTGCCGCTTTTGCATCTCGGCGAATGACACGTCAGGCCCCGCCTCCGTCACCGCCGTGATCGAGGCAGTATCCTGAAGCGGCAGAAACCCCTTGGGCGCGACGACATAGAGGAGCAGGGTCGCGACCAGCGTCGCGAACGTCACGACCAGCGTGGCGCGCTGGCGCTGCAGCACCCAGAGCAGCGTGCGGTGGTAGAATTCGACGGTACGGTCGATGAAGCGGCTCACGGCGGCAAGCCCCGGCACCGCCAGTTCCTCATGGGCGTGCTTGAGCAGCCGCGAGCACATCATCGGCGTCAGCGTCAGCGATACCACGGCCGAGGTCACGACGGCGATGGTCAGCGTCAGCGCGAACTCGCGGAACATGCGCCCGACAAGGCCCGACATGAACAACAGCGGGATGAACACCGCGATCAGCGACACCGTCAGCGAGATTACGGTGAAGCCGATCTCGCTGGCGCCCTTGAGCGAGGCCGTCATCGCGTTGTCGCCGTCCTCCATGTGGCGGACGATGTTCTCGATCATGACGATGGCATCGTCCACGACGAAACCGGTGCCGATCGTCAACGCCATCAGCGACAGATTGTCGAGGCTGAATCCGGCGAAATACATGATGCCGAAGCTGGTGATCAGCGACAGCGGCAGCGCTACTCCCGCGATCACGGTCGCGCGCAGCGAGCGCAGAAACAGCAGCACGACCAACGTCACCAGCACGACGGCAAGGACCAGCGTGAACTGCACGTCATGGACGGAAGCGCGAATGGTGACGGTGCGGTCGGAGACGATGGTGAGATTCACGCCGGCCGGAATGGCGCGCTGGACCTTGGGGATCTCGGCCCGGATCTGCTTGACGACGTCGATGACGTTGGCGCCGGGCTGGCGCTGGATGTCGATGATGACGGCCGGCGTCCCCTGGTACCAGCCGCCGGTGCGGTCGTTCTCAAGCCCGTCGACGATCTGCGCGACGTCGCCGATCGTCACGGGCGAGCCGTTGCGGTAGGCGATGATGATGGGACGGTAGGCGTCGGCGGCGGCGATCTGGTCGTTGGCCGCGATGATGTAGGCTTGCTGGGCGCCGTCGAGCGAGCCCTTTGGCCCGGAGACGTTGGCGTTTGCGATCGCGGCGCGCAGATCCTCCATCGCGATGCCGTAGGCCGCGAGCCGCGCCAGATCGGCCTGGATGCGCACGGCCGGCTTCAGGCCGCCGAGCACGGACACGCGGCCGACGCCGGATATTTGGCTGAGACGCTGCGCCAGCAGCGTGTCGGCGATGTCGCTCATCGCACGCAGCGAGATCGTGTCCGAGCGCAGCGCCAGCGTCATCACGGGCGCATCGGCCGGGTTCACCTTGGCGTAGGTTGGCGGATAAGGCAGCGTCTTGGGCAGCACGCCGGCGGCGGCGTTGATCGCAGCCTGCACGTCCTGGGTCGCGCCGTCGATGTCGCGGTTCAGGTCGAACTGGAGCGAGATCTGGCTGACACCGAACGAGCTCGTCGAGTTCATCGCCGTCAGCGACGGGATCTGCCCGAGTTGCCGTTCCAGCGGCGCCGTGATCAGCGAGGCGATGACGTCGGGGCTCGCGCCCGGCAGCTGCGTCGACACCTGCACGGTCGGGAAGTCGACCTGCGGCAGCGCGGAGACCGGCAGCGCGAAATAGCCGAGCGCACCGCCGATCAACAGCGCAATGCCGAGCAGCGAGGTCGCGATCGGACGGCGAATGAAGGGTTCGGAAACACCCATGAGATGCGCCTCGTCGTCAGTCCGGCTTTGTCGGGGTCATGGCTGCTTTGCTCCCGACCCCGACGCACCCGGACTTGCACCCGGTCCTGTCTGTCCCTTCTTCTGGCCGTCCTTCTGACCGTCCTTGGCCTGACCACCCTTCCCGTCGCCCTGCGGCGCGCGCGTGCGCTTGCGCGGGGCGAGGTCGGCCGACGGCGTCTGCTCGTTGCGGCCGATGATGACCTTGGAGCCATCGGACAGATTGGCGAAGCCCGTGGTGACAACCTTGTCGTTCGCTGTCAGGCCGCTCGCGATCACGGCGTCATGCTCGTTCTGCTGCGTCACCGTCACCGGCTTGGCCGCAACGACGTTGTCCTCGCCGATGACATAGCTGAACGTGCCGATCGGCCCGCGCTGAACCGCCGACGTCGGCACCACCAGCGCCTGGTTCAGGGTCTCGACCTTGAGGCGGACATTGACGAACTGGCCCGGCCAGAGCTGGTATTGGGCGTTGGGAAATTCCGCCTTCAGCTTGAGCGTGCCGGTGGTCTGGTCGACCTGGTTGTCGATGCCGGTGAGCTTGCCGGTGTCGATCACGGTGACGCCGTCATTGCCGAACACATCGACCGACAGCGCGCCTTTCGCGGCAGCCGCATTGACGCGCATGATCTGCTGTTGCGGCAGGCTGAACCACGCCGCGATCGGCTGCAATTGCGTGATGACGACGAGGCCGGTGGTGTCGGAGGCGTGAATGATGTTGCCCTGGTCGACCTGGCGCAGGCCGACGCGGCCCGATATAGGCGCAACGATCTTGGTGTAGCTCAGCGTCGCCGCCGCATTGTCGATCGAGGCCTGGTCGGCCTTGACCAGCGCCTCGGTCTGCGCGACTGCGGCGCGCTGGGTGTCGGCCTGCTGCTTCGAGCCGGCATTGGACGCAGCGAGCTGCTCGTAGCGCGTGAGATCAATGCGCTGGTTGGCGAGCTGGGCCTCGTCCTGGGCCTTCTTGGCGACGGCCTGGTCGTAGGTTGCCTGGTAGAGCGCCGGGTCGATCTCGCCGAGCACGTCGTCCTTCTTGACGTCCTGGCCTTCGGTGAACTTCACCGCGATCAGCTTGCCGTCGACCTGCGAGCGCACGGTGACGGTATTGAGCGCGCGGATCGCGCCGACACCGTCGAGATAGACGGGCACGTCCTGGACCCGTGGCGTGGCCGCCAGCACCGGCACCGGCAGATCGGGCCGCTGCTGGCCGCGACCGAAGGGAGCCTGCTGCTGCGGCTGCTGATGCCACAAGGTCCAGCCGAGATAGCCGAAGCCCCCGAGGATCGCGAGTGTGATCAGGGTCATGACGAAGCCGCGGCCGCGCGATTTCTTCGCCGTCCCCTCCTTCGCGCCGTCCTTCGTATCCGGCTTAAAGAGCATTGACCGGTTTCTCCATACGCGGCTCCCAGCCGCCGCCGAGCGCCTGATACAGGCTGACGATGGCAAGAAGGCGTGCAAGCTGCGCTTGCGACAGAGTGTCTTCGGCCTGGAATAGCGTCAGCTGGGTGTTGAGCACGGTCACGATATCGGCCGTGCCGGCACGCAACTGCTGCTCGGCAAGGTCGAAGGCGCGCCGCGAGGCGTTGACCACGTCGCGCTGCAATTGCAACTTGATGGTGGTCTGCTTGATTGAAAATAGTGCGTTGTCGACGTCGGTGAAGGCCTGAACGATGGTCTTGCGGTAGGTCTGCAGCAACTCATCCTGCCGCGCCTTGGCGTATTCGAAATTGCCGAGGATCTTGCCGCCGTCGAAGATCGGCTGGGCCGCGCTGCCGACGAGCTGGAAGAACGCCGCATGCGGCTGGAATAGCGAGACCAGCGCCGAGCTCTGATAGCCGCCGTTGCCGGTGAGCTGGATGGTCGGAAAGAACTGCGCGCGGGCATTGCCGATGTTGGCGGTGGCGGAGGCAAGCTGCGCCTCCTGCCGGCGGATGTCTGGCCGTTGCGTCAAGAGCTCCGACGGCAGGCCGGGCGTGACGCGCGGGATCGCGATCCTTTCAAGCGAGCCGCCTGCAAGGCGGACGCTCTCCGGCGGACGCGAGACCAGCACCGCGAGCGCATTGGTGTTCTGGTCGAGCGTCTGGCGCAGCGGCGGCACCAGCGCCTTTTGGTTGGCGAGCACGCTCTCCTGCTGCGCGACGTCGAGGTCGGTCCCCGTCCCGGCCTTGCGGCGCTCGCGGATGGCGTCGAGGATACGCTGGGCGCTGGAGATATTGCGCTGCGCGGTGCGCAGGCGGTCCTGCGAGGATAGGACCTGGAAATAGGCATTGGCGACCGCCGCCAGCGTCGTCAGCGCGACGGTGTCGCGGTCGAAGCGGCTGGCATGGGCGGTCTCCTCCGCCGTCTGCAGCGCGTCGCGATTCTGGCCCCAGAAATCGAGCTGGTAGCTGGCGCTCAGCGACGCCTGGTAGTTGACGACCTCACGGCCGCCGTTGGTGAGCCCCGACGCCGAGGAGCCGGACGTGCGCGAATAAGCCTCCTGTCCCGTTCCCGACAGGCTCGGCAACAGCGCCGCGCCGGCCTGGCGCGCCTGGGCGTCGGCCTCGACGATGCGCGAGACCGCGGCGGCGATGTCGAGGTTGACGGTCTGCGCCTCTTCCATCAGCTGCGTCAGCTCCGCCGAACGGAAGCCACGCCACCAATCCAGCGTCGGCGGTGCATCGGCCTTCCCGGCGTATTTGTATTGCGTGGGGACATCGAGCGCGGGATCTGGAAGATCCTGCGTGAGCACGCAGGCGCCCGAACTGGAAGCAAGGCACAGTACGGCCACAGCACGCAGCGTGCGGGACGCAGACTTCAGGAATGGCCGCCTGACGACGGCCGGAACCCGCTGTGTCACATCCACCCCCTGCCGGGCAGATCATGCCGCCGCCGCGCGGTCGGATGAGCCGATTCGCGGGCGGACGTCGGGAGGCCTTGATCTAACTCGTTCACAGCATGGTGCTTTCTGCGGAACATGACGACGATACTAGCCGGGCGTGGAACTGCGGGACAGTCCCGCACCTGCGAAGCGCACAGCAGAACGCAGCGCAGTCGAGACCATCGAAACACAAGATGTGCCTGTCTTGCAGTGGTTTCTTCCACCCCAGAAAAGTTCAGAAACCGAACCAAGCTTACCAAGATTTCATGTGATATTGCAGCCACAGTTGCACCGAAGCCGCAGAACCAAGGCCACACTCCACTGAAACCCGCGCCGCAACGCACCGTAGCTTGTCCACCACAAGGCAGGGGCACTTACGCATGCGCATCGCGGTCATCGGAACAGGCATCGCCGGCAACGCGGCGGCCTGGACGCTCTCCCAGCGCTATCCGGTGACGGTCTATGACCGCGAGCTGCGCCCCGGTGGCCACAGCCATACCGTCACGATCGATTACCAGGGCTCACCGGTTACGGTCGACATAGGCTTCATCGTCTACAACGAGCTCAACTATCCTGATCTGACGGCGATGTTCGCCCATCTCGAAGTCGAGACGGTCGCAAGCTGCATGAGCTTCGCGGTGTCCGCCGATGGCGGTCGCTTCGAATGGCGCGGCGGCGGCAACGATTGGTGGGCGACCGGGGCCGGCCTGTTTGCTCAACCCAGCAATCTGCTCTCCCCATCCTATCTGCGGATGCTCTCGGAGATCCCGACGTTCGGCCGGCAAAGCATCGACGACCTCCGCGACGGCCGCCTGACCGGATTGACGCTCGGCGACTATTTCGGTGAGCGGCGATTTTCCCAACGGCTGCTGACCGACTATCTTGCGCCGATGGGCGCTGCGATCTGGTCGGCGCCCGCACGCGAGATGCTCGCCTTTCCGGCCGAGAATTTCGTTGCCTTCTTCGACAATCATCGCCTGCTGCGTTACGACCGGCCGGTCTGGCGCACGGTCAAGGGCGGCAGCCGGCACTATGTCGACCGGCTCCAGGCTGCGTTCAAGGATCGTATCCGGCTCGGCTGTGCAGTCACGTCGGTCGAACGCTCCGCACAGGGCGTCGTCGTCCATGACAGCCACGGCCGGCACGAGTGCTTCGACCACGTTGTGATCGCAGCCCATAGCGATCAGGCGCTCGCGATGCTGTCCGACGCAGACAAGCGCGAGCGCGAGATCCTCGGCGCGATCGGCTATTCCCCGAACAAGGTCTATCTTCATCGTGACACAAGGCTGATGCCGAAGCGGCGGCGCGCCTGGGCGTCGTGGAATTTCCTGCGCTGGCAGCGTGAGGGAGATGCGATGAACGACGTCGCGGTGACCTACTGGATGAACAACCTGCAGGGCATCGATGCCGGCAAGCCTTTGTTCGTCAGCCTCAATCCGCCGTTCGAACCCGCGCCGGAGCTCACCTTCGGCCAATATATCTGTGAGCATCCGCAGTACAATGCCGCCGCCTTTGCCGCGCAGAAGCGGCTCGCCGAGATCCAGGGGCAGCGGCACATTTGGTTCTGCGGCGCCTGGACCGGCTATGGCTTTCACGAGGATGGCCTGCGCTCCGGCCTTCGCGTGGCCGAGGCGCTCGGGGCGACCGCGCCCTGGCGCGCGGCGCCAGTGGAACTGGCAGAAGCTGCAGAGTAGCGCGATGGTGACGACAGCCCTTTCCTCAACCGATGCCGCCGCACTTTATTTCGGCGATGTCATGCATGCGCGCCTGAGGCCGATGGGTCATCGATTCAGCTACCGCGTCATGAGCCTGCTGATCGATCTCGACAGGCTGGATGAGGCTGACGGTCAATCGGCGCTGTTCGGGGTCAACCGCGGCGCGCTCTACAGTTTCCACGAGGCGGACCACGGTCCGCGCGACGGCTCCTCGCTGCGCGCCTATGCAGAACGCTGTGCCGCCGCTGAAGGCATCGACCTCTGCGGCGGCAGGGTCGAATTGCTCTGCTATCCCCGTCTGCTCGGCTACGGCTTCAATCCGCTCTCGGTCTATTTTTGCTATGGTGCCACCGGCGCGCTGGCGCTGATGATCTACGAGGTCCGCAACACGTTTGGCGAGATTCATCCGTATATCTTGCCGGTCAAGGCAGGCGAGCTGAGCGATGCCGGCCTGCGGCAGCAGCAGGACAAGCTGTTCTACGTATCGCCCTTCCTGCCGATGGCAATGCGCTACCGTTTCCGCGTGCTGCCGCCGTCGGGTACGGTCAAGCTGCGCATCCTGGAGACCGACCGCGACGGCCCGCTGCTCGCGGCGACCTTCAACGGCCGCCGCCGCGCCCTGACCTCGCGGGCGCTGCTACGATCGTTCTTCGCCCTGCCGCTCCTGACCCTCAAGGTGATGGCGGCGATCCACTGGGAAGCGCTGCGGCTCTGGCTGAAGGGCGCCCGGCTGGTGCCACGACATGATGCCGCAGAGCAGCGTAACGGCAAAACCGCCTTGGCGCGCGGCCAAACGCACCCCTATATTAGAAATCGCTGACCGTTTGCGGGGCGCGCTCGGGTTCAGCATAGACGCGGGAGGGGCGCGCGCGGCTGGCGGTCGGACAGCATCCGTTGAGCTCATGGATCTGCCGATGTCGAATGCCATTTCCGTCGCGCCTGACGACGTCGAAACAGTGCTTGCCGACCTGCCGCGGATCGTTCGCCTTGCACTGACCTTTGGGGCACGGCTGCGTCGCGGAACGCTCGATGTCACTCTGCCCGATGGCCGCGTGATCCGGCTTGGCGGACACGAGCCGGGTCCGAATGCCGCCATGCGCCTGCACAACTACAGTTTCGCATCGCGCCTCATCAACGGCGGTGACATCGGCATTGCCGAAGCCTATCTCGCCGGCGATTGGGATACGCCTGACCTGACGCAGTTTCTCTACCTGTTCTGCGTCAACCACGATCTGATCCAGGCCATGCTGCACGACAAGCCGCTGATGCGGTTCGTGCAGATGGTGCAGCACTGGTTCAACCGCAACACGCGGCGTCAGGCGAGACGCAACATCCACGCCCATTACGACATCGGCAATGCGTTCTACTCGGCCTGGCTCGATCCGAGCATGACGTATTCCTCGGCCCTGTTCGAGGAATCGACCACCGACCTTACGGCCGCACAGACCAACAAATATCGCCGCCTCGCCGAGGCGCTCGATTTGAAGCCGGGACAAAAGCTGCTCGAGATCGGCTGCGGCTGGGGTGGCTTCGCCGAATTCGCCGCCAAGACCTTCGGCGCGCACGTCGTCGGCCTCACGATCTCGACCGAGCAGCGCGACTTCGCGCAGCGGCGCATCTTTGAGGCGGGTCTCGCCGAACAGGTCGAGATCCGGCTTCAGGACTATCGTGACGAGCGCGACCGCTACGACCGGATCGCCTCGATCGAAATGATCGAAGCGGTCGGCGAGGCGTTCTGGCCGCGCTATTTCGCCCAACTGCGTGACCGGCTGTTGCCGGACGGACTGGCCGGGATCCAGGCCATCACGATCCAGGACAAGCTTTTCCAGGGCTACCGCCGCGAGGTCGACTTCATCCAGCGCTACGTCTTCCCCGGCGGCATGCTGCCCTCGCCCGCGGTGCTGAAATCGCTCGGGGACAGGTTCGGCGTTCCTGTCATCCGCGAGCGCATCTTCGGGCAAGATTATGCCAAGACGCTTGCCACCTGGCGAAATAACTTCCGCGCGGCCTGGCCGGGCCTGGTGCCGCTCGGCTTCGACGACCGGTTCCGGCGGCTCTGGGAGTACTATCTCGCCTATTGCGAGGCCGGATTCCTCTCCGGCAATATCGACGTCCGGCAGGTCATCTTCGCAAAGCAGCAATAAGAGTTTACGCCCTCGCCTTGTGTGGCCGGCGACCCTACTTTAGGGTCGCGCCCACATCGTGAACCAGCCGGTAATTGCCTGACATGACCATAAAAAACGACGTTGTCGAAGCCATCGGCAACACCCCGCTCATCAAGCTCAAGCGCGCCTCCGAGCTCACCGGCTGCACCATTCTCGGCAAGGCCGAGTTCATGAATCCCGGCCAGTCGGTCAAGGACCGCGCCGGCAAATGGATGATCCTGGAGGCCGAGAAGCGCGGCGAGTTGAAGCCGGGCGGCCTCGTGGTGGAAGCGACCGCCGGCAACACCGGCATCGGCCTTGCGGTGGTGGCGAGCGCGCGCGGCTATCGCACGCTGATCGTGATCCCGGAGACGCAGAGCCAGGAGAAGAAGGACTTCTTGAAGCTGTGCGGCGCCGAGCTGCTGGAATCGCCGGCACTGCCCTATTCCAATCCGAACAACTACCAGCATGTCGGCCGCCGCCTCGCCGACGAATTGCGCAAGACCGAGCCGAACGGCGTGCTGTTCGCCGACCAGTGGAATAACCTGGACAACGCCAAGGCGCATTACGACTCGACCGGTCCCGAGATCTGGGCGCAGACCGGCGGCAAGATCGACGGCTTCGTCTGTTCGGTCGGCAGCGGCGGTACGCTCGCCGGCACCAGCCGTTTTCTGAAAGAGAAGAGCAAGGACGTCCGGATCGCCTGCGCCGATCCGCACGGCGCCGGCATGTTCGAGTACTTCAGGACCGGCACCGCCAAGGCGACCCCAGGCGATTCCATCACGGAGGGCATCGGCCTCGGCCGTGCGACCGCGATCGTCGAGAGCGCGAAGGTCGATGATGCCTATCTCATTCCCGATGCCGAAGCCGTCACGACGATCTACGAGCTGCTCCAGCACGAAGGCCTGTGCCTCGGCGGTTCCACAGGCATCAACATTGTCGGCGCGATGCGGCTCGCCAAGCAACTTGGGCCGGGCAAGACCATCGTCACCATTCTCTGCGATTCCGGCAGCCGCTATCAGTCGAAGCTGTTCAACGCCGACTTCATGCGCGCCAAGAACCTGCCGGTGCCGGAATGGCTGGAGAAGCGCAGCAACATCAAACTGCCGTTCGTCTAGCCAAGGCCCTAGCCCCAGGTCGGTCGCGTCGTGCCTTGAGACACGCGCGCAAGGCGCTCGTCCGACGTCGACGTCTTGCTGGCCGCGCGCGCGGGCGGCTCGAACGGGTTGGTGAAGTCGCCCTCGGCCCCCGGCCAGAACGTGAGGGCGAGCAGCAGCGCGACATTGACCAGCCCGCCGACCATCGTGCCCTGATGCTCCTGCCCCATCGCCCAGGCCGGAAACCGGCCGGCCACGACATGATCGACGAACATGAGCGCGATCCAGGCCGGGATGACGCAGACCGGATCCCAGCCGATATCGCGGATTCGCATCGATTGCAGCATGACGGTCGCTAGGCCAAAGAAGATCATCGCGGCGATGATGGCCCTGTTATGTGTAAGGTCCTCGGGGCGCACCATACTCGGCGACGTCGTGCGCAGCACCGCCATCGCGATCGCAAAGCAGATCGCGGTCATCACGAACGCCAGCGCGATCGTAGCGAAGAAAAAATGTAGTCGCCCGAGCCGGGCGTTGAGGCCGAATACGAAACCGAGCATCTGACGCACCCCCATTCGGGGCCCACATGCGCGGACAGAGCTTTCGGACGCATGAAGCGAGGGGCTGTCGTGCGCCGCATGGTTTGGGGTCGGCGACGGAATTGCGTAAACTTTTACGGGTCTGCCCCGTCTACGGGGTCATCGACGCACAATAATCGCGCCAGAACTGGCGATAGCCCGCCTCGACCCTGCCGGCGTAGATCTCGACATTGCCGGCGGGCGAAGACGCAATCCGGGCAGGCAAGCTCGCGCGCAGCTTCGCGAGTTCATCCGGCTGCGCCGCGAATTTGCAGGCGATCGCGGTATAGCCATCGTCGTCTTCGGCCACCCAGTCGTTGAGGCCGACGGCCGCCACGATCGAGGCGCCGGCGCGCGAGGACGACGCGTTGCCGAGCTTGGCGACGACGGGAACGCCGGCATAGAGCGATTCCCACGTGCTGATGCCGCCATTCTGCGGGAATGGATCGAGCGAAATGTCGACCTCGGCAAAGGCCCGGAGATGCTCGTGGCGCGGGGTCATGCCCAGGCAGGTGATGTCAGCCTCGGCAATCCCGTGCGCCACAAATCGCGCGAGCAGGCGCTGGCGCACCAGGGGATCATCGAGCAGCGTGTGCTTCAGGATGATTTTCGATCCCGTGACCTCGCGCATCAATTTCGACCACACCCGAATGGCGTCGTCCGATATCTTGTTGATGCGGTTGAACACGCCGAAGGTCACATAACCATTGCGGAGCATCGGAAGCTCCGACGTCGGCACATCCAGGATGGGATCCAGCGTGTTCAGGCACGGCAGGTCGTAGACCTTTTCTGCCAACAGATGGCGCGCCGCCTGCGGAATGAAGACCGTATCCGCAAGCACGTAATCCATGGTCTGAAGGCCCGTGCCCGACGCATGTCCGAAGGCCGTGACCTGGATGGGGGCCGGCTTGCGTGCAAAGACAGGAAGCCTGTTGCCGGTCGTATGGCCCGATACGTCGACCAGGATATCGACGTTGTCGGCCTGAATGCGATCGGCCAGTTCGTCATCCGACAGCTGCCAGGCATCGACCCAGACGTCGGCCATTTGCCTGAAGCTGGCGGTCACCTCGTCCTGGGTCGACGAGCACGCGTAGCAGACGATCTGGAATTTGGCGCGATCGTGATGGCGCAAGACCGGCAACAGCGCGAACGCCGCCGAGTGGTACCAGAACTCGGCCGAGACATAGCCGATGACGATCCGCCTGTCCGGATCAAGCGACCTCGGTGAAAGCGTCCTTTGCGTAAATCTGGTGCCGACCGCATTCCACCACTGCTTTCGCGCGGCCTGCTGGACCGCGAAATCGGCATCGGCGAGAAAGTCCAGAAAGAAGATCTTTCGTCCGATCAAGTCCGCATTCGGCGCAATGGCCACCGCAGCGTCGAGCAGTTCGATTGCGGACGCGATCTCGCCCTGGTTTGCGAAACAAGCGCTCAGCAGCGCCATCGCGACCGCAGAGCGCGGATTTTCCTCGAGCAGCGTCGTGCAGGCCAGCATGGCCTGCGCCGTATTTCCCAGGTTGAGCGAGACCTGCGCCTTGCCCTGCAAGGCCACCTCGAGCCTGGGGGACATCGCCAGCGCTGCGTCGAAATCCGCCGCCGCCTGTTCGAACCTCGACAGTTCGAGATTGACCCGTCCGCGGTTCGCCAGGATCTTCGCCGACCCGGGCCTGAGCGCGAGTGCCGCCTCTAGCGCGCTCTTCGCCTCGTCGTAGTTCTTGAGCTCGATATCGACCAATCCCTTGCCGACGAGCGCTTCCACATGCCGCGGCTGAAACAGCAAGGCGCGCTCGAAGCTTTGCCTGGCGCGATCGAAGTGCTGTAGTGCCAGCTGCGCCAGGCCACGATTGCACAGCGCATCGACATGGTCGGGCTTCAGCTCGATGGCACGGTCGTAGAGTTCAATGGCCGGCTCGACCTGGTTCAGGTGCAGCAAAGCATTGCCGAGATTGGCCAGAGCCATCGGGAAGCTCGGCTTCAGCGCGATGGCTTTCTCCAGAAACGTGCGGGCTTCCTCATACTGCCCAAGTGCGAAATGCGTCGCGCCGAGATCGGACAAGGCCTGCGCCGAGCGCGGGTCGACGGTCACGGCCTGCTCGAGAGCTTGTTTGGCTGCCTCGAAGTGCTGCCCTGCGAACGCGCACAAGCCGAGCAGGTGCAAGGCGCCGAAATGCTCCGGGAGCTCATTCAGGATCTGGCGGCAGAGCGCCTCGGCCTCAGCATGCCGGCCCTGGCCAAAGGCCGTGTTTGCGGCGGAGATGAGGGCTTCCGCCTGCTTCTTGAATTTCTTCTGCAATCGCGCGTTCTGGAACGCACGCGCGCCGGCGCTGCTCTGCAAGGTCGCTCTCCCCGGGGATGGCCGGTGGAGAGTCTAGCTGATTCGCGTCTCTCGACGGCTGGGCGGCCGCGCCCCCGGGATGTCCCCGATATCAGCGCAGGATCTGGCTCAGGAACAGCTTTGTGCGGGCGTGCTGGGGCGTGGCGAAGAACTCGTTCGGCGTGTTGGCCTCGATGATCTGGCCGGCGTCCATGAACACCACGCGGTTGGCGACTTCCTTGGCAAAGCCCATCTCGTGGGTGACGACCAGCATGGTCATGCCCTCCTCGGCGAGGTCGACCATGGTGTCGAGCACCTCCTTGACCATTTCTGGATCGAGCGCCGAGGTCGGCTCGTCGAACAGCATCACCTTCGGGTTCATGGTCAGGGCCCGTGCGATGGCGACACGCTGCTGCTGGCCGCCGGACATCTGTCCGGGAAACTTGTTGGCCTGGTGCGGGATCTTGACCCGCTCCAGAAACTTCATCGCGGTCGCCTCGGCGTCCTTCTTGGGAATGTTGCGCACCCAGATCGGTGCCAACGTGCAATTGTCGAGAACCGTGAGATGCGGGAACAGATTGAAGCTCTGGAACACCATGCCGACCTCGCGGCGCACCGCGTCGACATGCTTGAGGTTGGGTCCGAGCGAGATGCCGTCGACGACGATCTCGCCTTCCTGGAACTCCTCGAGCGCGTTGATGCAGCGGATCAAGGTCGACTTGCCCGAGCCCGAGGGCCCGCAGATCACGATGCGCTCGCCCTTGCTGACCTCGAGGTCGATGTCGCGCAGCACGTGAAATTCGCCGTACCATTTGTTCAGGCCGGAAATATTGACGATGGGTTCGGACATGGTGAGCTCGATCAGTTGCGACGATGGGCGTTGAGGCGACGCTCGACGAAGAGCGAGTAGCGCGACATTCCAAAGCAGAACAGGAAGTAGATGATGCCGGCGAAGGCAAAGCCGGTGAACAAGGTCGACGGCGCCGACCATTTCGGATCCGCAAACGAGGCGCGCAGCGAGCCCAGCAGATCGAACAGCGCGACGATCGACACCAGCGAGGTGTCCTTGAACAGCGATATGAAGCTGTTGACGAGGTTCGGGATGACGTGGCGGAGCGCCTGCGGCAGCACGATCAGCGACGTCGTCTTCCACCAGGACAATCCCAGCGCCGCCGCCGCTTCGCTCTGCCCGCGCGGGATCGCCGCAAGGCCGCCGCGGACGTTCTCGGCCTGATAGGCGCCCGTGAACAGCGCGATGCCGATCAGCGCGCGGACGAGGCCGTCGACGGAGAAATTGCCGGGCAGGAACAGCGGCAGCATGTAGGTGGCGAAGAACAGCACGGTGATCAGCGGCACGCCGCGCCAGAATTCGATGAAGGCAATCGCGAAGATCCGGATCAGCGGAATGCTGGACCGGCGGCCGAGCGCGAGCGCGATGCCGATCGGCAACGAGGTGACGATGCCGGCGACCGACACCACCAGCGTCACCAGAAGACCGCCCCACAGCCTGGTCTGGACGACGGGAAGCCCGCCGTGATCGAGCCCCATCAGCTTGATCACAGCGGCGATCGCAATGAAGGTCGCGATGCTTGCCGCCAGGGGGCGCCATCCAGTCCGCACGCCTCCGCCCATCACGAACGCAATCAAGGACACGACGACGGTCGTGATGAAGAAATCGGTCCAGAGCGACTGCCCCGACGCCTCCAGCTGATCGCGCAGCCAGGTCAGCGGGAAGATCAGCCAATGAATGGCGTTGCCGATCAAAACGATCAGACTGCCGACGACCCACAAGATCGGCGCGATCGCCGATGTCTTGCTCAGGCTGAGCAGCACCTGCCCGGCGCTGACGATGCTGTCGTCGAACAATTCCAGCAGGCCGGCCATCCAGCTGAGACCAAAGCCGCTGATGCCGCCGCCATGCAGCAGGAAGAACGCGACGACCGGAAAGGCAAAGAAGAAAAGGCTGGCGTTGAGCCCCTTCGCCGGCAGCCGTGGAATCAACAGCGGGAGCAGCAGCACTGCTGCCAGCATCAGCGCAAAATTGACCCGCCAGCGCTCGGCTTCGGGATAGAAGCCGTAGATCAGCTGCGGCAGCTTGGCCTGGATGTAGGGCCAGCAGGCGCCGTTCTCGGCCAGGCAGGCGGCGCGATCCTGGCCGGTCCATACCGCATCGACGATCAGGAATTTGACCGACGGGATGATGGTGAACCAGAGCAGCAACGCACCGACGATCGTGAGCAGGATGTTGGTCGGCGAGTTGAACAGGCGGGTGCGCAGCGTCCCGATGAAGCCCGATGTCTTGATCGGCGCCGGACGCTCGGCGACCAGGTCCTGGCGGACGAAGGATGACGCGGCGATGTCGGTCATGCCCCAAGGCTCCGGTTCAGGCGCCAGCCATAGACGCTCATCACGAAGCTGGTGAAGAGCGAAATCAGGAGATAGACGCCCATCGTCATGGCGATGATCTCGATCGCCTGGCCGGTCTGGCTCAGCGACGTGCCGGCCCAGACCGACACGAGGTCAGGATAGCCGATTGCGACCGCCAGCGACGAATTCTTGGTGAGATTGAGGTACTGGTTGGTCAGCGGCGGCACGATCACCCGCATCGCCTGCGGCACCACGATCAGCCGCAGCGTGGTGCCACGGCTCAGGCCCAGCGAGGACCCCGCCTCCATCTGTCCCTTGTGGACCGACAGGATGCCGGCGCGCACGATCTCGGCGATGAAGGCCGCGGTATAGGTCGACAGCGCCAGGGTCAGCGCGACGAATTCCGGAATGATGCGCGCGCCGCCGGCGAAGTTGAAACCCTTGAGCTGCGGCAGTTCGACCGTGAGGGGCAAACCGAACACCCCCATGGTGACAAGGGGCAGCCCGATCACGAGGCCCAGCACGTAAGGCCAGATGCGGATCATCTGCCCGCGCTGGAACAGCGCCCGCCGCGCATAAATGCGCAGGGCCAGCGCCGTGACGATGCCGAATCCCAGCACCGTCAGGAACGGCGCAAGGCCCGCCTGCCCGATCGGCTGCGGAATGACGAGGCCCCGATTGCTGATGAAGGCGACGCCGAACAGCGAGATGCTCTGCCTGGGATTGGGCAGCGCCGCGAGCACCGCCAGGTACCAGAACAGAATCTGGAACAGCAGCGGCAGATTGCGGATGATCTCGACGTAGATCTCGCCGATTCGCGAAACCAGCCAGTTCGGCGACAGCCGGCACAATGCGACGATGAAGCCGATCACCGTGGCGAACACGATGCCCACCACGGAGACCACGAGCGTGTTGAGCAGTCCGACCACGAACACCCGCAGGAACGTGTCCGAGCCGGTGTAGGAGATCAGGGTCTGGTTGACGTCGAAGCCGGCGTTGTTGCTGAGGAAGCCGAACCCGGCGGCGATGTGCTGGTTTTCGAGATTGGCGCGGGCATTGGAGATGATCTCGTAGGCAATCCAGCCCAGCACCGCAGCGAAGGCAAACTGGACGGCCACGCCGTTCCAGCCTGCCTTGCCGCCCAGAATGCGCCTGATCTTCAGCGCGATCTGGAGCGGCGGTTTACGGGCTGAGGTGCTCATTGCCGTGCGCCGGCCGATCGAGCGGGATCAGCGGATCGGCGGCGCGTACTGGAGACCACCCTTGTTCCAGAGATTGTTCAGACCGCGATTGATGGCGAGCGGCGAGCCCGCGCCGACGTTGCGATCGAACGACTCGCCGTAATTGCCGACGGCCTTCACGATGCGGACGACCCAGTCCTTGGTCAGGCCGAGCTGTTCGCCGAAATTGCCGTCGGTGCCGAGGACGCGTTTCAGCTCCGGATTCTCGATCTTGGCTTTTTCGTCGACATTCTTGGACGTGATGCCGAGTTCCTCGGCGGTGACCATCGCGAACAGCGTCCACTTCACGAGATCGAACCACTGGTCGTCGCCGTGGCGCACCATCGGGCCGAGCGGCTCCTTCGAGATGATCTCCGGCAGAACCATGTGGTCGTTGGGATTGGCGAGCTTCAGGCGATTGGCATAGAGGCCGGACTGGTCGGTGGTGAAGACGTCGCAGCGGCCGGCCTCGTAGGCCTTGATGGTTTCGTCGTTGGTGCCGAACGCGATCACCTCATACTTCATGTTGTTGGCCTTGAAGTAGTCGGCCAGATTCTGCTCCGTGGTGGTGCCGGTCTGCACGCAGACCGAAGCGCTGTTCAGTTCCAGCGCGGAATTCACCTTGAGCGACTTCTTCACCATGAAGCCCTGCCCGTCATAATAGGTCACGCCGGTGAAGTTGGCGCCGAGCGAGGTGTCGCGCGAGATGGTCCAGGTGGTGTTGCGCGACAGCACGTCGATCTCGCCGGATTGCAGCGCGGTAAAGCGGTCCTTGGCCGAGGTCGGCACGTATTTGACCTTGGTCGGATCGTTGAAGATGGCGGCTGCGATCGCGCGGCAGACATCGACGTCGAGGCCGGTCCAGTTGCCCTTGTCGTCGGGCGAGGAGAAGCCAGGCAGACCCTGGCTGACGCCGCAGGACAATACGCCCCGCTCCTTGACGGTCTTGAGCGTTTGCGCGTCGGCGGCTTGGGCAGTCAGGCCGGCGGCGAGTGCGAAAGTGAGAGCCAGGGTTACGCGTTTCATGGGCTAAAGGCCTTTCAAGGTCGTCTCAAGGACAGGAACGTTGTCTCAGGATCGTCTCTGCCAGGGCAATCCTACTTAGGATCCGCCCTGCAAGAGTCATGCTGGAAAACCTTGCCGAACACCCGCCCATCCCGAGAGGCCGCACGCCACACCCTAATCCCCGCCGCTGGCGCCCGCCTTGATGGCTGTGACGCAAGGTCCGGTCAAACGATGGATCGAAGGTCGCGGCTGCCCCTCAACATGCGGCGACTGAATAGCACCTGCGCATCACAGAACGACTGGCGAGCCGGGTCAAGGGGTTGACGGGACTCTTCTGTGTTCTGTTATTAACGTTTGCGGCCACCCGGCCGTCCCGGCCGTGCGATCCGCGCCCGGCGCAAACGCTTTTTGGAAGCAGACGCATGGATTCTTCGCACCCCGCACAGCAGCACGCCGAGACCCGGCTGGTCACCTCCGGCCGCGACACCAAGGCGCAGAAGGGGTTCGTGAATCCGCCGGTGTTCCACGGCTCGACCGTGCTCTATCCGACCGCCGAGGATCTGCATGCCCATCGCGGCGAATTCACCTATGGCCGCCACGGTACCCCGACCACCAGGGCGTTCCAGGACACGCTGATGGCGCTGGAGGGACCGCAATGCGCCGGCGTCGGCATCGTGCCGTCGGGGCTTTCGGCAATTTCGACCACCCTGCTCTCGGTGCTGAAGGCCGGCGACCACATCCTGGTCGTTGACAACATCTATCGGCCCTCGCGCAATTTCTGCAACGGCATGCTGGCCCGTTATGGCGTCGAGACCACCTATTTTGATCCGCTGATCGGCGCCGGCATCGAGAAGTTGTTCAAGCCGAACACCCGCGCGGTTCTGGTCGAAGCACCCGGCTCGCAATCTTTCGAGATGCCCGACATCCGCGCCATCGCTCACATTGCGCATGCGCGCGACGCGCTCGTCATCGACGACAACACCTGGGCAACGCCGCTCTACCATCGCTCGCTCGAGCAGGGCGTCGATATCAGCATGCAGGCTGCCACCAAATACATCGGCGGCCATTCCGACATCATGTTCGGCACGATCTCGGCCAATGCCAAGACCTGGCCGCAGATCGCCGAAGGCATCCGCCTGCTCGGCGTCTGCGCCGGTCCAGATGACGTATTCCTAGCGCTGCGCGGCCTGCGCACGCTGTCGGTGCGCCTCGCCCAGCATCATCGTTCCGGTCTGGAGATGGCGCGTTGGCTTGCCGCAAGACCCGAGGTCGCACGCGTTCTGCACCCGGGGCTCGAGACCGATCCGGGTCATGCGATCTGGAAGCGCGACTTCACCGGCGCCTCGGGCCTGTTCAGCATCGTGCTCAAGCCAGCGCCGCAGAGCGCCGTCGACGCCATGCTCAACTCGCTCAAGCTGTTCGGCATGGGCTTTTCCTGGGGCGGCTTCGAGAGCCTTGCGATTCCCTTCGACTGTGACGCCTATCGCACCGCGACCAAGTGGGCGCCGGGCGGCCCGACGCTGCGGCTCCATATCGGGCTCGAGAGCGTCGACGACCTCAAGGCCGACCTCGATCGCGGTTTCGCTGCCCTCAAAGCGGCACTGTGAGCCTGCTCACGGGGCAATGCGCCTGCGGACGCGCCAATGCACCCCGCGGCGGACGTGCCGATGCACCCCGCGGCGGGAACGAGCACGGCGCGCGGACGTTAACGCCGATGCGCCAAGAAATGGTTTGAACCTCAAGCATTTGGCGCTAGCCTCACCAATCGACTCTCGATCCGGACACGGAGCATGGGAACGTTGGTTCTGCTCGACCTGATGGGCGGCGTAGCGCTGCTGCTGTGGGGCCTGCACATGGTCCAGAGCGGCATCCTGCGCGCCTTTGGCCCCGATTTGCGACGCCTGCTCGGCAAGGCGCTCGGCAACCGCTTCAGCGCGTTCGCCGCGGGCCTCGGCCTTACCGCACTGCTTCAGAGCAGCACGGCGACCGCGCTCCTCACCAGCTCCTTTGCCGCCGAGGGCCTGCTCAGCCTCGTCGCCGCGCTCGCCATCATGCTGGGGGCCAATGTCGGCACGACGCTGATCGTGCAGGCGCTGTCGTTCAACATCGCAGCCGTCGCGCCCGTGCTGTTCGTGCTCGGCCTCGTCGCCTTCCGCTCCGGCCCGCGCTCGCGGATCAAGGATATCGGCCGGCTCTTCATCGGCCTCGGACTGATGCTGCTGTCGCTGCACATCCTGCTCGACACGCTGGCGCCGGCGGAGAACGCGCCGGGCGTGCGCGTGGTGATGTCGGCCATCACCGGCGACCCCATCCTGTGCATCATCGTCGCCGCTCTCCTGACCTGGATCGTGCATTCCAGCGTCGCCAGCGTGCTGCTGATCATGTCGCTGGCCTATTCGCAGTTCATCACCTCAGATGCGGCGCTGGCGCTCGTGCTCGGGGCCAATCTCGGCAGTGCCGTCAACCCCGTGTTCGAAGGGGCAAGGCGCGACGATCCCGCGAGCTATCGCCTGCCGGTCGGCAATCTCGTCAATCGTGTCATCGGCATCGCGCTGGTCCTGCCGTTCCTGGGCACGATCGCTGTTCACATGCATGCCTGGCAGCCCGATCTCGCCAAGATGATCGCGGCGTTCCACATCGCTTTCAACGTCGGAACGGCCCTCCTCTTCATCGGCCTGCTCGACACCATGTCGCGCCTGCTGACCCGCTTCCTGCCCGATCGCGTTCAGGAAACCGATCCCGCCCGGCCGCGCTATCTCGACGAGACCGCGCTGGAGACGCCCTCGCTTGCGCTTGCCGATGCAGCACGCGAGACGCTGCGCATGGGCGATCTGGTCGAAACCATGCTGCGCAAGGTGATGGCCGCGATGATGACCGGCGACCGCTCCCTGGTCGACCAGGTCTCGAAGACCGACAATGTCGTTGACAGCCTGGACGAAGCCATCAAGCTCTACGTCACAAAACTGACCCGCGGCAGTCTCGACGAGAGCGAGGGCCGGCGCGCGATGGAGATCATCTCCTTCGCGATCAACCTCGAGCATATCGGCGACATCATCGATAAGAATTTGAGCGAGCTCGCCACCAAGAAGATCAAGCGGCGCTTCCAGTTCTCGGCCGAGGGCGCCGAGGAGCTCGCAGCCTTCCACAAGCGCACGATGGATTCGCTGCGGATCGCCTTCGGCGTCTTCATGTCGGGCGACGCCAACGAGGCCCGCAAGCTGCTGGTGGAAAAAACCGCGCTGAAGAACACCGAGCTTGCCGCCGTGGAGCGCCATCTCGACCGGCTGCGCGAGGGCCGCCCCGAGACCATCGAGACGACGTCGCTGCATCTGGACGTGCTGCGCGATCTGCGGCGCATCCATTCGCATATCTGCTCGGTCGCCTATCCCGTGCTGGACGCGGCGGGCGAGCCCTATCGCCGACCCGAGGCGGAGACATCAGCCCTGCCCGCCGCCGGTGCCACGGCGCTGCCCCGCTAGATCAGGGCCAGGGATCAGCGATCCAGCGTCTTCGATGCGCGGCCGCGGTTCTTGATGATCAGCATGATGTTGCGGACATAGATTACGGTCGCCAGCGCCTGACCGAGAATGATGACCGGTTCGCGTTTCACGACGCCGTAGACCAGCGTCATCATGCCGCCGCCCATCGAGCAGAACCAGAACGCGATCGGCACCACGCTGTTGCCGGCGCGCTCGCTCGCGATCCATTGCACCAGGAAGCGCGCGGTGAAGAACAGCTGCGCGACGAGGCCGAAGGCGAGCCAGAAATCGAACTTGGCGACGAAGACGTCGTAGAGATAGTTGCTCAACGCCTGGCCGTATTGGATGATCATGCCCTCACCTCGGTCACTTCTGGCGTCGGCTTCTTGCGGCGGATCAGCCACCACACGCCGGCGAGATCCATGATGCCGATCCACAGGCGGTCGAAGAAACCATAGTTTGAAACGCCCGAATGGCGCGGCCGGTCGATCACATCGACATAGGCGATCTCGTAGCCCTCGCGGCGCACCAAAGCGGGCAGGAAGCGGTGCAATCCGTCGAAATAGGGCATCATCAGGAACACATCGCGCCGGAATGCCTTTAGCCCGCAGCCGGTATCGCGGGTACCGTCGTTCAGGATGGAGCCGCGCACGCCGTTGGCGATGCGCGACTGAAGCTTCTTGAAGCCGGTGTCCTTGCGCCCGACGCGCTGTCCGGCGGCAAGCCCGACATTGACGCCCTTCTCGACCGCCGCGATCAGGTCCGGCAGGAAGGCCGGATTGTTCTGGCCGTCGCCATCGAGCGTTGCCACGATCGTGCCGTGGGCCGCGCGCACGCCGCTGCGCACCGCCGCCGACTGGCCGGTCGATTTGGCGTGAAGCAACTGCCGCAGATTGTCCCGCTGCGCCATGATGGCCGCGAGCCGCTCGCCGGTCGCATCGGTCGAGCCGTCGTTGACATAGATGATCTCATAGACCCAGCGGCCATCGAGCGCGGCCGCGATCTCCTCGATCAGGGGCGCAATGTTGTCGGCTTCGTTGCGCACGGGGACGACGATGGAAACCGAAGGCTGGGACGACGACAAATCGAAGCTCGTGGTTGGAATTGGCCTGCCTCCGGGGAACCGGCAGACCCGGGAAGCAGCCGCTTTTATGGGGCAGATGCCCCGCGGGCAACCCTTTTGACGCGGCCCGGAAGCGGCACGATGGTGCCGTCGGCCCGGATGGCAAAAGCGAGCCGGCGCGCCGCAAACCAGTAGCGGACCGCCATGGCGCCGACCATGCCGACCAGGGCACCAGCCGTGACGTCACTCGGATGATGCGCCAGCAGCACCAGGCGCGTCAGCAGGATCACGATCGCGTAAGTAAACATGAACACGCGCAGGCGTGGCCAGAGCGCGGAGACCGCAAAGGCCAGGGCGAATGCCGTCACCGCGTGACCCGACGGCAGGCTGGCATAAGCCCCCGTGCCTTCGAGCGGGATGAAGTTGAACGGATCGGCCTTGCCGCCGACGAAAGGACGTCCGCGGCCGATGAGATATTTCAGGATCTCGGTGACGAACACCGACAGGGCAACGGACAGAAACAGATATTGCAGCCTCGTGCCGAAGCCGAGCAGCAGCGCGCGGCGGGTACCATGCATCCCGCCGGCAAAGAGCGCCACGATCACCAGGGCCACGCCCAGCACCGAGAGCACATTCTCGTCCCTGCCGAAATCGGTGAGGATGCGGATCGGCCAGAGCGCCGGCGTGCCGCGCGCCGGCATCAGCTGGATCTCGGTCCGATCGAACGCGAGCATCAGCACGATGACCAGGGCGGCGCCGGCCGCGCTGAGCCAGAGCGAATGCCGCGCGAGCTTTCGCGCTGCCGCGGCACGGCGGGAATGAGAAGGCGTACGCACCAGTTGCGCCAGCGCATGGCCAGCGACCGTGATCAGCTGCACGGGATAGCTCGCGCGCGGCGCAACGTTGGTGGTATCAGACATCCTATTCGGTGCCCTCGGAGCGGAAGATCGAGATCGAGATCGCGCGTCCTTGCGAGAAGTTATAGCCGTCGATGCGCGCGCCGACCTTGTAGCGCAGCCCGATCGCCTCGGCGCGCTGCACGAAGCTGCGTTCCGAGCGCTGCTCGATCAGTGCAAACCGGCAGCTTCCCTGCCGGAGAAAATCGGCAGCGCCAGAGCCGTCGGTCAGCAGCGTCTGGGTGCCCGTGAGGAAGACGAGGCTGGGCTCGGCATAGCCGGCCGAGGCCGCCTTGGGCCCGACGCAGGTCACGTTGCGGAGCGCGCGCGCAATCTCGATGCTCGGAAACAACGGCGTCAGCGAGGGCAGCACGATGCCGTAGACCACCACCGCCAGCATTAGCGCCGCGACCAGCGCGTTCAGCAGCGAACGCTCGGCGCGGTTGGTGTCGAACAGCCACCAGGCGAACAGGCCGAAGATCAGCGAGGCCGCGATGAAGGGCCAGGCGACGAAAGCCGGCTGGCGCGTCAGCATGACGGCGCCGACCACCGCGATGATCGACGCCCCGGCGGGGATCGCGAACCACCAGGCCGAGCCGCGCGCCAGCCAGGAGCGCGACAACACGTTCCGCTCCAGCGCACCGGCGGTGAGGATCGCGATCGCCGGATAGAGTGGCAGCACGTAATGCGGCAGCTTGGTCAGCACCGCCTCGAACACGATCCAGGACGGGATCAGCCAGGCCAGCAGGAATTGCGCCCCGGGCTCGCGACGCGCCCGCCACACCGCAGGCATCGCCATCGCCGCCAGCGGCGCGCCCGGCCAGAAGGTGATCCAGAACAGCACCAGGTAGAGACCGGGCGGCGCACCATGGGATTCCTGCGCGCTGAGCTTGCTCAGCATGTCGCCGCCGACGGAGTCGGCGAAGAATGCATCGCCTGCGCGCCAGAAGATCGCCACGAACCAGGGCAACACCAGCACCAGCATCCACATCAGGCCCCAGACGGGACGCAAGCGCCACAGCCAGGAGGAATCGCGGTCCTGGATCGCGAGTGCGATGATAGTGAGCCCCGCGAACATCAGGATCAGCGGCCCCTTGATCAGGATGCCGACGGCGAGCGCGGTCCAGAAGATCGCGGGCCAGCTCCAGGGCGGATGGGTCTCGTCCTCGGCGCGCTGCCACGACAGATAGGCCCGCGCCATCGCCCCCATCGCGGCGACCACCGAGAACAGCAGCACGGCGTCGGTCTTGGCGAGACGCGCCTCGACCCCCAGCAGCACGGAGGCGGACATCAGGAGCGCAGCAAGCACTGCGGCGCGTCGCGTCACGAAGCCGAGCGCCGCCCAATAGGTCGTCAGCACCGCGCCGATGGCACCGAACAGCGAGGGCAGCCGATAGACCCAGATCCGCAGTTCGGCCTTCGGCAGCTTCAGCGCGGTGGCCGCTTCGACCGCCGCGGATTGCAACCAGTAGATGCCGACCGGTTTCTTGTAGCGCACATCCTCCTGGAAGCGGATGTCGACATAGTCGCCGCTCTCGACCATCTGCTTGGTGGCCTGCGCAAAGCGCGCCTCGTCACGGTCGACCGGCGGGATGGTGAAGAAGCCGGGCAGGAACAGCAGCAGCGCGCACAGCACCAGAAAGCTCACGGCACGCGCGTGGCTGGCGGTGACGAAGTCGAGCATCAGCACGAGCCGGCTGCCCGGATTTGCGGGCTGTTTCGGCTCTCGGGGCGCTCCAAAACGGGGGGTTGGGTAGGTCTCGGCCATTGGTTCCGCTTACGCTGAAACCGCCATCGCCACAACCGCTTGAGCCAACGTCATTGAATTCGAATGACAACTGTGTCCGCGGCGCCCGTGGCGTCTATCACGGTCAGCCGTGCAAACCCCAGGCCGGGCGGATCGATCAGGCGCTGGCGCCGTCCGTCGATCTCACCGAGTGACCTACCGTTAACCATGACCGTCATCGGCAACACCCCGCCGGCGACCTTGACGGGCATTGCGGCGGCCTCGGCTCCGCCTGAGCGATCCACGTCGATCCGGGAGCCGTTAAGTGGGAACTGGATATGGAGTGCCTGCTCGCCGCCGGTGCGCACGAGTTCCCCAACGGGGCGGAACCGCTTCAACGGCAGCGGCAACTTCGCGTTGCTGGCGACCAGGGTTCCCTTGGGTGGATTGGGCAGCGGGGCCAGCGTCTTGCCGGTCCGCGCAAAGGCGTCGAACAGGATGGGCGCCGCGGCGACGCGCCCGATCAGGCCGGGAACCGGCGCCCCGTCGGGCCGGCCGACCCAGACGCCGATGGTCATCCGGCCATCGAACCCGACCGACCAGGCATCGCGATAGCCGTAGGACGTGCCGGTCTTGAAGGCGATGCGGTTGTGGACCGCGTTCTCCGGCGGCGGGGTTCCCAGCAGCACGTTGCCGACCTGCCAGGCCGCGACCGGGTCCAGCAGCCGCAGCGACTCGCGGTCGTCCTTGGCCGTCACGATCTCGCGCAGAGGCTTGGTGATCCCGAGCCGGGGAAAGCCTGCATAGAGCTGTACGAGGTCCTGAAGGCTCACGCCGACGCCGCCGAGGCCCATCGCGAGCCCCGGTGCCTCGTCCTTGGGCAGAACGAGGTTGCCGCCGGCCTGCCGCAGCCGCGACGCCAGCCGGCTCGAGCCGACGCGGTCGAGCAGCACGATCGCCGGCACGTTCAGCGACAGCTGCAGCGCCTTCTTCACCGGCACCGTGCCCTGGAACGTCATGTCGAAATTTTCCGGGGCGTACGAGCCGAAGCGCACCGGACGATCGTCGATCAGGCTATCAGGGTGAACGAAGCCGTCTTCGAAGGCGAGGCCGTAGATGAACGGCTTCAGCGTCGAGCCTGGCGAGCGAATGGCGCGGGTCATGTCGACCTGCCCTGCCCGGCTGTCGTCGAAATAACCGGCAGAGCCGACGCGGGCGAGCACGTCGCCGCTCTCGACGTCGACGACGATGATGCCGACCGAGATGTTCGGTCCCAGCGCAATTGCGCGGTCACGTGCCAGGGGCTCCAGCACCTTTTGAAGATTGGAATCCAGCGTCAGCTTGATCACCGGCGCGTCCTTGACGGTCGCCAGCGCGCTGTCGGAGGCATGCGGCGCCAGGATCGGCATGGGCTTGCGCAGTTTCGGCACAGGCACGGCCTTGGCCTGCTTCGCGTCCTCAGCGCTGACGACATGCTCCTCGACCATGCGATCGAGCACGCGATCGCGGGCGATGCGCGCGGCTTCCGGATGACGGTCGAGCCGGCGCGTTTCCGGCGATTGCGGCAGCGCCACCAGCAGGGCGGCTTCCGCCAGCGACAGCCGCTTCGGCTCCTTGCCGAGATAGGCGATCGAAGCGGCGCGGATGCCCTCGAGATTGCCGCCATAGGGCGCGAGCGCGAGGTAGAGGTTGAGGATCTCGTCCTTGCTCAAACTGCGCTCCAGCTCGATCGCGCGGACGATCTGGTGCAGTTTCGCGTAGAGCGAGCGCTGCCGCCGCGGCTCCATCAGCCGGGCGAGCTGCATCGAGATGGTCGAGCCGCCGGATACGATGTGCCCGCGCGTTCCGAGCTGCAACGCCGCGCGGCCCAGCGCCAGCGGATCGATGCCGTCATGGACATAGAAACGCTGGTCTTCATAGGCGAACAGCAACTTGAGATAAGTCGGATCGACGTTTGTCCTGGCATCGACCGGCAGCCGCCAGCGCCCATCGGCCATGGCAAAGGCGCGCAACAGCTTTCCGTTGCGGTCGACCACGGAGGTCGAAACGCGGCGCGCCTCGTCGAGCGGCAGCGGGCCGAGGGAATAGACCCAGCCGACGAAGCCGATGATGGCGAGGATCAGCGTGAAAGCGAGGGCGGAGAGGATGCGCATGGTTGTGCGTCCTCCTCTGCTGCCGTCGTTCCGGGATGGTCCGAAGGACCAGATCCGGAACCTCGAGATTCCGGGTTCGGCTCTCCGAGCCGACCCGGAATGACGAGATACTTGATTGGCTTCGTTCATCTCGCCACTCACTTCGCTGCCCGCACCTCGACCGTCCCCGTGCCGGTGCGGCCGTAGCGCGAGGGATTGTACATGTCCTCGACATAGGCCTGCGGCAGCACGTATTTGCCGGGCGAGACGACGCGCACGACGTAGGCGACGGTGAACACCGCCTTGGAGTCCGAGGCACGATCCACGGCTGCGGTGAAACGGTCGTCACGGAACTCGGTATCCGCGGGCTCCGCACCGTCCTCGATCCAGTCCAGCGTGCCGCTGTCGCCCGACGACACCAGCTTCGGATTGTCGATCTCGAGGCCCGCCGGCAGATAGTCGGACACCATGATGTGGCCGTACTCGGGCTTGGCTTCCGTAATCTTCAACACCACGGCGTAGCGATCGTTCTGCCTGACCTTGCTGATATCGGCCGGCTTGCCGTCGAGCGTAAAATAGTTCCGCTCGATCTTGAAGCCGTTCGACGCCGCCGGCTCCGGCGTGACCGGCGAGCCCGACACCGAGATCACCGCCTGCACCGGCGCATCGCCGGTGTTGGTGATCTTCAGCGGCTTGCCGCTCAGCGCGTCAGCCTTGTAGCTGCGGTAGAGCGCGGTCTTGACCGGCTGGCCGTCGACATCGATCGACAGGTTCTCCTTGGCAAGCGCCCGCGCCGCCAGCACCAACCACGCATTCTCCTGCGTGGAGGTGTAGGGCGTGAGCCCGCGCGCGGTTTCGACCCGCGCCACGGCCTGCGTCAGCGTTGCCTTCGGCGCGTTGCCTTCGCTCGCGAGGGAAACGAGCGCTGCGGCGTCTCGAAGCTGCGAGCCGTAGTCGCTGCGGCCGAACTCCAGCACCGGCTTTGGCGCGAGGCTGTCGAGCGCTGCACCATAGACCCGCTCGGCGCGGTTGCGGTCGCCGACCAGGGCGAGCGCGGCCGCAAGCTGAGACTTGGCGATCGGCGTCGCCAGATTGCTCAGCTTGGTGTCGGCGAGATAGCGGAGGTCGCCGATCGGCGCAGCACCGTTGCGGGCGAGCACGTAGAGGCCGTATGCGAGATCGCGGCCGCCGTCCTTCTCCGGCTCGTTGCCGTTGACGACGGAGTTGCGGATACGATCCAGCGCGTTCTTGAATAGGACGTCAGGCACCACAAAGCCCTTTTCACGAGCGCGGGTGAGGAAATCAGTCACGTATGCATCGAGCCACGCATCGTCACCGCCCGCCGACCACAGGCCGAACGAGCCGTTCGAGCCCTGGCGCGCCAAGAGCCGCTCGATCGCATCGCGGATGCGCTGGTCGACCTCGGTGTCCATGGCCAGATGCGCCCCGGCCGCGAGATCGTTGACGTAGAGCAGCGGCATCGCGCGGCTGGTGATCTGCTCCGAGCAGCCATAGGGATAGCGGTCGAGCGCTTTGAGGATCGTCGCCGCATCGAGCGCGGTCGACAGGCTCGCCGAGACCGAGACGCTGCCGGTGCCCGGCACGAGGTCGGAGAACATGTCCGAGGTCAGCGTCAGGCTCTCACCCTTCGCCAGCGTGCGGATCGAACGCCGCGCCAGGACTTGCGTCGCCGCCTTGACGTCGAGCGCATAGTGGCGCGCGAGGGCCAGTCCATTCGGCCCCCTGATGTCGACGTCGAGCGTCGCCGGACCCGCCGCGGTCGCATCGAGCGCCAATGCAAACGAATTGCGCTGCTTGGCGGCGAGCTTGACGGTGGTGGCAGCATTGCCTGACGTCTTCACCGGGCCGCCGGTCTTGACGCTGATGACGTAGTCGCCAGCCTGGCCCTCGACATTGTCGACCTCGAGATTGACCGTGCCGTGGTCGCCATTGAGCAGGAAGCGCGGCAGCGTCGTGGTCAGCACGACGGGATCGCGGATCACGACGTCGGTGTTGGCGCGGCCGAGCTTTGTCGCCGTCCAAGCCACCGCCATCACGCGCGCGGTGCCGGCGAAATCAGGAATGTCGAAGCTGACTTCGGCCGTGCCGTCGGCGCCAACCGTGACGATGCCGGAATAGAGCGCCAGCGGTTTCTGCGCGGGCGGCGACCCCTGCAGCTCGGCAGCCCCTGCGTCGCCACCGGATTTGATCTGGCCGCGCGTCCCCGACATGCCGTCGATCAGTTGCCCATAGAGATCGCGGATCTCGGCGCTCAACTGGCGCTGGCCGAGATAATAATCATCCGGCGCCGGCGGCTTGTAATTGGTGAGGTTGAGGATGCCGACATCGACCGCAGCGATCACCACCTTGGCGTGCTCGCCGGGATTGAGCCCGTCGAGCTTGACCGGGATCTTCAGCATCGAATTCGGCCGGATCAGATCCGGCGGCGTCAGCTTGACGGAAAGCGTGCGGGCCTGCTTGTCGATGCCGAACCATTTCAAGCCGATCGCACGGCCCGGCATGCGCTGGGCCGCCGCATCGAGTGGACGGCGCAGCGTCGCCACCACATAGGCACCGGTGCCCCAGTCTCGGCCGACCGGGATCTTCACCTGCGCAGTGCCTTCCTTGACGTCGATGGTTTGTGTGGTCAGCAGGCGGTCACCGACGACGTTGACGGTGAGCTTGCCGGCGGTGCGCGCATTGACCGACACAGTCATCGTGTCGCCGGAGGCATATTGCGGCTTGTCGATCGATGTCTCCAGCAGGTCCGGCGTGTCGGCACTGCCGTCCGAATACCAGCCGACGTCGAACTGCACCGAGGTCACCGGGCCATCCGCATCGTTCGACTTCACGTCCAGCCGGTAGCGGCCAGGGCGCGGCGCCAGCGAGATGCGGGACGGCTTGTCGGCGGCGATCGTGACGTCACCGTCGGCGACGCGCGACGTCGACTTGACCGGCTCGTACTCCCAGTAATTGTTCTGGCGATACCACTGGTAACGCGACTCCATCTTCAGGAGTTCGTAGCGCAGCCCGTCGCGGGCAAGCGTCTTGCCCTCGGGGGAGACGAAAACGACATCGAACTCGGCCTTGTCGCCTTCCGCGACGTTCTTGTCGCCGAACAGCGGCTTGATGCCGATCAGCGCGGTCGCGGGCGCGACCGGCAGCACCAGCTTGCGCTCGACGGCGCGCCCACCCGTCTCGACCATGCGGATGAAGATCTGCGCCTCCTGCGGACGCGTCGAGGCCGGCTGCTTCTCCAGCGTCACCGGGAAGGTCGCAACGCCGTTGGCGTCGGCGTCCGGCAAATTCTCCAGCGGCGTGCGCTCATTCGAGGTGGTCTCTTCGTCGGCGACACCGAACTGGTAGCCGGCAAAGCCCGGCCGTTCGGCCGCCGGTGCGATCAGCATGTCGCCTTCGAGGCTGAGGCCCGACGCCGGCGCGCCATAGAGGAAATGACCGTCGGCCTTGAGCTCCACAGGAGCGTTAGCTTTGATCAGCTTGTCCTTGGCGGACAAGTCGAATTCGATCCGGTCAGGAACGTAATCCTCGACCATGAACGTGGTCTCGCCGACCGAAGAGCCCTTCGGATCGGTGAACGCGCGTACCCGCCAGGTCCCGGTCGGAACGGCCGAGTTGAGCGGCACGGCCAGCGTGCGGCCGCCGGCGCCTTGGTCAGCGAGCATGGCGCGGCGAAACTCGACGCCATCCGGGCGCTCGATCACCAGGGTCAGCGGCCCGCCATTGACGGCATTGCCCTGCCCGTCGCGCAGCAGCGCGGTGAGGTAGACGGTCTCGCTGGAGCGATAGACGCCGCGCTCGGCATAGACGAAGGCATCGGCGCCCGCAGGCACCGCGCGGCCCGCGACGCCGCGGTCGGACAGGTCGAAGGCCGAGGTCTTCAGGCTGAGGAAGGCATAGTCGGCCTTCTCGCCGGTGACCGTCAGCATTGCCGGCGACAGGCCGCCCTCGCCGCGCGCCAGGCCCGCCTCGAACAGCACATGGCCTGCATCGTCGGTCTTGCGCGTCGCCAGGATCTCGTTGTTGCGCGCGACCAGCCGCACCTCGGCTTTGCCGACCGGATCGGTCGAGGCCAGCGAATTGACGAAGACGTGGATGCCGTCATTGCCGGAATAGGCCGTGACGCCGAGATCGGACACGATGAACCATTGGGTGGCGAGCTGATAGTCATCGTCACTGCCCGGCCCCTTGGCCGCCGCCGTCATCACGTAGACGCCGGGCTGGAGCTCGCCCAGCGCCTGGTCGACCGGAAAAGCGGTGATGACGTCCTGGTTCAGATTCATCGCGGTCGCGAGCTCGCCGGACCAGACCTTTACGCCACGCTCGTCCCCGAGATCCGAGAGCTGATATTTCGACAGCGTCTTCTGGAAGTCGCTGTCCACCACCGTGTTGATCAGATTGCGATCGCCGATGCGGAACACGTTGATGTTCACCGCGGTCGTGTTGACGCTGACCACGGGAATGCCGCGCTGGCCGGTACGCGGCAGCACATAGGCGCGGCTGGTGAAGCGCACGAACGGCTTGCGGTCGCGCACATAGATGTTGAACTCGGCCGATTTCGGCAGGCCTTCCTTGACGGTCGACGGCAGACCTGCGCGCAGATTGACGTTGTAGCGCTCGCCGTGCTTCAGCCCGTCGACGCAGAGCTGCTTGCCCTCGGCCGACAGCGCCGGCTTGTCTGTGCCTGCCAGCGCCAGAAACGGCGCGAAATCTGTGCGCTTGGCGAGTTCTTCCGAGAACTGGAAGCAGGCGCGCGGGCTCGCCGAATCCGAGTCCACGGTATAGTCGAGCAGCCGGAAGCCGTGCTCGTCGCGCAGCTTCTCATACTGACCACGGACATCCGCGACCTCGCGCATATCCAGCGACAGCCGCAATGCGTCCAACGCCGGCCGGAACAGATGCCGTTCGGCGAGCGATTTGCCGAGCACGGCGAGCGCATCGGCTTCCTCGCCCGCATTGCCCGCACGCATGTAAGCGATGTAGGCGGCAGCCGAAGCGCGCTCCCAGAGGAATGTCTGCTCGCTCGAGCTCTTCGGCGTGATCTGGAAGATGACTTTTGCGAGCCGCAGCCAGTTGCCGGCGTCCTCTGGCGTGGTCGCGGCGATCTGGCCGAGCACCGAGAGGCCGGTACGGTAGTCGTTGCGCTTGAAGGCGGCGTCGGCGTCCGTCTTCAGCGTCGCATTGGTCTTGCCGACCGGCCCCGCCTCGCTCTTGATCTGCGCCTCCAGCTTGATCGCGGAATCGGCGAGATCGTCGCGCCTGAACGCCTTGTCTGCGGCATGGGCCGCTCCCAGGCCAAACGCCAGCACGGCGCAGAATGTGACGGCGCGAACCAGACCGATCATGAAGGCACTCCCGGAAATCGCGGACGAACGCCGCGGCGGCGCTAAACTGCGCGGAAAGGGTGACAGACTCAAGGCGGGGGAACCGAAGGTGCAAAACGTCGCATTCGCCATGGCAAGGCACGCCCAGAGGAGACCGATTTAGATATCGCCGCGCACGCCGTCCTGAGGCGCAGGCAATACCTGAAACAGTCGACCGGCGACCGTGTCCCGGAAGCTGGCCAACGTTGCCGGCGACGTGATCCGTCGTCCAGTCCGCTGCCGCTCAACCCGGCACCCTGACACTCCACCGTTCCGCTTTGTCGCGCCAGTGAGGAAAACGGTTCGGTTCAGACTTGGCGAAAGACCGGATTTTTCATATTGGCATGCTATATGAACAGCCGGCCCCCAATCGGGACGGCCCAGGACGGTCCCGTAGCTCAACTGGATAGAGCATCAGATTTCTACTCTGAGGGTTGCAGGTTCGATTCCTGCCGGGATCGCCAAGCCTCGGTCTTGTCGAAGTGCGCCAGCGTTCATCCTAACACGCCACCCGTCGCTCGCTTGCCGATCTGCCGTCTTTCACGAACGCGTGGGTTGGCTCGTCCGGGCTTTGAACCGGGCGGAGGCGCCCTATCTATCGGCGGCGAGCGAAGTGCGCTCGATTTAGGACTGCTGATGCCGCGCGCCGAATTGACGAGAATGGGAATCGCCTTCGTGGTGGCGATCGTTGCGATGTCGTTTCTGGCGCTCGATGCGATCGTGGACGTCAACTCAAGCGCAATCGCAGGGCGCATCGAGGCGGCGCGCGCGTCCATTGCGGATGCCGCCATGGCTCAGCACCAACCCGCCTTCATCGTTCAGGCCTGGACACGCCACGGCCAGGAGGAGCCGGCCTTGGAGCATTGCCTCGCGATCGAGTGATTCAAGCACGCCAGCAAGTCAGCCCGCCATCCTGACAACTCGGCCGGTTTGCTTGTTCACGGTCCGATTCCGCTCCGTTCGCGGCGCACGAATCACAATCGGAAAAACCCTCACGGCGTATGTCCTAACGCCGCGTTTCGTCCAACCAGTCCGTCGACACATTCGCAGTGCGAGCACACGCCGAATCCGGCGCGGATCGTTTGCGGCATCCGACAAAATGCGCATTGGCGTGGAACGAGATCACGACCCGCAGGTTGGATGTGACGAAACAGAGTGGTGCCGACCTACCACCCCCCGGTCGGCTTTGAAGGACCCCGTGCTTGTCCCCCCGAGCACGGGGCTTTCTCATGACTGGTGACGAGACTGAACCGGACGCACTTTCCTGTCAGACAACGATCAGCTTCTCCGCTCGTCGTCGCGACGATCGCGGGCGAGCTGATGCCAGGCAAGGGCCAGTTCGATGAGTCGTTGCCGGTCCGGGCCTTCGGACGCCGCTGCGCGCTTCATCGCCGCCTCGGCTTCGTGCTGTGGGTCGTACGTCATACACATGAAGCCAAGTCTAGCCGGCCGATATGAACAAATACGTGGCAATTTCGTCCGTATGATTGCGGAGGAAAAAGTCGCATCGGCGCGCAGTTTCCTCACGATATTACCGCGATCCATTGGCGGGCGGCTGCGTGCGGCGCAAACTCACCTTTGTGCAGTAGCAACCCCCGCCGAAACGCAAAGACGTCAGTGACAACGCCAACGGCGCCGGCATTCGTATTTTCATAAACTGAGGCCGACTGCCCCCGAGGCCGGATGTCATTCCGCTGCATCTGTGAATTGCATCACAGCCAAGTTTCCGCCCGTTCGCTAAACACCACGCTACGCAAGACAAGAACACGCGACCCGGGACGGAGCGGCTGATCTTCTCATGGCTCACAAGGCAGAAGCGGCGGCACAGGCTGGCACATCATCCCGCAAGACCGACCTGTTCGGTCTCGCCCTTCTCGCCACCGTCGTCCTGGTGATGACGGCTTGGATCGGCGGCCTGGTGTGGGCTGCGATGGCGTTCATGACCTGGCTCGTCGGCTAACGCTCAACGCCGTCGCGCGCGCAAACGCAAAAGAGGCGGGCACTGGGCCCGCCTCTTCTCAGTCAGATTTCGCTCGAGAGCATCAGTAGCAGGCGCGCGGGTCGGCCTGCACGTACTGGCCGCTTGGATAGCGGTAGTAGCAATTGCCCTGGGCAAAATAATAACCGGGTCGCGACGCGGCGGTCGCGCCGGCGATGGCACCGGTCGCACCGCCGATCACGGCGCCTGCGGCTGCACCCGTGGCGTTGCCCGAAAGCAGACCACCGAGCACACCGCCGACGAGGGCCCCGCCGAGCGCACTCGCGCCGGGATCGGCGGGCGGCGGTGGAGGCGGCGGCGGTTCATAGGCGACCGGCGGACCGGGCGGCGCGTAGGCCACCGGCGCATCGTCGATATAGTCCTCGGAGATGTAGGCGGGCGGGCCATCCATCCGCTGCGGATAATAGTACCAGACGCCGCCGACATCCCACCACCAGCCGGCCCGGCCGTTGTGGACCTCGTGGCGCCAGCGTCCGCCGTCCCAGGCCAGATTGCCGCGGTAGGCATGCCCGCCCCAGTCGCGCATCGGTACTGGCCCGCGTGCCATGTGGCGACCGGGACCGGGAGGCGGGCCTCCGGCATGACGTTGGCCGGGACCTGCTCCTGGACCCGCATGGGCCTGCCCGCCCGGCGGAGGCGCCGGGTGCGTCGCCTGCTGCGGCGGAGGCCCCTTGCGCATGTTCTGATTGGCCGGGGGCGGAGCACCGGCGCCCTGCCCCGGCGGCTGTCCGCCGCCCTTGGGCGGACCCGCGTCCTGCGCTTGCGCCGACAACGCCAGCAGGGACATGGCCGAAACCATGGGAATGATGATCTTCATGCGGCTGGACGCACTCATTCGTGCCTACCCCTCAACTTCCAGAAAATGCCGTGGTTAAGGCGCGACAGACGATTCGGAGCGCGCCTGACTGATGCCGGCTGACATAACTGACCTGCCAAAGCCGGCCGTGTCCCGTTACAAATGTTTAAGATCACGGCAATTTTTCGGCCCGGGGGGCCGCGAGACTGCTCTAGCGCGCCGGCTCGATCACATTGCAATTGGTGCGCCCCGACATCAGGCAGTCCTGCATCTTGCTGGCCGCGGTGAGATCGCGGGCGAGCCACAAGCCGATACCGAGGATGACGGCGGCAATGATCAGCCCGGCGATCGCGCCCCGGCGATTGTCGCCGGATTGGGGCTTTGCCGGTGCACCGGGTTTTTTGGCGGGGCCAGGCTTGGATTCGGGCTTGGACTCAAAATTGGACATGGAGACCCTGTCGCTCGGCGAGGCGCTTTATCACCTCTGCAACGTCGCGTCACATCCAGCCCGGTACCCTCGGGACTCAGCCCTTGGTCGGCAGTAGCGCTTCCTTGCGCGAGGTCTCGACCGCCGGGATCACCTGTTGCCCGCGCGGCGCGCAGCTCGTCAGGATGAACGCGGTCTGGGTGCACTCCCAGGCGGCCCCCAGAACGGCGCTCTCGATGGGCTGGGGACGCGCGGCCAACAGCACCGCGCCTGCGACCGCCACTGCGGCGACCGTGATTGCAAGGGCTTTCAGGCTCAGCCGGAAAAACATCATGCCCGTGCTCCGTCTCGTTGGGGCGGACGCTAGGCGCCGCCGCTGGGTGCCCTTATGAGGGACATCACAATTCGGCAGTTTTTCCGGGCTACGATGGATCGGCTGGTTCAGCGATTTCGTGGACCTGATCGGCTGCGATTATGGGTGGCTTCGCGGCGCGCGGCGATGTACACGCTTCTGCGTCGCGTGGCGCCTGCTTGTGCCCAGCCGACGTACCAACACGCAGTGATGTAGGACTGAAAGCGAGGAAGACAAGGCTCGTCGATGAGTGGATTCAGGGAACCCGGCTTCGCAGACCGGCAAAAGGCGGCGCAGGACGCACGCAAAAATCTTTTGAACAAATTCAAGTCGCAGCCCGGGCCCGATGACCCAGCGGTTGCGGCGAAGCGTGCCGAGCGCGAAGCGCTCGCGGCCAAGCGCGCCGAGGCAAAAGCTACGCGCGAAGCCGAAAAGGCCGAGCAGAAGCGTCTCGCGGAAGAGGCTGCAGCGGCCGAGGCCGCGCGGATAGCCCGTGAGGCAGAGGAAGCGATCGCCAGGCAAGCTGAGCTCGAAGCCGAGCAGAAGGCCAAGCGCGACGCCCGTTACGCCGCCCGCAAGGCCAAGCGGAAGTAAGCTTCAACAGAATTTGACCTGAAGCGCATTTGCTTCAGGTCAAATCATGACGGATCAGCCGGGTGCGCGCGAACACGCGACGCGACGACGGAGTCCGGGTCGAAACCGGCTCGAGCGCATGGCCGGCGCGCCTGATCGAGGCGACCGGGGTGACGGCAGGAGATCAGTTCTTCTTCATCATCCCGTCGTCCTTCTTCATGCCGTCCTTCGACATCGTGTCCTTCTTCATGCCGTCGTCCTTGGACATGTGATCTTTCTTCATGCTGTCCTTGGACATCGTGTCCTTCTTCATCATGCCGTCGTCCTTGCCCATCTTGTCCTGGGCGAAAGCGGCCGGCGACAGCGCAAGGCCAAGCGAGAGAGCGGCAGCCGAGACGCCGAGCACGATGCGGGTGCGAATGGTCATGAGAAATCTTCCCTTCGAGGTGATGTTTGTCAGCGACGTGTGCCGCTAAACAATCTCGACGGATCGATGCACGTCCTTGTTACGCGAGATCCTAGATTTTTTCGGAGGCCGTGGGGCGCGCCTCGCCCGATCGTCACCTGATGTACGGCGTTAACGATCGGAACATCAGGCCGGGCGTGTGCAGCGCAGCAAGACGAACACTTGCCGCGGCATTCCGTCTCGCCCTATCAAATGAGAGAACTCCGGGTTGAAGACAGGCTAGGATGGCCTCCGCGCCGGTCTCATCTCATCACCCACCCAGATCACGTCCAACAAGAACCGTCCGAAGAACCGCTCCAGGGGGATACTCCAATGCTCACGCGCCGCCATCTGCTCACGACCGCCGTCGTCGCACCCGCCATTCTTCGCTTCGGCATCGGCACCGCGCATGCCGCGACCGCGCTGAAGATCTCGCACCAATTCCCCGGCGGCACCATCGACAAGGGCGATTTCCGCGACCGGCTGTGCCGCATGTTCGCAGCCGAAGTCAGCAAGCGCAGCAACGGCGACATCGCGGCCGAGATCTATCCGAACTCCTCGCTGATCAAGACGAACGCGCAGTTCTCCGCGATGCGCAAGGGCGCGCTCGACATCTCGCTCTATCCGATGCCGTATGCCGGCGGCGAACTCCCCGAGACCAATATCGGCCTGATGCCCGGCCTCGTCACCACCTACGACCAGGGCATGCGCTGGAAGAAGGAGCCGGTCGGCAAGGCGCTGACCGACTTCCTCGCCGACAAGGGCATCATCCTGCTCACCTGGGTTTGGCAGGCCGGCGGCGTCGCCAGCCGCTCCAAGCCGATCGTGGCGCCGGAAGATGCCAAGGGCATGAAGGTGCGCGGCGGCTCGCGCGAGATGGACATGGTGCTCCAGACCGCCGGCGCCTCGGTGCTGTCGGTGCCCTCCAACGAAATCTACGCGGCGATGCAGACCGGCGCGTGCGACGCCGGTATCACCTCCTCCACCAGCCTGATCTCGTTCCGCCTCGAAGAGGTCGCGAAGTCGCTGACCTCTGGTGCGGGCGCGTCCTACTGGTTCATGCTCGAGCCGCTGATGATGTCGAAGGCGATCTTCGACAAGCTGCCGAAGAACCAGCAGGACATCCTGGTCGCCGTCGGTCAGGAGCTCGAGGCCTTCGGCCGAAAGGGCGCGCAGGATGACGACATCGAGGTTGCCAAGGTCTACGAGAAGGCCGGCGCCAAGGTCTCGGCGCTCGACGCCGCGACCGTCGGCAAGTGGCGCGACATCGCGCGCGACACCGCGTGGAAGGATTACGGCGCCAAGACCGCGACCGCCGCGAACCTGCTCAAGCTCGCCTCCGACGTCGCTGCATGAGCCACGGTCCGCTGACGGATCGTGACGACACGGCGAACACTGCCGCAGGAACCGGCCTTGCGGCAGTGCTCGATCGCGGCCTCGCCATCCTCAATCGCGTCATCGTCGTGTTCGCAGCGCTGGCGCTGGTCGCGGCCTGCGCCATCCTGAGCTACAGCGTGCTGAGCCGCGCGCTGTTCAAGGCCGCCAATTACTGGCAGGACGAGGCGGCCGTGTTCCTGCTGGTCGGCGCGACCTTCATGACGGCAGCCTATGTACAGCAGAGCCGCGGCCATATCGGCATCGAAGCCTTCGTCGGCCTGCTGTCGCCCCTTGCGAACAAAATCCGGCTCTGGATCGTCGACGTCGCGACATTCCTGTTCTGCGCCTTCTTCACCTGGAAGTCGTGGACGCTGACCCACGAGGCCTATGTCGACGGCCAGGTCTCGAACTCGATGTGGTCGCCGCCGCTCGCCATTCCCTATTCCCTGATGGCGCTCGGCATGAGCCTGCTCTGCGTCCAGATCCTCGTGCAGCTGGCGCTGCCTTTCGCGGGAGCCAGGCGTCCATGAGCGTTTTCGGCATCGGCGTCGCTTATGGGCTCGTGACGCTGCTCGTGATGTTCTCGGGCATGCCGATCGCATTCGCGCTCGGCGCGGTCGCGGTCGCGTTCATGGGCATCTACATGCCCGCGGCCTCGCTCGATACGGTGACGCAGAACGTCTATGAGGAGATGGCCTCGATCACGCTGCTGTCGATCCCGCTCTTCATCCTCAAGGGCGCCGCGATCGGCAAATCGCGCGCCGGCCAGGACCTCTATTCCGCCCTGCATGCCTGGCTGCATCGCGTGCCGGGCGGTCTCGGCGTTGCCAACGTGTTCGCCTGCGCGCTGTTCGCGGCGATGGCCGGCTCGAGCCCGGCGACCTGCTCGGCGATCGGTTCGGCCGGCATCCCCGAGATGCGCAAGCGCGGCTATTCCGGCGGTTTCGCGGCCGGCATCATTGCCGCCGGCGGCACGCTCGGCATTTTGCTGCCGCCGTCGATCACCATGATCCTGTTTGCAGTCGCTGCCGAGAAGTCGCTGGGGCGCCTGTTCCTCGCCGGCATCGGCCCCGGCCTGCTGCTGGTCTCGCTGTTCGGATTCTATGCGGTCTTCCGCTTTCGCCAGGAATATGCCGCGGCCGAAGCCGCCTACAAGAACGGCGGCCCCGAGGCCGCCATTCTCGCCCGCGACGAGTACACGCTCGCCGAACGCTTCAGCGTGCTGCCGCGCGTGATCCCGTTCGTGCTGCTCCTGACCGGCGTCATGGCAGCGCTCTATGGCGGCTTCGCCACGCCGTCGGAGACGGCCGGCCTCGGCGGCCTCCTGGCGCTCGGGCTGATCGCGGCGATCTACGGCGTGTGGCGGCCCGAAGATCTCGGCCCGATCATGAAGTCGACGATCCGGGAATCCACCATGCTGATGATGATCATCGGCATGTCGCTGCTCTATTCCTACGTGATGAGCTATCTGCACATCTCGCAATCGGCGGCCGAATCCGTCGTCGCGATGCATCTGCCGCGCTGGGGGCTGTTGTTCGCGATCCTCGTCATGGTGGTCGTGCTCGGCTTCTTCCTGCCGCCGGTGTCGATCATCCTGATGACCGCGCCGATCATCCTGCCGCCGCTCCGCGCCGCCAATTTCGACATCATCTGGTTCGGCGTGGTCATGACCATCGTGATGGAGATGGGACTGATCCATCCACCCGTCGGCCTCAACATCTTCGTCATCCGCAACGTTGCTCCCGACATTTCGCTGAGCGAAGTGATCTGGGGCACGCTGCCCTTCGTGCTCTTGATGATGGCCGCGGTGCTGCTGCTGTGCCTGGTGCCGGAGATTTCGACCTGGCTGCCGGACCTGGTGATGGGGCCGGACGGGAGCAGGTAGCGCCCTCTCCGCCGGAGGACTAGTCTAGGAGGCGGCCCGCTTCTTCTTCGCGTTCAGCGCAGAGGCCACGCGGCTCACGGGCGGCTTGCCCAGCACGACACTCATCGCGTTGGTCGCCGCCAGCAGCTTCTCCATGTCGACGCCGGTCTTCACGCCCATGCCCTCAAGCATGTAGACGACGTCTTCGGTCGCGACATTGCCGGTCGCGCCGGGCGCATAGGGACAGCCGCCGAGCCCACCGGCGGCGGCATCGATGACCCGGACACCCTCCTCCATCCCGGCATAGAGATTGGCGAGCGCCTGACCGTAAGTGTCGTGGAAATGCATCGCGAGTTTTGCCGGCGGGATATTGGCGCTGACCGCGCGCAGCATCTCCTTCGCCTTGTCGGGCGTGCCGACGCCGATGGTATCGCCGAGCGAGATCTCGTAGCAGCCGAGCTCCCACAGCGTGCTCGCAAGATCTGCGACCGCCTTCGGCTTGATCTCGCCGTCGAAAGGACAGCCGAGCACGCAGGAGATATAGCCGCGCACCGGGACGCCGTCGGCCTTGGCACGCGCCAGCACCGGCTTGAACCGCTCGATGGATTCCGCGACGGTGCAATTGATGTTGGCGCGCGAAAAGCCTTCCGAGGCTGCGGCGAACACAGACACCACTTTCGCGCCCGCGGCGCGGGCGGCGTCATAGCCCTTCTCGTTCGGCACCAGCACGTGGAATTCGGCGTTCTTGATCTGGCTCACGCCGCGCAGCACGGCGTCCGAGCTTGCCATCTGAGGGATCGCCTTGGGCGAGACGAACGCGCCGACCTCAACCGTATCGAGCCCGGCGGCGACCAGCGCCTCGATGAAGGCGATGCGAGCCTCGACGCTCACAGGCGTCTTCTCGTTCTGGAGGCCGTCGCGCGGCCCCATCTCGATGATGCGGACGGGTTCGCTCATGTCACTCCCCGGAAGCCTCGACCACAGCGAGCTCGATGCCTTCCTGAACGATATCGCCGACCTTGCACTTGATCGATTTCAGCACACCGGCATAGGGCGCCCGCAGCGTCTGCTCCATTTTCATCACTTCCAGCGTGAGAATGGGGGCGCCCTTCTCGAGCTCGGCGCCCTCCTCGGCCAGCACGGCGACGACGGTGCCCGGCAGCGGCGCCGCGATCTTGTCTTCGCCGACATGCTCCTCGCTCTCGCCGCCGAACGGATCGACCCAGTGCAGGTCGAAGCGGCCGTTGCGTGTACGCAAGTAGAGCTCGTGACCGTCGATCACGACGGCAACGGAGGACTTGACGCCATCCAGCGTCAGATCGAAGCCGCCATCCTTCGGCGCAACCGTGAACGCCAGCTCACGCTCGCCGATAACGAGCGTCGACGGGCCGCTGCCATAGTTCAGCGTGATCTTCTGCTCGGACCCATGCCCGACGCGGAACGCAAAATTGCGCTGGCGGCGGCCGACCGGCTGCCAGCCAAAGATCTGCCAGGGTGACGCCGCCTCACCTAGCGCTACCTGTCGCTCGTCATTGACGATTGCGGCAACCGCGGCACACAGCTCGAGCTCGCCGGGCGCCGACGGGGCCTGCGTCAGCACCGCCAGCTCGCGCTCGATGAAGCCGGTGTCGATCGCATTCGCCCGCACCTTCGGATGCGTGATCAGCGCCGACAGGAACGGGATATTGGTGACGATGCCGCGGACATCGGAATCTTCCAGGCCGCGGTTGAGCCGATCGATCGCGACATCGCGCGTCGGCGCCCATGCGATCATTTTGGCGAGCATCGCATCGTAATACGGCGAGACGCTATCGCCCTCGCGATAGCCGGCATCGATGCGCAGGCCGCCGGTCTCGGCCGGCAAACGCCATGTCGAGATCCTGCCGACCGACGGCATGAAATTCCTCGTCGGATTCTCCGCGTAGACGCGCGCCTCGATGGCATGGCCGTTGAGCTTGATCTCGTCCTGTCTCATGGGCAGCGCCTCGCCGAAGGCGACACGCAGCTGCCATTCGACGAGGTCGATCCCCGTGATCAATTCGGTCACGGGATGCTCGACCTGGAGGCGTGTGTTCATCTCGATGAAGAACACGTCCTTGCCGTCGGAGACGAACTCGATCGTGCCGGCGCCGACATAGCTCACCGCACCCGCCGCCTTCCGCGCGGCGGCACAGACCGTCTCGCGCTGGGCCGCATTGAGCGTCGGCGACGGCGCCTCCTCGATCACCTTCTGGTGCCGGCGCTGCAAGGTGCATTCGCGCTCGAACAGCGAGAGCAGATTGCCGTGGCTGTCGCCGATGATCTGCACCTCGATATGGCGGGGATTGTCGACATATTTTTCGATCAGCATGCGGTCGTCGCCGAATGCCGCCTTGGCCTCGCGCTTGGCGCTGACGATGGCCGGCGCAAGCTCGGCCGCCGAGCGCACGATGCGCATGCCGCGACCGCCGCCGCCGGCGGACGCCTTGACCAGGATCGGGAATCCGATCTTGTCGGCGGCCTTCGCCAGCGTCGCATCGTCCTGGGCCTCGCCGTGATAGCCGGGCACCAGCGGGACGCCCGCCTTCTCCATCAGTGCTTTCGAGCCTGACTTCGAGCCCATCGCCGTCATCATCTCGGCGGTCGGGCCGACGAACACGAGGCCGGCATCGAGGCAGGCCTGCGCGAACTCGGCGTTCTCCGACAGGAAGCCGTAGCCGGGATGCACGGCCTCGGCGCCGGTCTTGCGCGCGGCCTCGATCAGCCGCTCGACATCGAGGTAGCTGTCGCGGGCGCGCGCAGGCCCGAGCAGCACGGCCTCGTCCGCGAGCGCGACATGCATCGCATCGCGATCGGCTTCGGAATAGACCGCCACCGTGCGCAGACCCATGGCGCGCGCGGTGCGGATCACGCGGCAGGCGATCTCGCCCCGGTTGGCGATCAGGAGCGTGCGAAAACGGCGGTAGAGCTTTGAGCGGTCCATCGCATCACATCCTGAACAGGCCGAACTTCGTCGGCTCGATCGGCGCATTCGACGCCGCCGAAAGGCCAAGGCCGAGCACGAGGCGAGTGTCGGCCGGGTCGATCACGCCGTCGTCCCACAGCCGCGCGGTCGCGTAATAGGGATGCCCCTGGCTCTCATATTGGTCGCGGATCGGCTTGCGGAATTTGTCCTCCGCCTCCTTCGACCAGCTATCGCCCTTGGCCTCGATATTGTCGCGGCGGACCTGACTCAGCACCATCGAGGCCTGCTCGCCGCCCATCACCGAGATGCGTGCGTTCGGCCACATCCACAGAAAGCGCGGTGAATAAGCACGGCCGCACATGCCGTAATTGCCGGCGCCGTAGGAGCCGCCGATCACCACGGTGAATTTCGGAACCGAGGCGGTCGCGACCGCCGTCACCAGCTTGGCGCCGTCGCGCGCAATGCCGCCGGCCTCGTATTTCTTGCCGACCATGAAGCCGGTGATGTTCTGCAGGAACACCAGCGGAATGCCGCGCTGGCAGCACAGCTCGATGAAATGCGCGCCTTTCAGCGAACTTTCGCTGAAGAGGATGCCGTTGTTGGCGATGATGCCGACCGGGTAGCCCCAGATGTGCGCGAAGCCACACACCAGCGTCGTGCCATAGAGTTTCTTGAACTCGTCGAACTCGGAACCGTCTACTACGCGAGCAATGATATCGCGCACGTCGAACGGCTTTCTGCCATCCACGGGCACCACGCCGTAGATCTCCTCGGCCGCAAACAGCGGATCGCGCGGCGGATGCATGTTGAGGTTTGGCCGCGCAGACGGCTTCAGCGTACCGACGATGCGACGCGCGATGCCGATCGCGTGAGCATCGTTCTGGGCATAGTGGTCGGTCACGCCCGATTGTCGCGAATGCACGTCGGCCCCGCCGAGCTCTTCGGCGCTGACGACCTCGCCGGTCGCAGCCTTCACCAGCGGCGGGCCGCCGAGGAAGATGGTGCCCTGGTTGCGCACGATGATACTCTCGTCCGACATCGCAGGCACGTAGGCGCCGCCGGCGGTGCAGGAGCCCATCACGATGGCGATCTGCGGGATGCCCTGCGAGGACATCTGGGCCTGGTTGTAGAAGATGCGGCCGAAATGGCGCTCGTCCGGAAAGATCTCGTCCTGTAGCGGCAGGAAGGCGCCGCCGGAATCGACCATGTAGACGCAGGGCAGATTGTTCTGCCGCGCGACGTCCTGCGCACGCAGATGCTTCTTCACCGTCATCGGATAGTAGGTGCCGCCCTTGATGGTGGCATCATTGGCGACGATGACGCACTCGCGCCCCGAAATGCGCCCGACGCCGGTGACGACGCTCGCCGAATGTACGTCGCCGCCATAGAGGCCATGGGCCGCGAGCGGCGACAGTTCCAGGAACGAGGTGCCGGGATCGACCAGGAGATCGACGCGCTCGCGCGCCAGCATCTTGCCGCGCGAGGTGTGGCGGTTGCGCGAGGCCTCGCCGCCGCCGCCGGCGACCTGGGCGAGCTTCTCGCGCAAATCCGCGACGAGCGCCCGCATGGATTCGGAATTGCGCGCGAAATCCTGGGAGGATGGATCGATGCTGGAATGGAGCGGCATTGAGGTCCCGCGTTTCTGGTGACGAGGTTGCGTGGAGAATTTAAGCGGTTTCCGACATCAGCTCGCGGCCGATCAGCATGCGCCGCACCTCGGACGTACCCGCCCCGATCTCGTACAGCTTGGCGTCGCGCCAGAGCCGGCCGACCGGAAACTCGCTGGTGTAGCCGACGCCGCCGAGTGCCTGGATCGCCTCGCCGGCCATCCAGGTCGCCTTCTCCGCGGAATACAGGATCGCAGCCGCCGCGTCCTTGCGCAGCGTGCGCGCGTGATTGGCGCGATCGCAGGCCTTGCCCACGGCATAGACATAGGCGCGCGTGGCCTGCCAGGTCGAATACATGTCGGCGAGCTTGCCCTGCATCAGCTGGAAATCGCCGATCGGCTGGCCGAACTGCTTGCGCTCGTGCATGTAGGGCACCACCGCATCCATGCAGGCCGCCATGATGCCGAGCGGGCCGCCAGACAGCACCGCGCGCTCATAGTCGAGACCGGACATCAGCACCTTGACGCCCTCGCCGACATTGCCGAGCACGTTCTCTGCCGGTACCTCGCACTCGTCGAAGAACAGCGGATAAGTGTTGGAGCCGCGCATGCCCAGCTTGTCGAGATGCTGGCCATGCGTAAAACCCTTGAAGCCTTTCTCGATCAGGAAGGCGGTCATGCCGCGCGGGCCGGCCTCGGGATCGGTCTTGGCGTAGACCACCAGCACGTCGGCATCGCCGCCATTGGTGATCCACATCTTCGAGCCGTTGAGCACGTAGCGGTCGCCGCGCTTGTCGGCGCGCAGCTTCATCGACACCACGTCGGAGCCGGCACCCGGCTCGGACATCGCGAGCGCACCGACATATTCGCCGGAGATCAGCTTCGGCAGATAGCGCTGTCGCTGCGCATCATTGCCGTTGCGGCGGATCTGGTTGACGCAGAGGTTGGAATGGGCGCCGTAGGACAGCCCGACCGCGGCCGAGCCACGCGAAATCTCCTCCATGGCGACGACATGGGCGAGGTAGCCCATGTTGGACCCGCCATATTGCTCCGGCGCGGTCATGCCGAGCAGGCCGAGATCGCCGAAGCGCTTCCAGAGATCGGCCGGGAACAGGTTTGCCTTTTCGACCTCGGCGGCGCGCGGGGCGACCTCCGCTTCCACGAAGGCGCGCACGGTATCGCGCAGCATGCCGATGTCTTCGCCCAGATCGAAGTCGATGCTCGGGATGTTCACGGCGATTCCTCCAATGGTCTTATCGGCCCCGAACCTACCCCCGCCCGGGCGCCGTGGCGGTCGAAAAGGTTGCATTTTCCGCCAAGTTTGGCGAGGATTTTCCAAGGGATTTTCGATGACCTTTCAGGCCGCAACCGCCACGCCCCGCCGTGCCATGACCCCTGTCGCCTTCGTCCGCGGCGTGGTCGCGGCCTATCGCCGTTACGGGCGGGATCCGGCCGAGGCGCTAGCCAGGGGACAGGTCCAGCCCGACGTGGAGGGATCGACCGATGGGCGGGTCACGGCGGCCCAGTTCGAAGCGCTGGCGGGCCACGCCATGCGCGAGCTCGACGACGAGGCGCTCGGCTGGTTTTCGCGCAGGCTGCCGTGGGGCACCTACGGCATGCTGTGCCGCGCCTCGATCACCGCACCCAATCTCGAAGTGGCGCTCAAGCGCTGGTGCCGGCATCACCGCCTGCTGACCGAGGACGTGCTGTTCGAGCTCGCGGTCAGCGGCGAGACCGCGACCGTCTCCCTTCGCGAGCAGCGCGATCTCGGACCCTTACGCGAATTCTGCCTCGTCACCCTGCTCCGCTATGTCCTCGGATTCTCCTGTTGGGCGGTGGATTCCGCGATCGCGCTCAGCGCCGCGGAATTCCCGTATCCAGAGCCCGGCCACGTCTCGGTCTATCCGACCATCTTCTGCAAGCATGTCCGCTTCGATGCGGACGGTGCCCGCATCGTCTTCGACAAGCATTACCTCTCGCTGCCGCTGACCCGCAGCGCCGCCGACCTCGACAACATGCTCAAGGGCGCGCTGCGGCTGACCGTGCTGCCCTATCGCCGCGACCGGCTGCTGGTCGAGCGCGTCAGGCGCGTGCTGCGCGAGGCGCGCGGGCGTATCCTGGGCGCGGAGGATGTCGCCAGCGAGCTCGCGCTCTCCACCCGCACCATGCACCGCCGCCTGCGCGAGGAAGCCACCTCGCTGCGCGAACTCAAGGAAGAGGCAAAACTCGAGCTCGCCAAGCAGGAGCTGATGCGCGGCCGCACCCCGATCAAGCGGATCGCGGAGATCGCCGGCTTCCGAAACGAAAAGAGCTTTTCGCGGGCCTTCCGCACCTGGACCGGCGCCAGCCCGCGCGAGTTTCGTGGCCGCTATCGCTGAAGGGCGAAGCCGCCGTCATCTCGCGTGACCCTATCCTGCCGCCGCAGCCGCGAGCTCCTGCACCGGCAGCGGTACGTCCTTGGCGACGCCGAGCACGGGAAAGCTGCGGACGTTCTTGACGTTGGGCATGGCGGCGAAATGCAGAAGCTGCTGGCGCATGCTCTCGACGCTCGGCGCCACGCATTTGAGGAGATAGTCGGTGTCGCCGGATATCCGCCAGCACTGCTGGATCCGCGGGATCGCGGCTATCGAGCCCTCGAACGCCTCGAGCACCGGCTGGGCCTGGCTGCCGAGCTGGATCGAGACGAACGACACCACCTCATAGCCGAGCAGCCGTTCGTCGATGACGGCACGGACCGCACGGATCACGCCGCGGCCGAACAGCGATTTGAGCCGCCGCAGGCAGTTCGGCGCGGATACGCCGACGCGCAGCGCCAGCTCGTTGTTGCGAACGCGCCCGTCCTGCTGCAGCTCGGAGAGTATCTTCAGATCGATGCCGTCGAGCTGGTCACGCCCGGCCATCCCCCACCTCGTCATGGTCCCGTCATGCGGGCCAGCGAAGCACGCGGTGGAAGAGGTGCCAAGGCTTCTCGCGATCAGGCGGCCGAAGGGCCCTCAGTGCGTCCAGGGCTCGCCGCGGCGGAAGGAGAAATTGTCGGCGTAGGCGACCTGGCGGTGCAGGGATTCCTGGGGCTCGATCACCTGGTAGGCGATGCCCTTGCGCTCGCAATAGGCGACCGCCTCGTCCCTGGTGTGGAAGCGCAGCGTGATCTGCTGCTTCATGTCGCCGGACGAGGTCCAGCCCATCAGCGGCTCGACCGCGCGCGGCTGCTCCGGCTCGTAGTCGAGCTGCCATTCCTTGGTCTTGGACCGGCCGGATTGCATCGCGTTCTTGGCGGGCTTGAAAATGCGTGCGGTCATTGGCGGTCCGGCCTCTTGGTCTTTCGTTCGATTTTCATGCGTCACGGTAGCGATTGGTGCAAACCGCGGGCATAGTATAGAGACACCCTTCGGGAACTGATCGGTGATTCCGGCCCTCCCGGGTCCTTCACCGATGGGTATAGTCATTATGCTGCACTGTGACAATTGCGTCCCCGCCTTCCGCCCGGAAATCCCGCCCGGCGGCCAATTCTTGCCAACATCTGCCTCGCCAACATCCGCCTCGCCGACTTCAGCGTACCCGCCCCATTCGAGAGCTTCCGTCGCATGGCCTTCCTGAACATCAACGCCACGCTCCCCGAAAAGGGCCGCGACCTCAGGCTCGACCTGTTTCGCGGCATCGCCAACTGGGCGATCTTCCTCGACCACATCCCCGACAACGTCGTGAACTGGATCACGACGCGGAATTACGGCTTTTCGGACGCAGCCGACCTGTTCGTCTTCATCTCCGGCTACACCGCCTCCTTCGTCTATGCGCGGATGATGCTGGAGCGCGGCTTCGTGGTCGGCGCGACGCGCCTGACCAAGCGGGTGTGGCAGCTCTACGTCGCCCACATCATCCTGTTCGTGATCTACATCGCCTCGATCAGCTATCTGGCGCTGCGCTTCGGCGATTCCGAGATGATCAACGAGTTCAACGTCGCAGGCCTCGTCGACAATGCCACCGAGACGTTGCGCCAGGGCCTGTTCCTGCGCTTCAAACCGCTCAATCTCGACGTGCTGCCGCTCTACATCGTGCTGATGGGCCTGTTTCCGCCGGTGCTGTGGTTCATGCTGCGAAAGCCCGATCTGACGATGGCAGTCTCCATCATCCTGTGGCTGACCGCGCGCCACTTCGGCCTGAACCTCAACGCCTATCCGGCCGGCCAGTGGTACTTCAACCCCTATTGCTGGCAGGTGCTGTTCGTGTTCGGCGCCTGGTGTGCGATGGGCGGCGCACGCCGCTCGATGACGCTGATCAACTCGCCGATCACGCTCTGGTTCTGCATTGCCTATCTGCTGTTCGCGCTGGTCATGACCATGGCCGGCCGCTTCCCCACCTTCGGCGGCATGTTTCCGGAATGGCTGTTCTCGGCGTTCAACCCGAACGACAAGACCAATCTGGCGCCCTACCGCTTCATCCACTTCGTCGTGATCGTGATCATGGTGATCCGCTTCGTGCCGAAGGAGTGGCCGGGCCTGGAGTGGAAGATCTTCGACCCTGTGATCGTGTGCGGCCAGCAATCGCTCGCCGTGTTCTGCGTCGGCGTGTTCCTGTCCTTCGTCGGCCATTTCGAGTTGTCGATGAGCTCGGGCTCGCTGTTCGCCCAGCTGTTCGTCTCCATCGCGGGCATCGCCATCATGACGACGGTCGCCTACTACATCTCCTGGTCGAAGCGACAGGACAAGCCGCTGAAGCCGCCGCCGGCGAAGCCCGCAGCTCCTCCGGCCGCCACCAAGGCTGCCGAGAAGGCCGCCTGAGACGCGTGGCGGCGTCCGTTCAGGCCGCCGCCTCGCCGTCATACTCGGTGAACTTCTTGTAGATCCAGTCACGACCGTCGTGACGGCGCCAGACCTTGCCGTAGACGAGCTGCCCGTTGATTGAACGGCGCGGCACGATGATGGTCCAGAGGTGCCAGATCTCGGTCCAGTTCGACCGTTGGCGGAGAGTTTTCGAAGTGAGATCGAAAGCCATGACGGACAACTCGCGCGAAACGAAATGCCGCGACGAATGTGATCTCGTGTGAGCCGCTGATCGGATGTCGTCGCGTGCCGGGACCGGTTTGATAGCAGCCGGCGAAACGGCCGCAACGAGAGCTCGTGCTTAACCTAACCGATCAACCTTACCTGGCGACAGACAGCAGCCTTGCCGGTTGAATCGCCTGTCTATTTTTTCTAAGATACCTGCACAATTTGAGAATACGCGCGTCGTTTGCGAAGTGCCTGCCCTCGATTTCGAGCTCAGACTGAATTTTGAAAAGCTGATTGCGCAGGTTGATCATCATGAATTTGCAGTGTGCATATTTGCAGCTGGCGATGTTTTCGCCGACACCCGGGGCCAGACCAGCTCATGAGAAGCCACCTCAAGACGCGCCGCCCCTTGAGGGGTCGCCGAACGCCGCCAACGACAACTATCAGGTCTGGCCGCTGATCCCGTTTCCGGCGGGCTGGCACGCATCGAGCTGAGCTGCAAGAAGCGCAACGCCGCGCAAGCGGAATATCATCGCTTGGCGGCGTCCGTTAGGCATTGGGCGCTGAAATCCCCAACACCGATATGTCTATGGCGACGCCCAAAGGTTCGATGAAGTCCAGGTGATTCCGCGCCGGTTCAGACGCCGCTGGCCGCGGCCGACGCGGCGTTGGTGCTCAGCGCGCCCTGCGCGTTGTAGGTCTGTCCCGCCTGGCTGTTGCCCTGGCTGGCCTGGGAGCTGGCGGCCGATGTCTCCACCTCGGTGGTTCCGTCTGAATAGGTGATCGTCGTCGTCGTGATCCCGTTGATGGTGGTCGAGACCTCGCTGACGATGGTCTTGGACGAGCTGCCGCCGCCCGATCCCGAACTGCCGCTCGCCGATTGCGACGACGATGTCGCTGACGAGGTGGTCGACGTGGACGAGGTCGACGACGTGGACGAATTTGTCGAGGACGATTTCGCGGCGCTCGACGGGGTCGCCGTCATCGCGGCGGTGGATGACGCAATCGCACTGATCGACATGAGAACCTCGCCTGAAGGGACCTCGAGGGCACGGCGTCGTTTGCGCCCTGTTCATCCCTTCAACGCCGGGACTGCGCGAATCAGGCGCTTCGCACGCATTAAAAACCTCGGCCCCATCGGTCTCGTCGTCCCGGCGAGCAACCAATCGCCCCGCGCCGAGTTGCAGGTTTTTCCCATCTGTTCACCGGGCCGGCGAGCAGTTCGCTGTCGGCTCCCGCTTGCCCGTGATGGACAGTCACCCCGTCTCACGTCCGTGTGAGTTGGAGCGCGGCCGGTGAATTTTCGTGAACCTACAGAGACCAACGAACAGGCCGCCGGCCAAGGGGATGTTGTGAGTCAAATCGATACGACCGAGAAACTGTCCGAGGTAGTGGCGCCCCGGACATCGCTGTTTGCACTGTTCTGGCTGGGGGTCGCGGCAATCGCGATGATGGGGTGGATTTGCGCGCTGGGCTGGCTCGCCTGGCATCTGGTCGACTGGCTGTTATCCTGACGGCGGAACTGGCCGGCCGCGCCCGAACCGATCAGCAGGGCGATTCAGTTCACGTCGATCGTCGCGGCATGGGAAGCACGTGATCGAGGTCGGCCACCGTGCGCATCACCGAATTATGCGGCTATCGACGGTGCATGCACGATTGCACGTACTCCTTGATGGCGGGATCTCCCGCGCTCTTGGTGAGCCCCATCGATCGGGCCTCGTCTTTGCACCTTTCCAGCCTGGCCTCGAATCCCGGATGGTTCGCGGCCGCACACTGGCGGCGAAGCGGACCCGGAGACATTTGCGCGCAGTTTTGCGCGTGAACGCTCGAGCTGCCGAGCACCAGTGAGACGGCAATCAGCTTTCGGAGGATGCCTGAATGAATGGTCTGCGCCATGTCATTTCTCCTCGCTCGGCCCCTATGAAGGAAATGCTCCAACAACCGCACAGCGCGCGCAAGCGAGAACATCCCAAGGCTCGCGACTTCAGCCGCAAGATGTCCGCGGGACCGGGCCCCCTCCAACTCAAATTTTCCGGGAGGCTGGACGACTCTCTTCTGGTGTAAGCCGTTGAAAATGCTGGTCGGGGCAGCTGGATTCGAACCAACGACCTGCAGTACCCAAAACTGCCGCGCTACCAGGCTGCGCTATACCCCGAATGTCCGGCGAGCCCCGTCGATACACGCTTCCAGAAGGCCCAGCAAGCGTCCCGCCACCGGCCAGAGCGACCAGGCGACATCCTCAGAGCCTATTTGCTGCCGAACAGGGGATGACCGACCCGATCGCCGGGGCGGATGCCGTATTTCTGCGCTGTTCCCGCCACCACCTCCAGCACCGCGCGGGCGGGCCCTTTTGACGAGATGATCCTGGTCGAGAGCGGCTCGGTGTTTTCCGCGATGCGCAGGATGCGGCCGTCGGCGCGAATGAAGATCATGTCGAGCGAGACATAGGTGTTCTTCATCCACATCGATACTTCCTGCTCGGGATTGAAGTCGAACAGCATGCCTTTGCCGTCCGCCAATTCCTTGCGGTACATCAGCCCGGTCTGCTTCTCCTCCTCCGTGGTCGCCATCTCCACCGAGAACACCTGGACGCCGTTCCTGGTGACGATCTCGAGCGGCTGGAAGCTGGCGGCGCGGACGGGCGCGCCTGAAACGGCGAACCCGACAATGACGAGAGCGGCGGCAAGCCAGCACCCGGCAACGGACCAGGCGGTCTTTCGATCAAAGCTCATGGCGGGAAACTCGGCAGGACACTGGGCAGGAAACTCGAAAGGGCAATGACTGGCCCAACGGTGTGGAATTGCGACATCCTTACGCGGCCACCGTCCCAAAAGCCAGAAGCGCGCCAGCCGGGGCCGCGCGCTTCTGCTCACGAATGCGGGAATTTGAAGCCGCTAATGCGACTGGAGGCCCGGCGATCCAGTCTCGGGATGAATCTCGGCCGCCATCATGCCCTTGGAGCCCGGCCCGAAGCGGACCAGCACGTACTGGCCCGGCCGCAGCTCGGTCATGCCGAAGCGACGCAGGGTCTCCATGTGAACGAAGATGTCGGGGGTGCCCTCCCCGCAAGTCAGGAAGCCGAAGCCGCGCAGACGATTGAACCATTTGACCTGGGCCCGCTCGAGGCCGCTGGTCGCGGTCACCGTGACGTGGGTGCGCGGCGGCAGCATCTGCGCGGGATGGATCGCGGTCGACTCGTCCATCGAGACCACGCGGAAGGCCTGGTAGCCCTTGGCGCGCTGGATGCACTCGACGACGATGCGGGCGCCCTCGTAGGCGGTCTGGAAGCCGTCGCGCCTAAGCACGGTAACGTGCAGGAGCACGTCGGCCCAGCCATTGTCGGGAACGATGAAACCGTAGCCCTTTGAGGCGTCGAACCATTTGATGACGCCATGAACCTCGACGAGGTTGGCGCTGCCCTCACCTAACCCGGTGAAGGGACTGAGTGCGCTGTCGCGACCGGCGCCGTGCTCGGCTGACGCCGGAACTCCCAGCTTCTTGGACTCAAATCCGTCCGACGACCCCATAACCCCGGACCCCACACATTTCATGCAACCCGCCACATTGGCGGCGCTCGAATCACGCGTCTTAAGAGAATCTTCTCACTTCGACGCGACGCGAATCTTTCGACTCAAAAGATAACACTCCCGGTTGCGAGGCATAGACAAAAAAGAGATTCGCCGGAACCTATGAACAGCTTGCACAGCCGCGAATCAAAATAACGCCTCAATTGCCGACGAACGGCCCGAGCGTTTCGCCGATGTCGTGGTGGATGACGAGGTCGGCGATGTCGTCCTGTTCGGTCGGCTCGCGATTGATGATCACCAAACGTGCACCGGCGTTCTTCGCCATCATCGGAAAGCCCGCCGCCGGCCACACCACCAGCGAGGAACCGATGGCGATGAAGAGATCGCAGGCCTGCGACAGCTCGGTCGCACGTTGCATTTCGTCCTCGGGCATCGCCTGACCGAATGAGATCGTTGCGGTTTTCACCGGCTCGTCGCATACGGTGCAGTTGGGCGCGGCGCCGTCGGCGTCGAAACGGCGCTTCACCCAGTCGAGCTGATAGGCCTGCCCACATCCGATGCAGCGCGCGTAAGTGGTATTGCCGTGAAGTTCAATCACGCGATCGGCGGCGAAGCCCGAGGCCTGGTGCAGATTGTCGATGTTCTGGGTGATGACCGCGGGGATCTTGCCGGCACGATGAAGCGAGGCGAGCGCGCGATGGCCGCGTCCGGGCCTGGCTGCAGCGAACACCTCCTCCATCGCAAAACGCCGCCGCCAGGATTCGTCGCGCGCCGACTGGCTCGCGACGAACTCGTCGAACTGGATCGGGCGGTTGCGAGTCCAAATTCCGCCCGGCGAGCGGAAGTCGGGAATGCCGCATTCGGTCGAGATGCCGGCGCCGGTGAACGGCACGATAATTTTCGCGCGCGCGATCATGTCGCCGAGCCGTTCGACACCGCTCTGAAGGTCTACTGCAATCACGCGCCGCCTCCCGATTCAATCTCGCGCTAGCTGCATCATGTCCAAGCGACAAGATTGTTGACGCTCTTATCCACCGCCGCGCAAGTCGTCGACGACATCAGCGCGGCAATTTTTTCCGACCATCGCTTATCACAATCCTGCAATGCCGCCTCCCCATTGACGCCCCAATCAGAAGCGCCAATGCATGTGTTGACGCGACTCAACGTGATTGCGGCGGCAGTGCTTGAGTTCAGAAGTGCACACATACTCAAGTGGAGTGGGGATTTGACATGACCGAAGACGAACAACGCAAGATCCGCGAACGCGAAGAGATCGCCGCCCGTGTCGCCGCCTTCCGTGCCACGCAGGAAAAATTCAAGCGCGAGCGCGAAGAGTATTTTGTCTCGACGCTCGAGAACGCCCGCAAGGTTGAACGGCCCTCACTGTGGCCTTGAGAGATCGCGCAGCAATGTGCGCAAACGAAAAAAGCCCGGAGCATCGCTCCGGGCTTTTCGATTCCTCAACCGTTACCAGTGACGGTAGTAACGGTGATGTCGATAATACGGCCTGCCGTAATAGGCATACGGGCCGGGACCGTAATAAGCAGGTCCGCCATAATAGGCGTAGCCCGGGCCGTAATAGCCATAGCCGTACGGATGGGACGCCGCGACCGCGCCAGCGGTGATCGCGCCAGCGGCCAGACCGAACGCCAGACCCGGGCCGATGCCGCGCGCCTGCGCAGGCGCCGGTGCCGCAACCGCGGTCACGCCGACGGCGGCGACGGTCGCAAGAACAGCGAGTGTCTTCTTCATGATCTCCTCCTTCGCATCTCGGCATGACAACGCCGATCGGGCGCGATGGTTCGCGTCTGTCGGAACCGAGCGGCGCAGAAAAAATCTCGCCGCGCAGGGAACAATGTCCGCAAGCGCGGATTGAACCTGCAAGTGCGGGAGCCTTCGCCATCCGGGTTGAGGCGACAGCACGAAGACCCCGTCAGCATCTCCGCGGTGCTGGCGGGGTTTTCAGTTTCAAACGAGAAAATGGCAGCAGGGATCAATTGCTGCCAACGGGGCGGAGGTCGAGGAGGAGAGATTGCCGATATCCGCTCTGCTGGCCCGCATTCGAAGGCTCGTTCCCAACACCAACGCACGGCACTATGACGAGATCGTCCGCAATTTCGGTGTCGGCGCGCTGCGTCCGCCGCCGACGCCGATGAGCGATGGCGAGCTCGCCCGCGCCATCGCCGAGTTCCTCAAGGATGCGCCCACGACGGAATCGGTCGCGGCGCTGGGCCGGCGGCTCGATCCCACCTCGCCGCTCTGAGGCGGCGTTTGCTTTGCAAGCCCGGAACAAGCGGCTCCCGCGCACGTTGAGGTGATCTTCCGCACGAGGAGGCTCGCCATGCCCGCCTGGCTCGAGATATTGCTCAATCTGTCCGGTTATGCCGGCTTCGTCGCGCTTGCGAGCAGCGGCGTCGCGTGCCGGCAGGACTCCGCCGACGACGAGGTCTATCGCGGCAAGCGCTAGTTGGCGTGCAGCGGCTGGCCCGCGGTGCGCACGAGCCGGTCGGCCTTGACCGCGACGCGCGAGTCCCCGAGCTGCGGCCGCAGCGAAACGCTGATGGTCACAAAGGCGAGACAGAACAGCGTGCCGACGACGGCGACGCGGCGATAGGTCTGGCGATCGCCCTGATAAAATGACGGCTCTGAAAACGGGGTCATGGCAATAGTCGGTTTTCTTGTTGTCTTTGCCAGACACCTATCCCAACCCGCGGCAAGCGCAACGCGATTGGACTCTTAACCTAACCGAATAGGGTTATCGCGCTTCCCGCAAGTTTTCGTTAGGAGATTGCGACGCGCCTCAGATCTCGGCGAGCCACTTCAGCGTCGCTTGAAAACCGAGGCTGCGATGACCGGCGACCAGCACGGTGCCGTAGACCTGGGCCCCCTCCTCGCTGAACGTGCCGGAAAAACCGCTGGTCGCCTCGCTGCCTGCGAACAGCGGCCTCACGAGCGGATCGGCGAACGGTGAATGCTGGTTGGTGGCGAGCTCGCCCTTCCAGGTGCCGTTGCCGAACGTGTAGGTGCCGCGCGACCAGAAGTAGGGTCCGCCGCCGAGCAGCACGCCATCGCGCAGGATCAACACGCCGCTGTCGCGGCCCTTCACGCCGTCGAGCATGTGGATGTGGATCGAGTAGAGCCCGTTCTTCATGGATGCGCCCGCCGTCCCCTGGTGACGATAGCGCGGGGCATGGGAAGCGTCGAGGCAGCAACCAGCTTTGTTCCGGCTTCGCTACCATTTCGTTCTCGGAGAACGAATCGGAATCGACGAAATCGGCGCGACGCAATTCTTAAACATTCGTTTGCACGCAAACGAGCGACGCTCCACGGCAAGCGAAAGATCGCACCATCACGTTGCACATCGTCCGCGGCGGCCGCAACGATGACACGGTGATTCAAGGCATCGCGCCGACCCGTTTCGATACAGGTCGCAAGCACGACTGCGAACACGCGCGACTTGTTCTGCAAACGACTCCATTTCGTTCCTGAGGAACGAATCGGAGTCGCGCAAATCAGCGCGACACGATTCCTAACGATCGATGAAGCGACGCGCCGTCACCTCGCGCGCGCGTCCGCGACGCCGCTCAGGCCGCCGCGCGCCTGGCGTTGCCCTTCTCCGAGAAGCATTCCAGGATCTGGATGCGGAGCTCTTCCGCGGCCGGGCCCTCGACCTTCCTGAGCTGGTTCCAGAGCCGGATCACTTCGCGCTGCTTCTCTGGCGTCATGAGTCATCTCCAAAGCTGATGACTCAACTAGAACAAAGGAAGAACACAAAGTCCAGCCCTTGCCCCAGATTTCTGTGCAAGCCGCGTTGAACCTTTTCGCCGCCCCGTAGACGTACGGATGCTGGGGATTTCAGCGCCCAGTTAACATGACAGCGCCGCGATGGACGAATATATTCCGTCACCGCGGCGCTGTTGCTTTTTGGATTTTCAACCTTAAGTTAAAGGCACTGCTGGCGGCCAGGCGCTGAAATCCCAACGCCGTCAGCAAGAGAGCCCCGTGCGCAAGCGCGGGGTTTTTCTTTTTGCGAATGCGGCTGACGCCTTGCGCGTCCTGCGCTGAACTTTTTCAGCGCTCGCGCGTCTAATTCAATGAAGCTTCCCCCAGGCTTCACCCCATCAGAAAACCCCGCTCCCCCCAAGCGGGGTTTTCCCCTTTTTGCTGCACACATTGCCTGCGCGCCCTTCGGACCACGCCGCGATGCGGTGGCCAGATCAGACGGCGTCCTTGGCGACCTTCAGCGGCGAGGCCTTGACCGACTTGCTCGCCGGCTTCGCCGCGAACTGCATCGGCTCCTTGGTGAAGGGATTGACGCCCATGCGGGCTTCGGTCGCGGGCTTGTTGACGACGGACATCTTCACGAAACCGGGAATAACGAACTCGCCGGCCTCGTTGAGCTCCTTGTAGCCGACCGTCGCCATGTACTCGATGACCGACTTCACGTCGTTCTTCGCGAGCTGCGTGCCCTCGGCAATCGCATCGATCAATTGAGTCTTGGTCATCTTCGCCATGTCTGGATTCCTCTGAATTGGGTGCGCGCAAGCTGCGATGGTGCTATGTCCGGGAAGCGGTAAAACTGCGCGGGCGGCGCGTCTGCTCATGCCTGTCGGCCACGAAGCAGCCGGGCTTAGAACCTATCGAGGCCGAAAACGCAAGCAGCAGTTCTACGTGAGTTCCGTGATGTTTCCGTCGGGCAATGGCGCCCGGGCAACACCGGCGAGATATTTCGCAGGCGGCTTGCCCAACGCCTTTCTGAACATCGTGATGAAGGCCGTGACGGATTCATAGCCGAGGTCCGCCGAAACCTGCTGCACGCTCGCGCCCGCGGCGAGCTCGCGGATCGCGACGATCAGATGCAGTTGCTGACGCCAGCGCCCGAACGTCAGCCCCGTCTGCTTCACAACGAGACGCGCAAGACTGCTCTGGCTGAGTGCGACGTGATCGGCCCATTCCGCCAGGGTGCGGCGGTCGGCGGGATTGTCCGCCAGGCTTGCGGCGATGCGCTTCAACCGCGGCTCGGTCGAGAGCGGCAGATGCAATTGCTGCACGGGCATGCGCGGCAACTCGCCGAGCAGCACGCCGATCAGGCGCTCCCGCCGCGCCTCGTCGTGCTGCGCGCCGTCGGACAGCTCGACGATCAGTTCGCGCAGCAAGGGCGAGATCGAAATGGTGCAGCAGCGATCCGGAAGGTCGACCAGCTCGGCCTCGATGTAGACGAAGAACAATCGCGCATTGGCGGTGGCGCGATTGCTGTGCGCCATGCGGCTCGGAATCCAGACCGCACAATGCGGCGGCACCATCCACAGGCCGTCAGGCACACGACAGGTGACGCCGCCGCCGAGCGACACCACGAGCTGTCCCTTGCGATGGCGGTGGTCGGGCACCTCGCCCCTGGTCCCGTCGGCATCGACGCGCACGGCAATGACGGGCGCGGACCGGTCGTCCACATCCAGGTCGAGCCAGGGATAGCTGAGTTTTTGCCTAACCATTGACGATTTTTAGCGACTGGTTGGAATTATATATAAATTCATCCAGCCGCAAAGCCGTTAGTTCTGAGGTCGCCCCGAATTGAGGAGAAGCGACCGTGCATGGCGCGATGATCACGAAATCCACCCCACCGGGCCGAACCGTTCGCACGCGAGCCGGCCAGGTGCGCGGCGCGCCACGCGACGCAAACGGCGTGCTCGCGTTCAAGGGCATCCCCTACGCAGCGCCTCCCGTCGGATCGCTACGGTGGCGCTCGCCGGAGCCGCCGACGCCATGGAGCGGCGTGCGCGATGCGCAGGCCTTCGGCGCGGCGTCTCTCTCGTCACTCGTAGACGATCCGCGGCCCGGGCCGCGCAATGAGGATTGCCTCACGCTCAATGTCTGGACCGCCGCGCAAGAGGCGGACGAGAAGCGGCCGGTGATGGCATGGATCCACGGCGGCGGCTTTCAGTTCGGCTCCTCCGCCAATCCCGCCACCGATGGTGCGCTGCTGGCGGCGAAGGGGGTCGTCGTCGTCAGCTTCAACTATCGCCTTGGCGTCCTCGGCTTCCTCGCCCATCCCGAGCTCGACGCGGAAGCCCCGTCTGGCAATTACGGCCTGCTGGATCAGCTCGCAGCGCTCCGCTGGGTGAAGGCCAACATCGCAGCCTTCGGCGGCGACGGCGACAACGTCACCCTGTTCGGCGAATCCGCCGGCGCGATGGCCGTCGGCATCCTGATGGCGTCGCCGCTCGCGCACGGGCTGTTTCACAAAGCCATTTGCGAAAGCGGCGCCTTCTGGGACGGCCGGCACGGGCCGCTGCAAGGTTTCGACGAAGCCCGCGCGCGAGGCACAGCGTTCGTCCGCAACTACGGCAGCGGATCGATCGCGGCCTTGCGCGCGGTGCCGGCCGAACAGTTGAACGCAGCCGCGCCGTGGAGTTTTGCGCAAGATCACGTCACGCAGGCGTTCTCGCCGAGCATCGATCGTCATGTGGTGCCGGATGTGCCCGCGCGGCGCTTCCAGCGCGGCGAGCAGATGCACATTCCCCTGCTGTCGGGGTGGAACAGCGCGGAGGAATTCCCCTTCATGCGGCTAGCGCTTCCCCATCACCAGCCGCAGGCCTTTCGCACGGCCACGGAGGCGATGTTCGGCAAGCACCGGGTCGCCGATGTCCGGACACTGTACCCCGCCGACACCGACGCACAGGCCAAGGCCTCCGCCGCGGCGCTCACGGGCGACATGGTGGTCGGCGAGCAGTGCTGGCAGGCGCTTCGCTTGCATCGCAGCAGCACGCGCGCGCCCGTCTATGGCTACCACTTCGTCTACACCTCGCCGTACACGCCGATCGCCTCGCACGTCACCGAGATCCCCTTCGTGTTCGGCACCCTGACGCCGCAGCGGGTGATCGGCAGCACGGCGCCGCCCGCCGAAGCCGACCGTGCGCTGTCGCTGACCATGATGAGCTATTGGGTCAACTTCGCGACATCAGGCGATCCCAACGGGCCGGGCCTGCCCGACTGGCCGGCCTATGACGAGACCGACATCGTGCAGATCCTGGGCGCCCCGATCGAAGCCCGCCCCAATCCGCACGCGAAGCGCTTCCGCTTCCTCGGCGGCTTCAGGGAGGACGGGGCTCTTCCGATGCGCTGGCGCGACATCGCCTAGCGACCGCAGCGCAGGGAAAGCTCCGCTTGCCCCCGGCGGAGTTGTCCACACCATGCGTCACCTCGTCGTGAAACTTTCGATACGAACGAAGTTGTTCAGACTCTGGTAACCCAACGCCGCCACTCTCAATCCCAGTCTTGTTGCGTTGGAGTACCTACAGTGCTGAATTTTGATGAGCTGCGTGAACTCGCAGCCGATGTCCGCGTGTTTGTCGATGTCGCCGAAGACAAGGCCGCGGCGCTCAGATCCGTCATCGACGCCTACGACGTCGTGCTGGCGATCTTCCCGTCCGGAGACGGCATGGGCCTCCATGTGATCAAGGGCAAGGCGATCCTGGACCAGATCGCGACGTCCCGCTCGCACGCGGCCTACAGCCACACGGCCATCGCGGTTCCCGATCTCGAGCATGCCGAAGTGCTGAAATACCTGACCGCGCCGACCGACCAGCGGATTGCGGCATAAGCGGATCATCGACAGGCCTCGTGCGGACGGAACTCCCGGCTCTGCCGCGTTTGGAGCCCAGCCCCGTTGAACCGGCTGAGCCCGATGGCGTTGTCCAAAGCACTGCCGGGTGACAACCGGACGCAATGGGGATGTCGGACGCGGAGCATTTTTCCGGTTTCTGCCCGCGACATCAACGTATCTGTACGCGCTGACGACTGACCTGTTCCCGGCAGCTGCACCTTCTTGGTTGCGACGTCGCAAATGACGGCGCCACTGCACGGTATCACTATGATTCCGATGGCGCCGTGCCGATCGGCATGATCTGCATCAAAGACCTGCAACCAACGCGCGCATATATTGCGAAGCACGTGAGCCTCCTTCGCGGGACATGCACATGCTTCCTGACCCTGCCTGCCGGTACTCCGTGTGTGTTCATGCGACCGGGCTCTTCGTCATCGAGGAGACCCACGCCGACGGAACGTCGGAGCAGCTGGTCGGGAGCTTCCACAGCCGACGTGCTGCGGAATCCTGGATTGCAAGGCAATCCCAGCATCCAGGCAGCCAATCAGCCAGATGTTACTAGCAACGGCGCGGACGCACCGAACGATTTGACGATGGCGGTCTCGACCGCGCCGAGGATCACGTCGAAGACAGGGCAGAGCAAGGCATCAAGCATCGCCGCTCATCCTGCCTCGCGATGCTTCATGCCGCTTGCCGGCTCTGCCGGTCCTGACGGTTGAATGCAGCGGCGCGCCAACGCACGAGGCGCGACTTGATGTCGACCACGAACGCGCCGGGCACCACCGCCATTCGCTGTGTGACGACGATCACGGCGGCCCGGACGCGCCTCGCGTACTCCTGACATCACAGGTGCAAGGGGAACACTCCCCGTCGACGGCGGAATGGTCCGCCGTCCGATCTCAACAGGAGCAGACCATGCAGAGCAGTGAACACAAGAACTCGGGAATGATCGAGCTGACGGATGCGGAGCTCGATTCGATCGTCGGCGGCAACTGGCTGGGCGACGCCTTCCGCGCCATCGGCAGCGCCATCGTCCACGCCGTCGAGTGGGTCGGCGGTGTCATCGCCGGCGCCTTGCAGGGCCCGGGCAATCTGCGCGGCCCGTTCGGGCCGGGGGGTGGACCGGGCCAGCCTCCCTTCTGATATCGTCTTCCCGGACGTCATCGCGAAATCCGGAGGCCGCCTCGGTTGGCGGCCTCTTCGATTCATGAACCGTTTGTCCAGATGCTTGCACCGTCGCAAGACCGGAAGATCGCGCATCCGCCGGCAGCGGCTTGCCTCCCGCTACCAATCATCTGCGGCGTCCCTGGTCGCGAAGTGGCATCCAAAGGCCACCATGGCGAGCGTGAACGTCGCGCCAAGCAGAATTCGCAGGGTCAATCCCATGTCCTCGCTGACGTAACGGATGTCGTGCCGTTGGGCGTAGCGTTCAGGATGGTTCGCATCAGGCTCTCGAGGAGAGATCGTCGTGAGCGCAAGCCACGCGAAGGTCCCGCAAAGCGCGGCAACCCGCGCAATCTTTCCAAGGCTTCGTACCCAGCGCTTCATGCCGCTCTCGCCATGAAGACCGAGGAGACCAGAAACCTAGCGGCCAGCACGGTCACGAAATCCGTCTTCAAGCTCCGAACCATGCAGCTTAGTCGCGCGGCCTCTCCGCCGGTTCAGGTGCCTCAGCTCCGCAGCCAGGAAGGCCTCTCAGATGCGATAGCCCCGGCAGGTGCTGCCGATAAACTGGATTTACTGACGGTAAACGCGAATTTAATGGCGGTAGAAACACGGAGGTTCCCTGGCTTTGAGGGAACAAACTACCGCTGGGAACCAGGAAATACCGCACTGCAGCGCGACCGTTAAGCAACAATCTAACGTCGCCTTTACCGGAGCCAGCCTAGCAGTAAAGCTGACGCTGAGGCTGGAGGAACGCATGTCCATTGATCGCACGAGTGCTCGAGCACTGGTTGAAGCCGGCTATATGCCGCTTTCGGAGTACGTCAGACTTTTCGGCGAGACCGACACCGCACCGGACATCGTCCCGTCGGTCGACGCCGGCGCGCGCGAAGGCTCGAGCCAGGAAGCCGACGCCGCTGCGCTCAAGCCTGAAGTTTGATGCGCATTCCCTGAGAGCGGACGGCCCGCCAAGAAGCGGTGGATGGATTGACGTACGTTGACTGTGCATTGAATTCATTCACCGGCAATTGCCGCCGGCAATCTTGCGACCATGCGGCTTCAGTCCATGCTTGGGGACGGAGCGAATGCTCTTTCAACTTGGTTGTTTTTGTCTTCTGCTGAGCTGAAGCAGCGCGCCCTGGACCAGACAATCACCCACTCAGGAAAGCGCGGGACGATCTCCGGCCGAAACGGGGGAACGGAGCGGTCGTTCGCTCACCTGCTCCTCTGAGATGAGAAAAAGGCCTCGGCTTTCACCGAGGCCCTGCGCTCGTCCGGTCTTGCTTCACCGACCCATGCACTTGTCCCAAGCCCTGCGCTGAGCCTTGGTGGTTTGTCCGGCCTGCCATTGCGCGAACGTGAACCCGGCCTGCCGTTGACACTCGCTTGCGGTCTTGCCGCTGGCGCCAGCGTCGGGCCTGGTGCCGCCGGCCGCACGGGCGGCTTCGCAATTGCCTGCATTGCGCAAACTCTGGCAGGTCGAATTGTGGTTGCACACCATCCCGCCACAGCCCGCGGCGAAGGCTTCAGATGCGAGAACACAGATTGCCAGTACCGCACATAATGTCGACTTCATAACTCTCCCCCAGGTTGCAATGAGGTACAATACCCACCCGACAAAATTGGACAAGGCCGGTTGGAGTGAGCATCAAGAATGAAATAAAGAGGGGAGCTACGAATTACGTAACGGGTCATGCCCGCTCGTCGCCTCACTGCGGCTTTGCCGCGCTCCGCAACCCGAGCAAGAGCAATACGGCGGCCAGGATGATGGCCATTCCGATGAATACGAATGCGCCTGTAATCATTGCCTCCTTCCAGGGCGCCGCTTCATGCTCCGCCGCCGTGATCGGCGAGAGCGCGGCTGTCCCAAGCACGGCGGCCGACGTCGTGACGACCCAATTGCCGTATGTTCCGATCAGCAGCGCCCAATAGGCCACGGCTTTGGTTCGCGCCGACAATCTGACCTCGTTCCAGATGGCGCCGACCGCCAGCAGGAACGTGCCGTTCATCACGCCCTCCAAGTGGGCGGCCAATCCCATCCTCACATTGGTGAAATGCTGCTCGACCAGCCCCGTCAGCAATCCTATCAAGAACAAGGTCGCGCCATGCCATAGGAGCCTTCGCTTCTCATCCGCCATAAGCTTGCCCTCCAGGTGCCGCGCGTTGAATCGCCGTACTCTATGTCAAGCCGTAGCAAACGGCACCCCGTCCGGTCGTTCGAACCTTAGAGCTGCAATTGCAGTGACGGTGCAGGCCAGTGCACCAATTCCATTTCCCGGTCGCTCTCCGCTGGCTTCAGTCCTGCTCGGGGACTGCGTCCATTGAGTGCACCGTCACCGTACTTCCGACGAACGGCCCAGAGCAGATATTACCCAGGGCCGGAGTCTGGATCCGAATTCAACAGTTCACATGGCCCTTGGGAGGCTCGACCACGTTGACGCGGTTGCCCTCAGCGTCAAATATCTGAGCCACGGCTCCAAACTTGCCTTCCATCTTGTTGACGAGTTGCAAGCCGAGGCTCGCCAGCCGTGCGTTCTCAACTTCGAGCACGGGAGTGACGATCGTCACGATCCCCCTGCCGGCGCGTTCGTCATCCTTCCAGACCTGCAGGCCGGCCGCGCCCATGTTGCGCCACTGGGCCATGCCCGGCATCGGCTGGTCGTCGGCCGGACGCCCCATGAGCTTTTCATACCAGACGAGAGCTTCGTCGAAGTTGGAAACGGTAGCGCAAGCGTAAATGCCTTGTACGGTCATCCTGGTCGTCATGATCGTTCTCCTGGGTTGGACAGATGGATGTCGTCCAGGAGGTCTCGATTTCGACAGGCGGCGAGAAAACATTCGCGATTAGCTCAACATTCTTGAGCGCCGTTCTTCGAGATAGCGTCGCTCCCCCTCCGACCAGCACAATCCGACGGCTATGGTGAAAGCTTCCACCGCCTCCGCCCGCTTGCCGAGATCGGCACAAATCTGCGCACGGGCCGCCCAATAGGGCAAATAGTCGGCCATCCTGATATCGCCGGCAAGGGCGTCGATGTCGGCAAGAGCCGCGTCCGTGTGCCCCATCCGTGCAAGAGCCACGGAGCGGTTGAGCGTCACGACCGGCGATGGAGCGATCCTTTCCAGCACATCATAGAGGGAAACCACAGCCTGCCAGTTCGACACGCCGCTCAAACAGCGCGCGACATGGGCGGACTGGATCGCTGCTTCGATCTGATAACGACCAGTGGGACCGTTTGCGTTGGCCTCACGCAACAGCCCCTCCGCCATTTGCAATTGCGCGCGATCCCAAAGTCCGACGTCTTGCTCGTCCAGTGGCACGAATCCCCCGTCGGGGTCCCGGCGAGATGAACGTCGCGCTTCTGCATAAAGCATCAGCGCAAGCAAGCCTTTCGCCTCCGGTTCTTGCGGAAGCAGGGATACGACCACGCGTGCAAGCCAGATTGCCTCGTGTCCAAGGGCTTTCGCCCCATCAATCTCCATCCACCCGTTCGTGTAGGCGGCATAGATGGAAGCCAGCACTGGCGGCAGGCGCGTCGGCAGTTCTTCCCTTTCAGGCACGAGGAATGGAATTTTTTCGTCCCTGATCCTCGCCTTGGCTCTCGCGAGCCTCTGGCCCATGGTCTTTGGGGAAACGAGAAATCGTGCGCTGATATCCATCGCCGTCAGGCCGAGCACGGTTTGGAGCATCAGGGGCGTTCGCGCCGCCGCATCGATGCTGGGATGCGCACAAGCAAACATGAGTGCCAGTCGTCGATCTGGAATCCCTTCATCCAGATCCGTTGCCGCAGAGAACTCGTCGGCAACGAGATCGAGATGATCTGCACTCTTTTTCCTGACCTTCTCCTTGCGCCAGTCGTCGAGCCTGCGCCTTCGCGCGATGGTCAGCAGCCAGGCATCGGGGTTATCAGGCACGCCGGTATCAGGCCATTTCTCGAGTGCCGCCAGGAATGCTTCCGCAAGTGCATCCTCCGCAGATGCCAGATCACCTGAGCGCCCGCCAAGATAAGCGACCAGGCGACCATAGCTCTCGCGCGCGACCTTCTCCGCAACGGATCGCGCGAGGGCGGACTGCGAAACCATCATCCCGCATATTCCGATCGATCCCTGATGCGGCGTACCTCGACCGAGCCCCATGTCGCGGCGGGACAGCGTGCCGCCCATTTGTTGGCTTCGTCGATATCGGCAACGTCTATGATGAAATAGCCGCCCAACTGTTCGCGAGCATCGGCATAGGGGCCGTCCAGGACACTGATTTCACCGTCCTTGACGCGCACGATGCTTGCCTCTGAGGAGCTGACCAGGGCGTCCGTTGAAATGAATACCGCGGCCTTCTCCAGAGCCTGTTGATAGGCGTACATTTGGCCCATGAAACGCGCCATATCCTGCGGCGCTACAGCTCTTCCTGCAGCTTCGTCAGCGTGGAGCATGAGCATGTAACGCATGTAATCCCGTCCTCGATGAAAGCCTGCAGCATTTAAGGTGACAGCGCAACAAACTCGACCATCGTTGCCTGGCAGATTCCGTCAACGCCTCAGGTCGGCAGTTGAGTGCATCATCATCGTAATTCCAATCACCGCAATTCCGGGCAACAAGAAAAATTGCGCCAAGATGTCGGGAGCGGCTGGGGTCGTTCGT